>CAMJRX010000036.1 GCA_946408355.1 uncultured Selenomonadales bacterium
TGGTGGCAGTCACGGCGTCATTTTTATTCCCGACGACATTAAAATTGCAAATCGATGCTGATACGACAATCACGCCGCCGGGCGGAATCATCGAAGTTTTACAGAACGTTATAATGAATGTCGTTGACAACCCAATACACGCGCTGACGACGGCAAATTACATCGGAATATTGGCGTGGGGCGTTATAATGGGCTTAGCGTTCCGGCATGCGGGCGACGAATTACACAACGTACTTGCAGACTTAGCAAAGGCAGTTACAAAAGTCGTGCAATGGGTAATTCGCTTTGCGCCGTTCGGTATCATGGGCTTGGTTGCCGACGCGATAGCAACGAGCGGTGTTGACGCGCTTTTAGGTTATGCAAAACTTTTGGCGGTACTTTTGGGTGCATTCTTCAGCGTGGCACTTATCATGAACCCGATAATCGTATTTTTCAAGCTGGGAATCAATCCTTATCCGTTGGTTTTCGCGACGCTTAGGGAAAGCGGCATTTACGCATTCTTCACGCGGTCGAGTGCGGCAAATATTCCCGTCAACATGAGTTTATGCAAACGTTTAGGCTTAAACGAGGATTTATATTCGATTTCGATACCATTGGGCGCAACAATTAATATGGCGGGCGCGTCGATAACGATTGCCGTTTTGAGCTTAGCGGCGGCGCACACGTTAGGAATTTCGATTGACATGCCGACAGCGTTATTGCTCTGTATAATTTCAACGGTTGGTGCTTGCGGGGCGTCGGGTGTTGCTGGCGGTTCGTTACTTTTGATTCCGGTTGCCTGTTCGAGTTTCGGAATTGATAACGATATTGCAATGCAAGTTGTTGGTGTCGGCTTTATAATCGGCGTATTGCAAGATTCGTGCGAAACTGCGTTAAATTCGTCGAGCGACGCGCTGTTTACTGCAACAGCCGAATTTGCCGAACGTAAAAAGCAAGGTAAACTTAATCCCGCTGACTTAACGCCACGAGCGGAAGAATAAATAACTTTTGCAACAAAAAATCCCCCTGTCAATTTAGGCGAGGGGATTTTTCTATAGTATAACGTTATCCGTAAATTACATTTCACCGCGAGCCTCACGTTTGGAAAGTTCTTCCATAATCGCGGGATATTCTTTATCGAGTTTGTACATTGACAGGACAAGTAGCAACGATACCCAAATAATTATCATGCCGAAGATATAAATGTTGACGATCATATCAATCGCGCTTTGAGGTTGAACAGCGTCGGCGGTAGTAGAGGCAATGTAGCCGCTCATGGACATAAGCCACGTAATGAACGCACCGCATAAGCCGGTACCAAGTTTATAACCAATGGAGCCGCCGGAGAATATCAAACCTTCTGTGCGAATGTGGAATTTATATTGACCGTATTCAACGCAGTCGCCCAAGAAACCGAAGATAACCGAGTTCAACGGAGCAAAGCCCACGCCACGAATAAAGCAACTGAAGATAACCCAGTTAAAATCAGTCGGGTGCGTGCAGTAAATCAAATGACCAATTAAAGCAACCGCGCAACCAATCATCGACATATTGCGTTTGCCAAATTTCTTAAGTAAGAACGGGCAGAAAAGAACTGTAGTTACAATCGTTGTGACAACTTCTAACAGCAACAGGTAGCTGAAAAGCGAATCATCGAAGAAAATATATTTGCAATAATACGGCAGAACGGTGCCAGTAACCATCTGAATTATACATTGCATCATCCAGATAAATGCTGCCATTAAGAAATATTTATTCATAAGCAAGCATTTAATCGCTCTACCGACGGGCAGTTTATCTTCTTTTTTGCGAGCCTCGATAACAACTTTTTCTTCGCACTGCTTAAAGCACAGTAACAAGAGGAACAACGCGAGGACTGCCCAAATGCTCATGACGATAATCCATGCAGTTTGATTGTCGCCGAAAACTTTAATAAGCGGGAGCGTAGCCGAAATGGAAATGATTTTGCCAATCGGAGAAAGTGCCATACGAGTAACGGAGAGCATGTCGCGTTCGTGCGAGGAGCGCGTCATCATCGCAGACAGTGAACCGTAAGGCAGATTTAATGCGGTGTAGCAGACGGTATTACAGAAGTTGTAGGTTATAAAGAGGTAAACGAATTGAGTAAAATCAGAAACTCCCTGCGGCACACAGTAAATCAAAACAATAGACACGCAGAAAGGAATGCTCGACCATAAAACCCAAGGACGCGATTTGCCCCATTTGGAATTGGTGCGTTCAACTATGAATCCCATAATGACATCGGAGACGCCGTCGAAGCAACGGGATAAGAGCATTACCAAACCGACCGTTGTAGGCTCAACGCCCGCATAGTCAGTATAAAAGAACGTCAGAATTGTCATTGCGCCTGCAACAACGTTACAAGCTGTATCGCCGAAACCGTAACAAATTCGAGTAAACCACGAAAGCCGCTCATCTACAGCAGGCGAAACATTCGGTGAAACTGTGTTCATGTCATTCCCTCCCTAGAAAATTTTATTCAAGATATGCTCAAGGCGAGCCGCGAACGTGACGCAGCCCGCCCTAACAAAAGTTTTTATTGTGAAGGGGTTTTAGTCTTGGAAAATTGCTTTAACTGCAGTTGCCGTATCAGTCAGCGGGAAAAGTTCATAGCCGACACGATATTGATAGCCAAGTCGTTTTAAAGTTTCGTAGACGGCATGATAATTAATTTCGCCTGTACCAGGTTCGTGACGACCAGGACAATCAGCAATGTGAATATGTCCGATTTGGTCAAAATATTTTTCAATGTTGTAGCAGAGTGCGCCCTCGTTGTACTGCATATGATAAGCGTCAAACAGAATCATCAAATAAGGCGAATTGATGAGGCGCGTAACTTCTGCCGCCATTTGAGTTGTCTGCAGGAAATTTCCAACGTGATCAACTTTGATATTCAAGCCTTCCAAGTTCATGCGGATTTTATATTCTTCAGCGAGTTTGACGGAGGCAAGCAACGTGTCGTACATGGAGCAAAGCTTAACTGTGTCAGAAAGTTCATCGTAGTGATTAACAACAATGCCGCCGTCGCCGAGTGCGTTAGAGTGAATGGTAACTGTTACTGCACCAACTTTTTTAGCCGCGTCGAGGGAAGCCTTAAGATTTTCGAGATATTTTTCTTTGTGCGTAGGGTCGACGAGGGAAAAATCATTATCGCCGTTAAAGCCGCTAATGGTGATTCCAGCCGCTTGAGCCGCGTCGCGAACTTTATCCAAGTCGCGAATTCTCCAATCCCAAAATTCAACCGCATCGAAACCGTCAGCCTTAGCCGCCGCAAATCTCTCGTAAAAATCTTTTTCAGTGTAAAGCGTGTCGATACATGCGCAACGTTTCAACATTTGAAACAACCTCCATTACACGTCGACTTCGGAAATTTTAACGGGACGACCTTCTTTGCAAGATTTAGTTGCCGCCGCCGCCATGAGCACCGGATAAAGTCCATCTTCGCCGGTTACAGGAGTTTCCTCGTTGTTGACGATAGCTTTTGCGAAGGCTTTCATTTCGGAAACAAAAGCTTGCTCATATCTGTCCCACATAACTTGAAACGCCGTGCCGCCGACTGTGCCGTTAGCGTCTGCAAAAGTTGCCGTATTGGGAATGTCGTTGCCGTTCATAGCGACGCCCTTATCGCCGAAAACTTCAACGCGCTGATCGTAACCATAAACTGCACGGCGGCTGTTATCAATCGTCGCAATGGTGCCGCCCTTGAATTTCAAGGTAACAACTGCAGTATCAACGTCGCCAGCCTCACCGATTGCCGGATCAACTAAAACTGCGCCTGCCGCGTAAACTTCCTCAACTTCATCGCCAGCGAGGAAACGCGCCATATCAAAATCGTGAATCATCATGTCGTAGAAGATACCGCCAGAAACTTTAACGTAAGCAATCGGCGGGGGTTCGGGGTCACGCGAAGAAATTTTAATGATGTGCGGTTTGCCGATTTTGCCGGCGCGAACCATGTCATAAACTGCGCGGTGGTTATGATCTGCACGACGTACAAACCCGATTTGGAGCTTAATACCCGCCTTTTTGACTTCGGCGAGAGCATTTTTGATGACCGCGATGTCCGTAGCAATAGGTTTTTCGCAGAAGCAATGTTTGCCGGCTTTAGCGCACTTGACGATATACTCGGCGTGCGTATCGGTGGAGGAGCAAATCGCGACTGCTTCGATTTCGGGATCGTTGAAAATGTCGTTCGCGTCTTTGGTGACGTTCTTGATACCGAACTGCGCGGCATAAGCTTCAGTCTGCTCATTTGCGAAGGGGTCAGCAACAGTTTTAATTTCCAGTTCCGGCACGAACAGCGAAATATTTCTGAGGTGCACCTTGCCGATACGTCCTGCTCCGATAACTCCAATCTTCATTAGAAACTCTCCTTTCAAGTTGAAGAAAACTTTTATTATTGATATAATGATAGCCGATTAAGCGGAATTATCACAGCCGAAAAATTTTTTGAAGCCGTTACCTTTAATTGGATAAAAAAAATCGCCCGCTATCGGACGTGTAAAATTTTTAGATAGCGCAGAAATTTTTTAGTCTTCGTCGCGCTTAAGGAGATATTCGATTGGTTTTTGAAAAATTTCTTCGAGCTTAGCTTTACTTTTCGCCGTGAAGTTCTGCTTACCACGTATTTTTTCGAAAACGCCCGACGGTACCAAGCCTAACAATTTTGCAAGTGAACGATACGAGAGTTGTCGAGCGTCCAATTCCGCTATTAAATTTGGATACGGACTGTAGTTGCGGTGCGATACTAACTTTTTTGCAGAAATCTCATTCGGAGTTTTGTACGGAATTTCGTATTGAATCAAGTATTCGATGGGTTTACCAAAAATTTCAACGAGTTTAGCTTTGTCTTTGTCAGTAAAATTATATTTGCCGCGCATTTTACTAGCGAAGTTTGTTACAGACAAGTTCATGAGTTTCGCAAGCGCAGTGTATGACATTTGCCGAGCGTCCATTTCCTTCAATAAATTTTTATGAGGCGTCTCGTGACGGTGGGACACCGAAAGTGTATAACGAGTTTCAGGCGTATGATTCATGTTAAAGAAATTATTTTTTTCGCCCTTGTGAGATTCCGACATTTGAGCGCGAGTTTCTTGCGTATGTCTCAATCCAGAATTTCCTTTTCCGCCGTCAGCGAAGTTGTAGCCGTTCGGGTGCTTGCAGTTAAGCGCGGCAATCCAAAAAATTTCGCGCTCGTTAAGCTGTTCGCAAGTATCGCACTCTTCGAGAATTTCGATTGAAAAATTTTCCACGCCGTATTTTTGAATTGCCCTGCCGAGATGAGATTTTTTGTTATTTGCGTGTTTCTTGAACCTCTTCTCGAACAAGCGCATTGTTTGCCCGACGTACTGCTTGCCGTCAAGCTTGTTCGTAATTTTGTAAATCACACCGTAAGCCATAATACCACTCCGCCTTTCCGGTTGACAAGCAAGGCGCGGGCGTTGTAAAATCTAAAATGGAAAAAGCTCCACGCCGTGCTTAGGATTAATTGTAGTAAGTCAATCTTAGCACATGTGGAGCTTTTCCGTCAATCAACGCAGAAATTTTTGCCGATATTGACTGGGATTAAGTCCCGTAATTTTTTTGAATAGCTTGCAAAAATATTGATAGTCAGCAAAACCTTCAGCCGTCGAAATGGCTTTTATTTTTTCTGAAGTAGTTGCAAGCCGTTCTTTGACGTGCTCAATCCTAAGTTCCGTAAGATAATCGCTGAAACCCTTGCCAACAGATTTTTTAAACAGCGTAGAAAAATACGACGGGTTTAGATGAACGGCGTCGGCAACGTCCGTTTGCGAAATTTCTCGGTGATGATTTTCCTCGATATATCTCAACGCCAGCCGAATTGCGGGGTGCAAATAATCTTTTCCTTGCCGCCCGCGCAGTTCCTTTAAAAATTTTTCCAGCTCCGAAAACCACTCTGAAAAATTTTCCGCTTGCAACGGGCTTGGTAGTAAATCGCGCTCAAGTTCAACGGATTGTTCAATTATAAATGTCGATAAAATTTCGGGGTGAAGTTTTACCTCCAAAAGTTTTTCGCGAAAAGTTTTCAGCACGGAAGAAAAATCTTCGTCGGAGAAATTTAAAGCCTCTATCAGCTCGTGCATTGAAATTTTAAGCTCGGCAGGAATTTTCATTTCTAACGGCGATAAGTCTTTTAGCTCGATAATTTTTTCGTCCAAGTAAAATGAATCTGCGCGGGCGGCGTAAATTTTTTGCCATTGTTTTGACAGCTCAGCGATATTTTTTTGCGGCGATGACTGAATAATTTTCAGTTCCAAATTAAAGTAAAGCTTAGCGAAATTTTGAAGTCGTTCGGCAATTTCCCGCGTGCCATTGTCGACTATCAAGCCCCAATGAAAAAATCCTTCGCGCCTCGAATCAAATATCAACGGCTGAACTTTATCGTCCAATAAATTTCGGCAAGTGTTCAAACTCATTTCCGCGAATGCCGACAAAAAATTTTCTAACTCGACTTTCGATAAAAGTTTTTCGCGCTCGTGCCAATTTTCGGGGATTATCATAAACGCCGCCGCCGATTGGAATCCCAAATTAATTTCCGCATCTCGTGCAAGTTTTGCTAATGTTGATACCTCGCCCGCGTCGAAGGCTTTAAAGAAATCTTCGCGCAACTTTTTTCGTCCGATTAGTGCAAGCCGCTCAATTTCTAAATTATCTTCCGCCTCGAACGAAATTTTATTCAGCGCGTCTAAAAGCGTCGCCTCCGACAAATCATTTTTTAAAAGGTAATCGTCAATGCCGAGTTTCATCGCCTCCTTGACGTAAACAAAATCGTCGTGGCAACTCAAAATCAAAATGTGCGTGCGCGGCGATAATTTTTTTACCTGTCGCGTCAACTCTATCCCGTCCATTATCGGCATTGACATATCGGCAATCATAATATCTGCGCCATCGCGTTGCAAAATTTCCAGTGCCTCGCGTCCGTTTTTAGCGTCGCCAACTATATAAAAGCCTTTCTCCTCCCAAGAAATCATTTGCTTAAGATAAGTGCGAACAAGGAAATCATCATCAACAATTAAAACTCGTTTCATCAAAAATCCTCCTGCAATAAAAATTGTTCGGCATTATCGGCGGTTATCAGCTCGTTGGCAATAAAATTATATTTTTCCGTCGGTTGATTGTTCAAATATGCCGCGACAACTTCTATTGCCAATTTGCCAGATTCGTGCCCGTCTTGAGAAATAAGCGCGTCAATACTCCCGTTTTTAACTGCCATTATCGCATCGTTTTGCGTGTCGACGCCCACGATTGTAACTTGTTTAACATTTTTCTCCGTCGCCTCGATAACACCCAAAGTCATTATAGCACTTGTCACGAAAATTCCTCGCGTGTTCGGTCGCTCTTTGAAAAGTTTTTCCGCTTGATTCATCGCTTGCCGATATTGCGTCTCCGCCGTCATTGTCGTACCAATTTCAAGCAAAGAATTTTTTTCTATGTAATCAACAAAGCCCGCTGTCCGTTGAATGTGCGCGTTTTGATTCGCACTGCCCGAAATTACGCTGACTTCCGAACCTTCAGGCAAATTTTTTTCTATAAATGCCGCTGCCATTTCTCCAACCAGATAATTATTTGAGCCGATATAAATTATCCCGTCAATTTCCTCGTCAATCGAAAAGACGGGAATATTTTTAATCTGCGCGGCGTCAACAAATTCTTTAGTGTGATTGATATTAGTTGGAGAAACAATCAGCGCGTCAATATCATTAGCAAGTAAGTCGTCGATAATTTTATTCTGCTCGACAAAGGCGGTCTCGTTTTCGGCGGTGATTACGATTAGTTGCATGTTGTGTAGTTGAGCCGCCTCCGTCATGCCCGAACGCACCGATAGCCAATGCTCGCTGTCCATTGCCTTTAACACTACACCGATTGTATATTTTGGCGGCGTAAAATTTTCTTCCGACTTCTGCACGGAATAAGACACAACCGCGATTAACAGCATTATAAGTAGCGTATAAAACAGCGCGATAAATTTTGTCATGACACCACCTCAGCGGGCAAGATGATTGAAATTTTTGTAAAACTTTCGCCGTCGCTTTCGCAGATAACTTTGCCCGCGTCGCCGTAGTAAAGCCGCAACCGCTCCCGAATATTTGAAACGCCGATACCCGAAAAGCCGCCGTGAGTTTTTTTATCGGACGATTTAGCGGATAAATTTTCTAAAACTTCGGGCGCAATGCCTTTGCCGTCATCAGTCACGGAAATAATCAATTCGTCGCCGCGCAGTTCAGAGGCAATTACAATTCGGCAAAAAGTTTTTTCGGGGCTTGGCGCGTGCAAGATACTATTCTCTACGAACGGCTGAAGAATCAAACGCGGCACTCTGCACGATAAAGTTTCTTCCGCTAAATTAAATTCTGTCGCGAACGAATTCATCAGCCGGAATTCTTGCAAGGCGATATATTTTTTCAGCGTAGAAATTTCTTCTGCCAACGTTCCGAATTCGCCCTCGCGGTTCGTGCTAACTTGCAACAGCTCAATAAAATTCGCCAACAACTCGCCGATATTTTTTGCGCCTTGAATCATTGCCGCGAATCGAATTGAATTCAGCGTGTTGTAAATAAAATGCGGGCGAATTTGATATTGCAAGGCGTTCAATTCCGCTTGCCGCTTCAAAAGTTTTTCGTTCTCCAGATTGTCTAACATGTGATTAAATCTTTCGGCGAGATAACCGATTTCGTCATTGCCCTCGACTTTTGCACGCAATGAAAAATTTCCGTGTCCAACGTCTTGCATGACTTGAGCAAGATTTTCGACTGGTTCATTTAGTTTAGCAGAAAGCATATATAAAAGGAGCGACGACAACAACAAAATAAAAATGACACCTAGCACGCTTAAAATTTGCATGAAAATTATTTTGCCGTCAATTTTTTTCTTGTTGACCAAAAGTTTTATCGTGTAGTGCGACAGCGGCATTTCGACTTCGGCGGTGATAAAATTTTTTTCGTTTAGATTGGAATATGCGCGGCTCTGCGAAACGATATTTCCTGCGCCGTCGAACATCAACGCGATATTTGCGTCGCTCGTGCCTAAATCGTCGATAAAGTTGTAGTAAAAACCGCGCTCGCTGATTTGCGTCGTAACGTAAGCCGCCGCGCCTTGAATCTTCGCCTTGTATAGAAAAATATTTTTGGCGGCTGGGCTTAAAATGTTTTCGGCAAAAATCGGACGCATTCCGCTTTGAGCGTCGATAATTTTTTGCCAAGCGGCGGAAGTTTTTTCGTTAAGCGTTTGAACAGAATTATATTCTTCGGAGCGAATCAAAATTTTTCTGGCGGGCAAGTAAATATAAATGTCATCAGCCAAAAAATTTTTTTCGCGATAATCTCTCAAACGCGTCGCCACTTTAGGAAGGTCGCCGCTATTTATAAGTTCGCTTATCTGCGCGTCGAAGGAAATATCCAAAGTCGCCCGATAAATTTTTTGGAAGCCAGCGTCGGCATTTTTTGCGCCTATATAAACTCGTTCGTAAAGTGAGGCGGCATATTCCGAATAAAAATGTTCGGCGGCGTAATGATAGAACAAAAGCATTGCAAAAATTATTCCCAAAACATTTATCACTAATGCCGCCAAAAACATTTTAAAGCTCATATTCCAAACGATTTTCACTGTCTTTGCCTCCCGCGCAGATTTTAACTTTTAACGAGTTGAGCGACGCTTTCAACGTGGGAAGTAAACGGGAACATATCAACGGGCTGAATTTTTTTAGTCTGGTAACCGAGTTCGTACAAAATTTTCAAATCGCGGGCAAGCGTGGCTGGATTGCATGAAACGTAGATGATTTTTTCCGGTTGCATGGCGGCGAAGGTCTCCAAAACTTTTTTATCGCAACCTGCGCGGGGCGGGTCGACAATAACAATATCGGCAGGCTCAAAAATTCGCGGCAAAACTTTCACGACATCACCGACGATAAATTCAGCATTGCGAATATTATTTTCGCGGGCATTTTTTTTAGCGTCGGCAATCGCGGAACTTACAACTTCGACGCCGATAACTTTTCGCGCTTTTTTAGCCATAAACAGAGAAATCGTTCCTGTTCCGCAATAAGCGTCGATAATCGTCTCGTGCCCGTGAAGTTCGGCAAAATCTAAAGCAGTTTTATAAAGAATTTCAGCTTGCGCGGTGTTAACTTGGAAAAACGAACGCGCCGAAATGTTGAAACTCAATTTGCCAATTTTGTCGTGGATTGTCGGCTTGCCGTATAAAATTTTCGTGTCGTGACCGAGAATAACATTGTTATGGAAAGTCTGGACGTTCTGTTGAATACTTGTGATGTTCGGAAGTTCTTTAAGCAGAGCGCGGACAAAATTTTTTTCGTTGGGGAAATTTTTAGTTGCAGTGACAAGGACAATCATAAATTCACCGTTGCAACCGACGCGCCCCATAACATGACGCAAAAATCCTTTATGCGTGTCTTCGTTGTAGGGTTGCAGATTAAACTTTTGGGCGACATTGCGGACGGCGGCAAGAATTTTATCGTTGAGTTCGTTTTGAATCATGCAAGATTGCGTATTGATAATTTTATGACTGCCGCGAGCATAGCAGCCGATTTGCAAATTTTTTCCAACGGGGAATTGCATTTTGTTACGATAGCGCAGAGGATTTCCCATGCCGAGCGTATCAAAAATTTCGACGCCGCTAATTTTGCCGATTCGTTCGATAGCGTCGACGACTTGTTGACGTTTCCATTTCAACTGCGCGGGATAACTCAAATGTTGAAGTTGACAGCCGCCGCAATCTTTATACAGCGGGCAAAAAGGCTCGACACGCTCCGAAGATTTTTTTACGACTTCGACGAGGCGACCGACGGCATAATTTTTTTTGCGCGTGTCAATTTCCGCTAAAACTTCCTCGTTGGGCAATGCGCCCTCAACAAAAACAGCGAGACCGTCAATTTTGCCGACACCCTCGCCGCTCGAACCAAGTCCATGAATTTTAATTAACTGTGGCATTTTTCATTATCCTTAAGTCTTCGTTTAGTTGTGCTTTTAACTCCTCAACGGACGCAAAAATTTTCTCATCGCGCAACTTGCTAACGAAACTGACAAAAATTTCCTCGCCGTAAATGTTTTCGCTGAAGTTGTCGATAAAAACTTCCAAACGCCGCTTTGCAACTTTAAACGTGGGATTGTTGCCAATGTTAGCAATGCCGTTAAAAAATTTCCCGCGAACTTTGACGCGAACGATATACGCGCCGTTTGGAAGCATAGCTCGACGGTCGGCAATTTCAAGATTGGCAGTAGGAAATCCGATTTTGCGCCCGCGTTTGTCACCGTTAACGACTTCGCCGGCATAAGTGAAATTTCTGCCCAAAAGTTGATTAGCGGAAATTAAATCGCCCGCCGCAATTAACGCCCGAATTCTCGTACTGCTAACGATTTTTCTTTCGACGGTAAAAGTTTGACAGACTTCAGCCTTAAAGCCGAAATTTTTTGCCTCTCGCAAAAGCATACGCCCATTGCCGCGCCCAAAACGCCCAAAAGTATAATTGGGACCTGTGACGACATAGGCGGGAGAAATTTTTTCTTGCAAGAGTTCCAAAAATTCTTCTGGCGACTTCTTGCTGAAATCTTTTGTAAAGGGAATTTCAATCAGCACATCGACGCCCAAATTGGAAAAAATTTCACGGCGTAGATTTTTGCTACCAATCATGAGTGGCGCGTCGTCTGGAGCGATAACCGTCAACGGGTGATTGGAAAAAGTAAAAACAATGGCGGTGCCGTCGATTTCCTTAGCTTTATCGATAGCGTGATGAATAACGCTTGCGTGCCCCAAGTGAACGCCGTCAAACATGCCGAGCGCGACGACCGGACGCAGATATTTTTTAGTTAAGCCGGTAATTTTTTTTATAATCTCCAAAGAAACACCTCGTTTCAATCGCCGAGCGCGGCGCGTATTACTGAAATTTCTTGCGCGGTGAATAAACCTTCCGGCGATTCGCGAATCATTATGTCTTGAAGTCGGAGCCGCAAAATTTCTAAATCAATAGGCGGCGTGGCGGCTTGAGCTGATAAAGTTATCGTTCGAGTCTGCGCGTCTGCGTAGCGTTGAGTTTTTTTTATGACGACGGCAACTAATTCGCGATTTTCTATATCAAGTGCCAGCGGCGGATTAAGCTGATGAATTTTAAGTTGCTCGTCAACAGATTCGCGCTCCAATTCCTTAAATCGCAAATAGATTGCCTCCGCGTTAAAATTTTGTGGCTCCGTCGTCTTTAGCCCGTCCAAAATGTTATGATAAAGTTGCCAATTTCGGTCGAGGCTCTCAATATCTTTTTGATACGCCGCGTACCAATCGCCGAAAATTTTCTGCCGTTCTAACAAGTCCTCAAGTTGCGCCCGCGTAATTTGTTCGCGTTTAGTTTGTTGCCAGTGAATAAAAAGGCTTGTGCTGAACACGGCAATTAACAGCGTGCAAATTATCAAAAAGCCCTTGCGTGTCGGGGAAAATTTATAGAGAACAGCCATTGCGACGCTTGCCACCGCGATTAAAAGCATGTAAATCATTGCAAAATTAAATCGCGTCCAATCTCGTAAGCCGCCGCGCAGTCGTCAGCAAAATGTTTTTCGCGGTAAGCAAATTTTTCTTCGGGGTCGAAGATTGAACTTTCATAGCGCGAATAATCTTTGAATTGAACGGTATCATAGGCGCGAAGGACTTTTGGGGCAACACGTAAAATTCTCGTCGTAAAAGTTTCATACATGCCAAGACGTTCTTTCATGTTGAAAAATTCAAAATGCTTTTCGGTCATGTTCATCGTATAGATAAACGCGCTGGGAAGTTTTTTCGGGAAAACGGTCGGAATTTCGTCGCTGTAAATGTAATTGGAGAAAAACAGCCGCTCGATAAAAGCAATCATGCCCGCCGAAAGATTCATAAAGTAAATCGGCGAACCGAAAATTACAGCATCAGCGGCTTTAACTTTTTCCAGCACGGGCGAGAGGTCGTCTTTCATGGCGCAAGAACCGTGCGGACGACTTTTGAGCTTGCAAGCAAAACAGCTCGTGCAACCCTTGAAGTTCAGCGAGTAAAGATTAATCAATTCGGTTTCCGCGCCAGCCTCTTCCGCGCCCTTCATAGCGTGCTTGAGAAGTTCGGCGGTATTCCAATTTTTTCTCGGACTTCCGTTAATAGCAATCAAAGTTTTCATAATAAAAACCTCCTAAATATCAAACCATTGCTCAAAACTTTGCTTTTTAAAATTTATCAGCTCACCAATACGCGGCGTCAACAGCTCGTAATTTCTATTCGCACTTTCGGCAAGCAAATCTTTATACGGCGCGTTCCATTCGTGGCGGGCAAGCGCAAATTTCCCCGCGTGAATTGGCACAACTTTTTTAGCACGAATATCTTCCGATGCCTGCGCGGTCTCTTCGGGCAAAAGGTGTATCGCGTGCCACGCCCGATTATACTGCCCATTCTCCATAAATGCCAAATCAAATCCGCCAAATTTTTTCCCAATGTCTTTGAAGTGTGAACCGTAACCGCCGTCACCCGAACAAAAAATTTTCCGCGCAGGTGTAGTAAATGCAAACGCGCACCACTCGGTTGGATTTTGCGTTAACAGACGACCGGAAAAATGTTGGCTCGGCAAAATATACGCCTCCAAGCCGTGCCCAAAGTCAATCACAGAGTCCCAATCTTCCTCGATAATTTTATCGGCGTCGAAACCCCATTGCTCGAAATATTCGCCGACACCCAACGGACACAGCACAGTTTTAATCTTCGGCTTGAGCGCAATAATCGTCGGATAATCAAGATGATCCCAATGGTCGTGAGTTATCGCTAAAATGTCAAGCGCGGGGAAATCTTCCGCTGAATAAATGTTACTGCCAGCAAAAGCGCGATTGACGAAAAAAATCGGCGAGGCATATGACGAAAACACCGGGTCAATTAAAATTTTTCTTCCGGCGAGTTGCAAGTAAATTGTCGAATGTCCCATCCAAATTGCGCAGTCGTCATTGCCGAGAGTATTTAAATATGTTTTAGCAGTCGGAATGGGCACGGGCGGTACAAGTCCCGTTTTGTCGCCAAATAAAAATTTCCACGTCGCGGCAACTCGATTTTCTTTTTCTGCAACGTCTTCGCTCATGACTTTAACCGGCGTCAAACATTCAAAGCGGTTTTTAAAGTAATGCGGCGAGGCTAAAATTTTTTCCATGCGCGAACCCGTCGGCAATCTGCCAAATTCGGGACGATTCACGTAATAAAATATTCCGCCGCCGCCCAAAGCCGCAAGTCCCGCGCCGCCGATTAAAAAGTTTCTAATGAAATTTCTACGATTCAAGTTTTTCACTCCCGCGCAAAATATATCAGTTGAAAAATTTTTTGGCAAGTTGCAGGGGGAATCATAACTTGCGTTGAAATTAGCATTAATAATTTTTATTCGCAAGGTTGAAGAAAAAATTTTTTTGGTGTAAAATCAAAGCTGAATTTTTTCGGGAATTTTATTGAGTAAGGTAAATTTTAGAAAGGTGAGTGAAAAGGGCGTGCTTGAACAAATTTTTAATTCGACGAACTTTAATTACCTGCCGCGAGCAATGGTGGCGGCAAATATGCGGCAAGAAGTTATCGCCAACAACATCGCAAACGTAAACACGCCGAATTATCGCAAATCAGTCGTGGAGTTTGAAGACTTATTAGCGCGAGAAATTTACGGCGAGGAACCCGACGGGAAATTGAAAATGGTTAGAACTCATGATAAACATTTGCCGCCAGCCCCGTTGAAATTTCATGCCGAGCCGACAATTACTCAAGACAACACGACAATTATGCGCGTGGACGACAACAACGTCGATATTGATATTGAAATGGCGGAACTGTCGAAAACTCAACTCTACTACAACGCACTTGTAACGGAATTTGGCGGTCACGTCTCAAAACTTAAAAATACAATAACCAGCGGTGGACAGTGATAGTGGTTAGTGATTAGGAGAAATTTTTATGGGAATGTTTTTAGGAATTGATGCTTCAGCGTCGGGCTTGACTGCCGAACGATTGCGAATGGACGTTATATCAAATAATATTGCCAACTCGAATACTACACGCACCGAGACTGGCGGAGCTTATAAACGTCGCTTTGTCGTCTTTGAACCGCGCACAAGAGAGCCAAAAAGTTTTGAGAAAATTTTAATGCAAGCAGTCGGCTTGAGTAGGCAGACGGGCGAAGGCGTTCGTGCTGTTTCAATTATGGAAGATGACACGCAAGGACCAATGGTTTACGACCCTGGACACCCCGACGCTAACGCAGAGGGCTACGTTGAAAAGCCAAATGTCAATATCGTAACCGAAATGGTAGACATGATAACCGCGCAACGTGCCTACGAGGCGAACGCGACGGCAATCACTGCGGCTAAAACTATGATGAGTAAAACTCTCGAAATTGGCAAGTAAAAATTATAGTCCTATACATCGATAATTAAAAAGTATTTGATATTGTCAAGAAAAGTGTTTATAATCGTTAATCAAGACAAGTTGACAAAAGGAAGGTGACAATATGGAAATTGCGCCGTTGGAAATGACACCCGTTAAAATGAGCGCACGTAGCCATTTAAATGAAACCAAAGTCGACGAACAACCCGTTAAAAGTTTTGGGGAATATTTAGTCGACTCGTTAAAAAAGGTAAATGAATTGGAGCTTGAATCCGAAAAGCTAAATGCGGCACTTGCGGCGGGCAGAATAGAAGACATTTCTCAAGTAGTAGTTGCCTCTCAAAAGGCGGAAATCGCTCTCCAATTAACCCTTCAGTTGCGAAACCGTGCGACACAGGCATATCAAGAAATCATGCGGATGCAAGTGTAGGGTAGCTAATAGCTAATCCCTAGAAAGGACTGAGTTTATTGGCGAATTGGAGAGAGCGGCTCCAGGAGTTGTGGAACAGATACCAAAGCAGGCGTAAATATATTATTATTGGTGCACTTTTAATCTTAGTGCTTGCTTTCGCAGGAATCAGCTTCTGGTATGGCAGCAAACCCGAATATGTGCCGCTGTATACCAATTTGGAGACGAAAGACGCCGGCGACGTTGTGAACAGCTTAAAAGAGGCGGGCGTTCCCTATGAATTGCTGGAAGATAAAAAAGGCGCGACAATCCTCGTACCCGTTACTCAAGTGCACGACTTAAGACTTGAGTTGGCGACTGCGGGACTGCCACGCGGCAATAAAGGTTTTGAACTCTTTGACGACAGCAAACTTGGCGTTACTGAGTTTCAAAATAAAATAAATTATCTTCAAGCTTTACAGGGTGAACTTACCCGCACAATCGAACATTTAGGTAGCGTCGACAAGGCGCGTGTTCATATCGTTTTACCGGAGGACAGTCTCTACAAAAAAAATGAAAAGCCCGCGACGGCGTCAATCCTCCTTATGTTAAAACCCGAAACGAAGTTGACGACGCCTGAAGTTAAAGGCATTGTCAATTTGGTAAGTCACAGCGTTCAAGGTCTTGCTCCCGAAAATATCACAATCGTCGACGAGCAGGGCAATATCCTAAACAAAAACGACGATGACGAGCTTGAAAGACAAAATGCGCAGAATTTGCGGACGCTTAATCAGATTGAAATGACTAAGCGAGTACGCGATCATATTCAGCAAAATATTCAAACTATGTTGGATAAAACTTTGGGCGAGGGCAATGCATTCGTTCGGGTAAGCGTTGAGTTGGACTTCGACGACAGAAAGATTGACCGTCAGACTTTTACGCCGGTTGTTGACGAGTCGGGAATTATCCGCAGTCAACAGGACATTAGCGAAAGTTACAACGGCGAATCAAATATTCCTGGTGGTCCGGCTGGTGTGCAGTCGAATATACCAGGCTACGTCGCTGAAGACAGAAACGCCAACGCCGAATACGAGCGCAAGGAGTCGACGAGGAATTACGAAGTTAACGAGGAAAACCAGAAAATCATAGCGTCGCCCGGCTCCATACGCCGCCTAACCGTTGCCGTTTTGGTTAACGATACTATAACCGAACTACAGCAAGAAGGACTTCTTCGCGCTGTAAGTTCTGCGGCGGGTATAAATGAAGAGCGCGGCGATACTATTTCCGTCGAGCCCATGCCGTTTAATAACGACCTTAACGACCAGAGAGCCGAAGAGGCGCGGCTTGAACAATTACGCAAAGACAGGATTTTGTACACGGAGATTGCGGCTATGATTTTACTTGCAGCTTTGCTTTTAGGCGGATTCCTCATGTATCGCTGGAAGAAACGCAAAGAGCGTCAAGCAGAAATTGAAGCAAAACTAGAAGCTGAACGACAAGCCAGAGAGGAAGCACGTCAAGCTGAAGAAGCTCAACGGCGCGAAGAAGAAGCACAAAGACTTGCCGAAACTCAAGCGTTGGCTCAAACGCAAGAGGCGCAAGCCGAACAACGCGCACAGGAAATCGAGGGAAATGCTATTCCGCCAGAAAATCTTACAGAGGAAGAAAGACAGCAACTCAAAGAAAAACAAGCTATCTTAAAACTTATCGACGAGAAACCTGCGGAAGTCGCCTTGCTTATAAAGACGTGGCTCACCACAGACGAATGATTTTTTAAGTGGTTAGTGGTTAGTGGTTAGTGGTTAGAAATCTAATCACAAATCACTAATCACTAGCCACTATTTTTTTGAACGGAGGAGATTAAATGCCGAGCTTACAAGACATGTACAACGAACCAAAGCCCATGACAGCGCACGAGAAAGCCGCGATTTTATTTATTGCGCTTGGCGGCGATTATGCGGCAAAAGTTTTTGAGCATATGGACGAAGACGAAATCGAAGCAATCACGCTGGAGATAGCTAACAATCGGCATGTCAGCGTTGAGAAAAAAAATATGGTTATCAGCGAATTTTATCAGCTGATGATGGCGAATGATTATCTTTCAATGGGCGGTCTGGAATATGCGCAGACGGTTTTGGAAAAGGCATTGGGCGCGGAAAAAGCCGCAGAAATTCTCAACCGCTTAACAACCAGCTTGCAAGTCCGCCCGTTCGAGTTCTTGAGAAAAACCGACCCTTCGCAACTTTTGAACTTCCTGCAAAACGAACACCCGCAAACAATCGCGTTGGTTATGGCGTACTTGTCGCCTGATCAAGCGGGTATCGTCATGAGTGGCTTATCAGTTGACGCACAAGCCGACGTTGCAAAACGTATCGCGTTAATGGACAGGACAAGCCCTGACGTTATCCGCGAAGTTGAGCGCGTATTGGAGAAAAAAATATCGTCGCTGTCAACGCAGGACTTTACGATTGCGGGCGGCGTGCAAGCAGTTGTCGAAGTGCTCAACCGTGTCGACCGTTCGACCGAGCGCGCAATTATCGAATCTTTGGAAGTGGACAGCCCCGAACTTGCAGAGGAAATCAAGCAACTCATGTTCGTATTCGAGGATATTGTTTTGTTGGACGACCGCTCATTACAGCTTGTTTTGCGCGAGGTTGATACTAAAGATTTGTCGTTGGCAATGAAGGCGACTTCGGACGAGGTTGCGGAAAAAATTTATAAGAACATGTCCAAACGTGCCGCCGATATGTTGCGCGAGGAAATTTCTTATATGGGACCTGTGAAGATTCGCGACGTGGAAGAGGCACAAGCTAAAGTCGTCAACGTAATTCGTACAATGGAAGATAAAGGACAGATTGTTATCGTGCGCGGCGGCGGCGAGGGTATGCTAGTTTAATAGGAGGCGAGTTGATTGCAAAAAAATATTGTGCGCAATAGGCTTGTAGGTCAACCCGTCGTAATCGGCGCGAGACCAAAACCGCCGCCCGTCGTTGAAGAGCCGGAAGAGGCTGATAAAGAATCTGAAGAATCAAAAGAGCCTGAAGCTGAACGCGGCATTCCGAAGGAAATTTTGGATAAAGTTTTCGCGGAGATAGAGGAAATCGAGCAAAAATCTAAGGAAACAGAAGAAATTTTGCGTGAGGCGCATAAAGAAAAAGCTCAATCAAATCAGCTCAAAAAGCAGGCGGAAGAAATAAAAGCTCAAGCCGAAGACATAAAAAATCAAGCCGAGAAACAAGCGCAAGAAACTTTAGACAAGGCGACCGCCGAAGCTGAAAAAATCGTTGAAGATACTAAGCAAGAGGCTAAAGACCTCCTCGATAAAGTTCAAAAAGAAGGTTACGACGCGGGCTATAAGGACGGCAAAGAGAAAGGCATAAAAGACGGCAAAGAAAAAATCGAGGACGAGCTTGCTAAAATTGTTAAGCAAACGAACGAAAAGGCGCAAAAAACTCTTCGAGACGCCAAAGAGCTGACAGCAGATTATTTCATTAAGGCGGAAGATGACATTGTTAAAGTTGTGTTAATGGCTGTAGAAAAAATTTTGCCGCAACATTTTCTCGATGTGCCACAAGTTATTTTGCCCGTCGTGCGCGAGGCGATTAATCACGTCCGCGACCAAAAAGAAATTATCATTCACGTCGAACCTTACAGCTACGATTTAATTTTAATGGCGCGACCGGAATTTAAATCTATGCTAACTGACGGCACGGCGACAATCGAAGTTGTTTCGGACGAGGCACTTAAGCCGGGCGATTGCGTTATAGAAACTCCCAATGGCGGCGTCGACGCTAGACTTTCTACGCAACTTGACTTGTTGAAACGCGCCGTTAAGACTGTATTGAATAATCAGGAGTGATTCATTATGTCTAACGAAGAAAAAATTTTGTCTATGCTAACTAAAATGCAGAGTGATATTGAAAAGCTTAAATCCCAACCGGAGAATAAGAATACAATCGCTAATTTGCAATGGACGATTCTTGAAGCCATGCGCAATTCCATTACTGACGAAGAGAAAGACGCGCTTGGAAAATATCAGGCGGAGGAAGAGGCAAGAAAGGCGGCACTTTATGGCTAATTATTGTTTGGATTCAAATGTTATTATTGATTATTTGCGTGGCAACGAAAATATAATTCGCCATATGGATGAAGCACGTAAGGCAGGCAACTTGCTGTCGATTTGTCCTATTGTTTATTACGAGATTGTTCGTGGTTTCAAAATCGCCAATGCCTCAAAGCAGATGGAAAAGTTTATGAGTCTCTATCAAACTTTGTCTAACTTGCCATTCGATATGAAAGTTGTTGAAAAAGCCGTTGAGATTTACGCGCAAACTCACAAGCAGATGATTGAGGACAACGACATTTACATTGCGGCAATTTCAATGGTAAACGATTGCACGCTGGTAACTTCTAACATCCGTCATTTTAGCCGCGTCGAAGGTTTAAAATTTGTGAATTGGAGGGATTGAATATGGACTGGATTATACCGTCTGATTCTAAATGCTATGAACTTGACAGAGCTTTGTTGAAACTTAAGACTATTTTTTGGGCACAGAACCCAAGAATAAAGAACATCGCCGTCGGTGATATTGTTTACATATATGAAACTCCGCTTAACAAAAAGGCTGAAGGAAGAATTGGCTGGAAATGCAAAGTGCTGGTCGTAAAAGCTAGTTATGAAGAATCAAAAAGCATTGATGATTCCGAATTTGATCACGACGATAAATCGAAACATGCTGATTCGTATATAAAAATCACTGCGCTTGGCAATGATCTTGGCAAATATGATGAAGAATCAAGGAAAAAGTTGTCACTAAATGAACTTCGCAATAATGGATTAAAGTCAAATCTACAGGGAGCTGAGCGCGTTAAGCCGCAACTTTTGAAGTACATAAGTTCTTTTGAAGTACATAAGCTCGATTAAACCTTCGGTGAAGTATGATGATTAAAAACGATATTAACCTGCAGAAACTCAAAAACGCTATCGACGAGTGCAAAACAATTAAATTGACGGGGAAGGTTACGCAAGTCGTCGGGCTGGTTATCGAGACGCAAGGCCCGCCGGTTAGTGTTGGTGAGCTTTGTTATATCACGTCAAAATTTCCGAACGTACCGCCCATTCCCGCTGAAGTCGTTGGTTTTCGCGAAGGCTTTGTTATGCTAATGCCGATTGGCGAAATGCAAGGCGTCGGACCTGGTTGCGAAGTCGTTGCCGCGCAGAAAACACTTCAAGTTAAAGTCGGCGATGAACTTTTAGGGCGCGTGCTTGACGGCTTAGGAAACCCAATGGACGGACTGGGACCAATTCTTTCGACGCTTGAATATCCGTTGCAAGCCCCGCCGCCGCACCCGTTGACACGCCCGCGAATTCATGACAATCTTTACGTCGGAGTTCGTGCAGTCGACGGATTAATAACTATGGGCGATGGTCAGCGTATTGGAATTATGGCGGGTTCGGGCGTTGGCAAGTCAACGCTTCTTTCAATGATTGCCCGTAACACAGAGGCGGATATAAGCGTAATTGCGTTAATTGGCGAGCGCGGTCGTGAGGTTCGTGACTTTATCGAACGCGACTTGGGAGAGGCAGGACTTAAACGCGCCGTTGTTGTTGTCGCAACGAGTGACCAGCCTGCACTTGTCCGAATTAAGGGGGCTATGACTGCCACCGCCATTGCCGAATATTTCCGAGATCAAGGGCACAAAGTTATTTTGATGATGGATTCGGTTACGCGCTTTGCAATGGCTCAACGCGAAGTCGGCTTGACAATCGGCGAGCCACCTGCTACAAGAGGTTATACGCCGTCGGTTTTCGCGCTTTTGCCCAGACTTTTGGAACGCGCCGGAACGAGTGATACCGGCTCGATCACGGGGATTTATACAGTGCTTGTTGACGGCGATGACATGAACGAACCGATTGCCGATGCTGTTCGCTCAATTCTCGACGGGCACATTGTCTTAAGCCGTTCAATCGCCGCGCAGAATCATTTTCCAGCTATTGACGTTTTGGGCAGTGTCAGCCGTGTTATGGTTGAAGTTGTCAGCAAAGAACACTTGCAAGCCGCACAGAAAATGCGGGCGTTAATGGCGGTTTACAAAGACGCTGAAGATTTGATTCACATTGGCGCGTATGTTAAAGGCTCAAGCAAGCGAATTGACGAGGCGATTGGCAAGATTGATTCGATTAACGAATTCCTCTGTCAAGGGATTTTTGAAGTCGACACTTACGAGGTTACTAAGCAAAAACTCATGAAGATTTCGGGCAAGTGATATGAAAAAATTTAAATTCCAGCTTGAAACGCTGTTGAAAGTCACCAAACGCAAAAAAGACGATGCCGAAATGCAATTTGCCGAATCGTCGCGAAAATTGGAGGAGTGCCGCGCAAAGTTGCAAGTCTTATTGCGTGAAATGGCGGAAGGTCAAAAAGAATTCGCCGATATGACAAGCGAGGGAAAAACCGTCACAATCGGAATCATCATGACGTATAACGAATTTTTTAATTGGAAACGCAATCAAATTGAAAAGCAACAGGAGGTTATTTTAAAGGCGACGCAGGATAAACAGCAGAAGTTAAAAATTTTAATGCAACTGATGACGTATTTAAAAAGTATCGAACAACTTAAAGAAAAGCGACTTAACGAGTATAATGCGGAAGTGCTTTTCGAGGAGCAAAAAATGCTTGACGAAATCGGCTTGCAACTGTCAATGAGAAAATAGGAGGGGTAAACTTTGATTGAAATTCAACCGATTGAGCGCGTGGAAGTGGCGAAAAGAATTGACCAAATTCGTCAGCGAATCGCGTCGATAGAAAACAAGATTGGCATTAATGGCGTAGATTTTCAAACTACATTGGAACGGGAAATAGCGCGGCAAGCAAAAGTTCAGCCGCCTCAAGCCGTTAACGAAGTTCAGAAATTGCCTGGCGCAACTCAACCCGTCAATGCGAACGACGCGGCGAACTCTGCAAAAGTTGCTCAAGCTCTGCGCGAGGCGGAAAAAATTGAGACTAATCAGCCCGTGCAAAAGAATTCTGAACCCGCGAAAAATTATTTACCTGGAGAAGAGGTTTTGCCCGGCAAAATTAATCAGCCGCAACAAACTGCACCAAAGATTGAGCGCGTGGAAGTTCCCGATACCGAACTTAAAGTTCCCGAACGCGACGAAAAAGTTTTTGAGGACAATTACAGCGGCAAGAACGCAGAAATTATTCCGACCGAAGATTTGATTATGCAGACGGCGGACGCTTACGGAGTTAGCCCGCAAACTGTCAAGGGCATTGTCGAGTTCATTAATCAGCGGCAAGCCGCGCAGGCTGACGCACCTTTTACAATTCCCAGCGCAGAGTCGTTGTCCGTTGAAGACTTGATAACGCGGGCGGCTGATAGATATGGCGTCGACCCGCAACTTGTCAAAGCGATTGCCATTGCCGAATCCGACATGAATCAAGATGAAATTTCTCCCGTCGGCGCGATTGGCGTTATGCAACTCATGCCGGAGACAGCGGCTGGTTTAGGCGTCGACCCCTACGACACGACAGAAAATATTGCGGGCGGCACGCGCTATCTTAAACAAATGCTTGAAACTTTTAACGGTAATATTCCGCTTGCCGTCGCCGCTTACAATGCCGGTCCCGGTGCAGTTCAACGCTATGGAGGCATTCCGCCCTATTCTGAAACCAGAAATTATGTCGGGCGCGTAATGGATTTGTTCAGATGAAAAAATTTTTGATAATCTGCGTGGCGATAATTTTTATGTCGTCAACTGTTCACGCGGAAGAAAAACTTTTCGTCGACAATTTTATTCTGTGGACGGAACATCGCGACGAACTGATTGACGAATACACGCTCAAGCACTACGGAAAAATTTGCCGCGAAATAATTCCTCAAGCGGTCGTGGTGCATTGGACGGCATTTGGCACGCTCGAATCAGTTCACAGATATTTTTACGCGGAGGAAATGCCTGACGACGAAGGCAGATTAAATGTCGCGTCTCAATTCATAGTTGACCGTGACGGAACGATTTGGCGGCTCATGCCCG
>CAMJRX010000037.1 GCA_946408355.1 uncultured Selenomonadales bacterium
TTATTATACTCTCTCATTGTCATACTTTACTTAAACGCTTGTGAAAACATCTTCTTAGTTTGGTAAGCGGTATAATTCTTGTAGCTGTCATAATTCAACCTATCCTTTTTGACTTGCCGTTAGCATGAGCGGCGAATTGCGTTGCAGGTAGAATTGGCGATTATGGAAAGTTTCAGTGTAGCTGTCACGTCCTTCAAAACTATCTGCAACGGCGCGTTCCTCGTCGTTTAGTGATTCATACGGCTTGTAGCCATAATCATCAGGCAACCAGTTTAGCTTGCGTCCGCAGTACAGATTAAATTTTTTCAGTAGGCTTTCGTCTTTGAAGGTAAGATGTGCCGTGTTCTTTTTGAATATGTCGACTTTGAAAAATTTCGTGTCGATAGCTCGGTAGACGCCTGCTGATTTAGACTGCTGAAGACGTTCTGCCATGTCGCAACCTTCCGTGCGTCCGCAGTCAAGATAATTCATTGCCTTTTCAATGTCGGCAAGTTCTTCACGAACGCGGTTAACGTCGATTCTGCCGCCGATATGGTCGAAAGCGTAAAGCGGAATAATGACTTTCCTGTTGCATTTGAACGCCTTATTGGTTTTCCAGCCGTTGTAGTAGTGAATGTTTTTGGAATAATCGGTATAGCTGAAACGGTGCGTGAAATTGTCCCAAACCTTCATAATCGCCACGTCGATACTACCGAGAAGATTTTTCGTAAGGTCGGCTTTGAGTTGCAGGATATTGCGTTCGTTGAATTCGTATTCTTCCATTTCGCGGAGCTTGCTTGAATAATCGCGGCAAGCCTCGCTAGTCAACAGGCGGTCAAGTTCGGTGCTGTGGAGCAATTTGTACCAGTAGTTGTAATTAATCGCCTTGACGATACCCGCATGTCCTGTGCCGTGTGAATTCAATGTGACTTTAAAAATCTCGTGGTAAGTTTCATGAAGGCAAATTTCGTTGTAGCTTTGAAGTTCGTCGTAAATGGACAGCGCAGTTTTGACTTCGGCTTGATAGCGGTCAATCAGCCCGTTAATTTCGCCGTGCCGAATCAAGGCTTGCGGGTCTGATTGCTCGCGTTCTTCGACGATACTTTTTTTAAAGTTTTCAAAGGTCGCGCATTTAACCGACGCGGCTTTTTTCTCTACGTGAATCAGCGCAACTTCAACGTCGGTGCCGTCAAACGCCGATTGAACGTATTCGACTTGATAATCCTCTGCGTTTTCGAGTTCCTGAATCAATGCCTTGCGCTCGTTGGTGTAGGGATTTTTAATGGTTTCAGCATTTAGTATGCAAGCAATTTCGCCGCCGTCGGCTATGATATTCAAAGCCTTAAGTAAATGTTTTGCGCCGTCGTGGAAGGGCGGATTCATAATAATCGTCTGGTAAGGCATTAGCGGGTTGAAGGTCAAGAAGTTATCCCAGATAATGACGAAGTCATTGCCTTTAAGCGTTGCGGCGCGTTCAGGGTTAATTTCCACGCAGTGAAAATCTTTCTCTGAATAGCGATATTCCCAACGGTTATATTTGCGTGCCTCTCTAAAGGCTTGAATCAAATTGCCCGTGCCCGCGCTAGGTTCCAAAATCGGCGGTTGTGGTTTTTGAATCAGTGCCGCTAATTTCTTGCCGAGTGATTCTGGCGTCGGATAATATTGCTCAAAATTCATTGTAATTACTCCTTGCGTCGCCGCCTTAGTCGTGATACAATCCCTGCGCAGTTAAATATCGGATTGTATCAGTCGGCTTTGGTCGACGTTATTTTTTTTATGCGGTTTTGTCGGTGACGATTATTGGTTCGCCGTATCCATACTCGCGGCTAACAATTTGCAAAAGTTCAATCGCCATTTTCGCGTTTGCCTCATTGCTAAAGCACTTTACCACGAAGGGCTCTTTTGCGTCGTCATCCACTCTTACCAGACACAATCCGTCTTGACAGGGGATTTTGTGTATCGTCATGTCATCGCCTCCTGTGAATTAAGGTGCCGTCGTCGGTGTAGTGATATTCGCGTTCGTACCAGAGCGGATTGCGGTTGCGGTATTGGTATTCGCGGTACCACTCAACCAACGGAGCGTCGAAACTTGGTTGTCCGAAACGCGGCATTTGTTTACCTTGCAAGCTTCCTTCGATAGCGTGAAGTTTATCGGAGCCGTCTAAATCAGCGTCGGTTTTCGGTTCGCGCCTTTTCGCCGGCATTATCTGTACAAGTACCGCGTCAAGATATTCTTGCGGCATGTTCTCATCTGCCGAACTCCACGTTTCCTGCGACAAGTCGTCATAGCGTCCTGCCATTTAAGCCACCGCCTCACTAAGCTCGCGCATTGCATTGGAGCAAATGTTGAACAAGCTCAATTCATTTTGCGCCGCCTTAAGATTATACTCGCGGCAGAAGTCTTGATATTTCAGCAGGGCGATTTCCATTGCGCGGGCAAGGCTATCGTAAATATCTGCCTTGTCGGGCGGGTCAACAAGCTCGTCTTCGCTGTCGTCAACTTCGGGCGGCATGACGTTTGCTGTAAATTCCTCGTCATAACTTTTGACTTCGCGCCAGTGCTTATCTTCAAGGAAAGTTGCTTGATTGCTGATAGCCACCATGCGCGGCAATTCCACGTTCCACCAATAATCCTCTGCGGTTTCCTCCGCCGCAATGTATTCTTCAATCGTGAATCCTTCTTTTGCAAGGATTATAGCGATAATGTCTTTACTGGTAAGACTGCCGTGCTCATACCACATATGCCGCCCCTTACTGGTCACTACGTGGTTAATTCCGCGCTTTCTAACATTGCGGACGCGCTCGCAAATTTCTTTAACGGCATTTTCCGTTGTTTCGGGTTCGACAGTCTCATCAGCGGCAATTTCTTCCACCGCTGTAATATCGGGCGATTTTGGGGCGCAGGGCGGCATTTCGGACGGTGTATTCAATTCGTCGACAGTCGGGAATGTAAATTCTTCGTCGCCGCGAGCGATAGCCGCTTTGAGCATGTGGATAACGGTTTCAATTTGCGCGGGCGTGTCGTATTCGCCAAATGTCGTGAAACTCCATTTGATTTGAAAATTGAACTTTGCATGGTGGAATTCAATCGCAATGGGACGGAAGTTGAGTTTGTCGACAATATCGCCGTCTTGAGTGACAATCGGGCAAATTTTACTGAATCCCAAGCGCGGCAATAATTTATTTTCCAGTGCTGTTGCTTTCGCTTTGCCGAATTTATATAAGGCGTTGTCAGCATTATCGGCGGCGCGTTGTGCTTGGAATAATTCCCGTTCTTTTTCCTCGACAATTTTTTTCGCGGTGTCGCGTTCGGCTTTGAGTTTAGCAAACTCGGCATTGAAGTTGTCTTTGTTTTTAGTGTCGTCGGTTTTGACTTGTGCAATCGTCGTGGTTCCATTTTTGCTCATAAGGTTTTTAATCGCGGTGATTTGGGACAAGCGGGTAGATTTAGCAGCTTTGTAGATAGCCTTTTCGTCAATGAGTGCGTCGCTGATAGCCGCATATTTAGAATAACGGCGTTCAATTTCTTTTTGCTCTGCAAAAGTGGTGTCATCGGTGATTTCGTTAAGAACAGCGGTGGCGGCAAGGCGATTGTCGATAAGTTGTTCCTCAAGGTCGGCGATTTTTCTGTTGAGTTGCATAAGCCCCATTTGGTCAGCGGCGGCTTTCATTTCGTCGACGGATTGAGTGGTGTCAACGTCGTTGAGGTTTTCGATAGCGGGCAGGTAGTTAAAAACGTCGTTGTTATCGTCCGCGTCGTCTTCGCTACCGTCGGTTTCGGCGTCATTTTTCTTTTCGACGAGGCAAGCGTTGCTATAAGTGGTGCCCGTCCAATTCCTAATAACGTTGTAGCCGAGTTCGTCAGCGGCGGCTTGCGTCATAATAGTTTCGCTGTAACCGGTGAAGACAACTTTCAGCTGGCGGTTGAAGGAGCGGGTTAACATTTTGAATTCCTGCCCCGTGTAGTAGTCGACGTAGATGATTTCGTCGCGGCGGGCGTTGATGATACTGTCGATTTCGTTTTTGCGAACTTTCACGCCGTCAACATAGTATCCGCTGATTCTGCCGTTCGCGTTTTCTTTCGTTGTGATTGTCATTTTGGTTTCCTCCTAAAATTTCTTTCTGTTTTACCCTTCGCCCTTAGACGTTTTCGCCTTTCGGGTTTTACTTGTTTTATCAAGCTTTCCTAAATTTCTCTGCCATTATATAGGATATTTTTAAGATTGTCAACAGTTTTATAGAAGATTTTTAAAATTGTTTTGTGTAGCAAGTACTGTTACTTGAAATATCCTATATATTTTGGTATTCTTACAGTTAGGAGGTGTTCAAAATGACAATCGCAGAATCGTTAAGGAGATTTCGTAAAGACTTCAATCTCAAACAAAAAGATGTAGCTGATACATTAGGCGTTAAACAACCAACTTATCAAGTTTATGAGGCAAAAAGCATTCCGTCTGCTGCTATTATTTTAAAATTAGCGGACGCCTATGACGTGACGACAGATTATTTATTGGGGCGTTCCGATGAGCCGCGTCCGCCCAAGTTCGACGAAAAGACGCTTAATCTGATTCGGGCAATGCAAGCCTTTCAATCGACAGGGCAAGCCCAATGAAAGTCGGTGATTGAAATGACGGAGCAGGAGAAAATCAATTCGGAAGTCCAAATGAAGTTAGCTCTGCAGGACGCGAAGATAAACGTGTTTACACAGGAAATGCGCGATTTTAAAGACGAAATGCGCGACTTCAAAAACGAAATGCGCGACCGTGACAATCAACGTGCAGAAGATATTCGCGAAATTCGCTCCAGTTTACAAAACCTGCAATCTAGCGGTCGTACACTCAACGTCGCAATCATTATCGGCATTGCGGCTATCGTTATCGCCGTCTTGCTCAAATGATTCAGTTTTCAAAGAACTATCGCTCCGCAAGGAGCTTTTTTTATGCCGTTTGAAGTTCCGAATAAATATTTTTGATAGTTAGCTCCGTAACTTTCTTTTCAAGCGCGGCGATTTTTTTATTGGCGCGGTCAAGCTGTTCAATCAACTGCTCGTTACCAGAGCCAATGTATTTCTCAATTACGGCGAATCCTTTGCCGAACACGTCACGATACATTTTGCAACAAACTTCACCGCCGTAAACGCCTTTGATAACGGCTGACAGCGCGTCGTCGGTTATCTTTACGCCGTCCACAAAGTAATAACGCTTTTTGTTAATAAGCACCCTCTCAATCCTCATCTTGTACTCCTCCCAAAAATTTTCTTGTCAAACGTAGCCAAATTGATATAATGTGCCTAAACAGGAACAAACTTTAAATGGTGTGTTCGCCCCATAATTCCTCTACAGTTGAACCGAGTACATGTGCTATTTTGATTGCGGTTACTGCGTCGGGAATTCGATGTTCCTTGTTGCCTTTATCCGCTTCGTATCTTTTGTAAGTCCTTAGCGGCATGTTTGCTTTACTTGCAAGCTGAACTTGAGTTAAGCCCAGTGATTGCCTTTTAACTCTTATCTTATTATCCATTGTTCGGTTCTCCTTAACAGGAGCCCGTTTAGTCCTTTATCACGTATTATAAAGGGACTGTTTGGGCTTGTCAATAATGGGGGAAAATTTTTTGAAGGGAGTGCTTAAATATGACTGCGTTAGTGTCTCGTCTTGATGAATTAAAAACGACACGGAATCTTATGCAAAAGCAGGTCGCCGAAGGTGCAAATATACCGCTTCGCACATATAGACGTTATGAAAACGGGGAACGCGAGCCGTCTGCGTCAACGCTGTCTGCACTCGCTGATTTTTTCAACGTTTCGACAGATTACTTACTCGGTCGGAGCAACAATCCCGCAATGAATCCCTAAAAAAACGGCAGGAGGGCTACAAAATGATGTTCGCTGAACGGTTAAATGAATTGCAAGTGAAACGCAATTTAGGGCGTCGCGATGTATCTTTGGCGACGGGCATTTCAAAAACGGCTTATCACAGATATGTAACAGGTGAACGCGAGCCGACAACGTCTGCCCTTGTCTCGTTAGCTGATTTTTTCAATGTATCAACGGACTATCTTTTGGGTCGGAGCAACAATCCCGCAATGAATCCGTGAATTTGAAAGGGAGGAAAATTTGATGAAAGATATTTCGTTCCAAAACAGGCTCTCACGCGAACTGGCGGAGCAAGTTAAGGAATTTGAGAAAACGTTGCCAAAAGACGAGCAAGTTGGTATCATGATTGGCGACAATATTATTGCTATCAAAGGAATTACCGCGTTATTCAGCTTTGGGCTTATTGTGATTCAAGGTCTTTGTAAAACTGCCTCATCTCCGCTTCCTGTTGGCGCAACCGTTCGCGTCGTACTTGAACCAGCTCTTCAAAATCTGACGTTGATAGGCGTCCCAAGAACAGATACGGAACCGCGTCCGCCGATTGGCTTTGAAATTCGGGGGAAAGAATCTGGGAAAGATTAATCATTTCCTGCGTAAGAGAAATTAAAGTTGCGCTGTCTGCTTTGAGCGAATGCTCCGCGAGTAGCTCTAATTGTTTTAAAAGTGTTTCTCTTATACGAATCATTTTAAAATCTCGCTTTCGTTAAATTTTCAAAGAACGTCGCCGCTTATTGAGAGCGGCTTTTTTTACAGGAGGAAAATTTATGTCTGATATGTCAATGAAGGTATTAAGTCAAGTTGTAGAAAATGCTGATTTACCTGAAAATGAGATAATGTCCGCCGTATGTGCGGCGTTCCCACGCGAATCGTATTCTTTAATTGCAGGTTACATTTATCAACTTCGCGATAAAGAATATCTTACAATTTTAGATAGCGATAATAGAATCGTTGCTATCAAGATTAATCCGTCGGCATATGTTGCCTTGCGCGAAGGTGACGACGCGGACGAGCATACAACGCAAAATTTCAATATAGGTGCAATTCACGGACAAGTCGCTATGGGCAACAAAGGCGGTTCGTACAATATGAGCCTGTCGAAAACGATTGCCCGCGATATGTCGGACGGTTTGAAAAATGTCCTCACTATGTCGGAGAGGCGAATTACCGATGAGCTTGAACGCGAACAGTTGAAACGGCTTGTTACTCGAATTGTTGAATCACTGGAAAAACAGGAGCCGCCGCCGCAAGGTCTTATAGAAAAGCTTGATTCATTTCTGCAAAAGCATTCTTGGATAAGTGTGCCACTTGCCGCCGCGTTTCTCAATGCCTTAAGCAAGCTCTTTAGCTATTAATTCTTCCATTTCGGTTGCAAGTTTTTGAGCATGTCCTGCGTTCGTCTCTGAATAATTTTTCACAGTTCCGGCATAACGCATAAATGATTCGTGCAGTGCGTCAACGTAAGCTTTGAGCTGGTCAACGTCGGCGGCAACTGCCTCAAGCAGTAGCCATAGCAGTTTTAGTTGAAAGTCTTTAGGTTGTTTTGTCAACTGCGGGCGATAATAGCCGAGTATTTCTGAAATTGTCGGTTGTTTATTCATAAAAATATCTCCTAAAATGCATGATTTTTTGAATAAATAAACGGCGTCATTATGCGGTTTTGACGGTTTGCCTTATCCCCTGTTTGAAAAGGGATTTTTCTGCGCGTGAGGGTGGCGCGGTCTTTTAGCCAAAATTCGGTAGAAATTTTAACCGCCCCTATCCTAGTAGCAGTAATGGACGTCCCAATCGACAATGGTTTTATGTCGTCTAGCCAAGTGATACCAAACGCCCATGAAGGTCAAATGTGTCACCTCGTCTAAGAATACGGCGCATTGCTTAAGCGAATCAAAACTTAAGGAACGAGTGCCTTTGCTGATGACGACAGGCACGGGGCGCGTTTTGCTGGTAATTTCGCCGTGAAGTAGCCAGAGCATGTGCGGTTGTGAAATTATGATTTTCTTGCCCGCGTCGGTGCGCAATGTCATTATTTTGGTGTTGTGCTTAGACAGTTGCCACTTAAGGACATAGCCAGTTTCACGATTGCGCACAATGCCGCGTTGATCCATTTCATATCGCGGGGCTTGCGGAATTATTTCATAACTCATGATTGCACCTGCAACTTAGAAACTAACCTTCCGAGTACAGCTTCTGCTAATTTGGGCAGGTGACGTTCGACTAGTTCATATGCTATGTCTACCGCCAACTCGTCATTGAATTGAATTTCTTCTACAACGCATTCTGCTAAATTCTTAACGAATTTTTTGTACTCTGCGTTGTCAGCAAAATCAATCTTCAAAATTTTCCGATATTCGCCCTTGTCGCCAAATTTAGCTGTCATGCTTTACCGCTCCTTTCAACTAAATATCTAAGTGAGGGATTGTTTTGAAAGGCTTCGAATATGAGCTTGTCAGCAACGTCCGTGTCGGTAGACTTATTAGGAATCACAGTAACCAGTCGGTCGCCTTGATATATGCGTATATCTGGCAAGTAGAAACAGAATATGGCGTAGAACGGGGTATTCTCGACTTTAAAATCCATTGAATGAAACGAGGCGTTAATGACGGTTTCTTTCCACTGTCTGATAGCAATAATCATGATTCGCCTCAATACGGTTCAAAGGCGGGTTTGTCGCCCAAATTATCAGCAAATGCTTTGAATTGTTCTTCAAATTTTTTGAGCGACTTGTGCGCTATGGAAGAATCAGTATTGTCGTTTACATAGCCTTGCCAGCAGAAAAATTTCCCCGTCAAGCTGTCGACCATGCGCCTAGCGGTGACGCAATGTCCGCGATATTGGAAAGTTGCTGATGTAAGAGTGTTAAGCATTTTTATCCTCCTTAAAATGGGGTATCGTAGACAGGCTCGCCGTCGAAATCATCGGCGGCTTTTTTCTTGCCACCAGCGAATTCAACGTTCTCGATAACAATATCAGTAGCGGTGACTTCAACGCCGTCTTTGTTCTTATATTTTGAATTTTGCAAGCGTCCTTCAATGAGGATACGAGCACCTTTGGAAAAATACTTGTCTAAGAATTCAGCAGTCTTTTCCCACGCGATAAAGTTGTAAAAGTCCGTCGCCGCGTTCTTACTACGGGCATGATTGACAGCAACGGAACCGCGCACATACGCTTTGCCACTGCTTGTGGTCTTCAATTCTGGTATCGCTTTTCATATTATAAACCCTTCTTTTATAGAAATTTCGTATTACCGTATTGCTGTCATTCTAGTTTTTCTTGAATTCAACCCTTCGTCGCCGAAGGGCTGAATTCAAGATAGGGTAGGATTTTTAATGACAACTAAAAATTTTAGGAGGTTCCTGCCACGATTTCGGATAACCGCTAACTTAGCTCCGGCTAAGGCAAGCGGCTATCTTCCACCGCGAATCTATATATTGAAAGGAGAATTGGAATGGGGCGGGCAGTTGGATTTGAACCGACATTAGCGAAGGGAACCGTTGCCGGTAAGATGTCTTTTGTTCGCCGTTTTACTCTTAAACTATGCCCGCATATTGAGCCGCCGCAGGGAGTGGACGGCGGCAATCTCCCTTAAGGAATGGTAATAAATGCCCAATCATAAAGCAGGACACCAGCGACAAATCCTGCGAGGAACCCTGCACCGAGAATAATTAAAAATTCTTTCATGATAATCTCCTTATTAAAAACGTGGGCGACGGCTGGTGGTTTTTCATTAACATTTTGCTTGACAAAGGGGATATGTTGCGAGGCGGCTTACACCTCACTTTTATTTTATTTGGAGCCGTCGCCCGTCGCCTATTCTTTCAAAATCAATCGTGCAATAAATTCGGGACGCATATAAATTTCGGCAATGTGTTCCTGTTCAAGCTCGTCAAGCAGAATGTCACCTTCGTAAACTTCGCGCCCGTCTTTATCGACACCACACAGCTGAACAAATTCTTCAACAAGCTCGCCGTTAATTGACGGGACAACTTCAACTTCTGGTTTTGAGCTAACAACGGAATAATGGCGCAATTCCAAATGAATCAAGTCGCCGTATAAGATTTGCCCGTCAGAAGTCTTGCCGCGAAATTTAATTTCTCTTGCCATGATTTACTCCTTAAGTGTCCAGGGTTTTTTACGCGGCAGGGCTTTTACGTGACTTAGCCAAAATTTTTTCTGGTCGGAATTGACGTAATAAGGCTTAAGCAGACCTGCCTTGACGAACGCGCCGATTGTCGACTTTGAAACGCCTAAAATCTCTGCCGCCTCGCCAGCTCTAACAAGCCTGTCCGTCGGGATAATCAACTTGCCGTCGAGTTCCTTAATCAGTTCAAGAAAAGGTTGCAATTCGGCGGCGACGCTTTGAAGTTTCTGCGCTTGCGTCGTCAATCTGTGCAACGTTCCTAAATCTAACGTGTTCAATCTTTGCTCCTTTTTAGCTGTCAAAGTCACTAATTTTCATGCCGTGTTTGTAAAGGTTGGGCAAGTCAACGACGAGCAAATTTTGATTATCGTCGTCATATGGAATGAGCCAAATTCCATTTGCAAGGAACATCATAACTTCTTTGACAACATTCAGATTTTCATGTTCAAAAAGAATCAGATAATCGTAGTAGTCGTTTCTAGTTGTCGGGGGTTTAGCGAAAAGGTAGAATTTGCCGTTTTTGTCTGGGTCGGGCGATATGGTAAAGAATTTAATATTGTTGGCAGGTATCGCTTTAAGCCTGTCCTGCGAAATTAATACCATTGTGTTATAATCCTCCTGAAAGATTTTCCAGATATTCTAATTTTTTATGGTCAGTCTCTTGCCGACGGCGCGTTCGTTCATATTGTCCAACACATATATCAGCTAACTCTTTCGCTGTCAGCTGAACCGACGCCAACCAACCTTGAGCGTCGTCCGATTGGTTTTTCAGTTGACGGGCAACCTCGCACATAGCTCCTGTCAAAAGACAAATATCTGATACGGGAAGTTCTTTGTTATTCGACAGCTCGGAAAGCAACTGCAACTGCTTTTCGAGTATTTCTTTTGCCTTGTCCATTTCCTCACCGCCCGTTTGTGTTATAATTCCTCTTGAAAGGAAGGCTATATATGATTGATAAGTCTGCTATTGAAAATGCCGTAACTTTAGCTTTGGGCGTCCGTAGCTATCGCGACAACAAACAATTTTCTGCCGCACAAGCAGAAGAATTAGCAAAAGCTATCGCCGTCGCAATCGAAGTGTACGATAGGCAGGTTAGAGAGCAGGAACCGCCGAAAAACTTTAATCCGTAATTCCTGCCCCTGTGTTCGCCTTGTCTTGGTCGGGCAATGGCGAGCCTTTAATTTCAAACTTGAACGTGCAAGTATTTACTGCTTTTTCCAGTTCATATGCGGCTCGGTGGAATTCTTCACGTGCCCGCAAAAATTTGTCAAGTTTTTCGTCGACGGTCTCAATGTCAACCAGAGCCCCGACGAATATTTTTTTGTCCATTTCCTCACCTCCCGTCGCTCGCGTTGTTTGTTATGTATACTTATTCTGCAGGGCACAACAAAACTTGCGGGGCAACTTTCAAAGTCTCCGCAAGTTTTATTACTGTCGAGCTTTTTATAAAAGACTGGCTACCGCGTTCAATATTTGCAATAGTAGTTCGTGATATTCCCGACTTTTCGGCAAGTTGTTCTTGTGTAAGTCCTGCCGCAATGCGATATTTTTTTAGTTCCTGCAAGAATTTCACCCCTTGCTGTTTTATTTACTTAACGTTAAGTGTAATATACACCTTATACCCGCACGTGTCAAGTTACCTTTACAAATTTTGTGGTTTTTTGTATAATGCACTTGACAATACGAAAAGGAGGGTACCGCTGTGAAGTTAGGAGAAATTATTCGCGAATATAGATTACGCAACAAAATGTCTATGGGGGATTTTGCAAGAACCTCTGGCATTAGCAAACCTTATGTTTCAATGTTAGAGGCAAATAAAAATTCAAACGGCGGCAAGCCTATTGCGCCCTCTGTTGAGACACTGCAAAAAGTAGCTTGCACTGTCGGCATTTCCTTAGATGAGCTGTTAAGAAAGCTCGGTGACGAAGAAATAGACTTGCGTCCGTCTCCTTATAGTGAAGAAGAAATTAAGGTACTTAACGGCTATCGCAATTTAAGCGACGAAGGAAAATCGTTAGTAAAAAGTATGATAGGACAGTTAAATTTTAGCCGTGTTCAAAGTGCAATGGCAATGTAATTCGGAGGTGACAACGTGAAAAACTTTTTAGCGGTCGTGCTGATATTGCTTGTTATGTGTCTCGTCGGTTGTGGTAATGAAAAGACTGCCGAGCAATCTGCACCTGTCGAAACAAAAATCGAACAGCAAGTGACGGAATCTGAAAAGGTTTTAAATTTAGGAATAACGATTGATGAATTTAAGTTGGCGTTTGACAGAATAGCGGTTGAGCGTAATGTCTCGCAACTTGCATTGAATGACCTTCAGTCCTTTGACAGCGGGAAAAAATTTGTACAGCAATATCCTGCGGGTTTGTATCTTTTCGGCGTAGTCGACAAGGAAACGGGTTTTTTGAAGGAGGTAACTATCGGGAAGGAATTTATTTTGAGTGAAAACAAACGTCAATCTGAAGTCGACGTTGCGGGCGTTGCTTTTCTCGTCGCTGTAGCGGCATTGAATCCAGAGTTATCACCTGATGAACGCGCCGAAATATTAAACAAACTTTCAAAAAAGCCCAAAAATAGTTCAGTCGTGATAGGAAATATGGAATATAGTTCCTTGCTATTTGACAAGGGCAAATCATTATCTTTGAGTATTAAGGCAAAAGATAGCAAGAAATAAAAGCCCTCCACGACGGAGGGGATTTTTTTAAGGATAAAGCATGACAGAAAAGGATAGTTCAAATAAACCTTCAGCACGTGACAGTTGGCAACGTCCTACACGTCCGCCGCGTCCTAATCCTGCGCCGCCGTCAACGCCGCCAAAATCTGATACTCCGAACAAAAACAATCAGTGAATCCATTCGGGCGGATATTCAGTTTCAGTGATAACCAAATTATTCTCAATGTCTACGTAGGTTTGCAAAATATTTCGCAAGTATGACGGCTTATCGGGATTGTTTTCAGCACGCTCTAATTCGGCGCGGTATTCGGGATATTCGGTAATGACAAGCTCCGATTTATCGTCGAAGGGGTCAGAGGCGGCATAAATAAAACCAACGGCAATTTTTTCGCCGTCCTTACGAACGATTATAAAATGTTCCTTGCCGTCGGCGAATATTTTATTCAGCAAGCTCCCGTTTGTGTTTTTGATATTTCTGCCGACTGCAACGTTAATCCGATTGAAAAATTTCATGAAAAGATTATGTCCTATTAAAGCCCAAAACGAACCGACGAGGATACCCGAAAACAGGGTAACGAACAGCATTTTGACAGTAAAACTGATAGACGAAAATTTTTCAGTAAGGCTCTGCCAGTCGTCGGTTAAGTCTATAGCTCCCGACAATGCGGAAATAAAAATCGTGACAAGCACGGCGAAGAAACTGTAAGAAAAATAACGGGCAAGGGAATCAATTTCGCCCTTCTTAGCTGAAGTAAGTCCTAGCACGACGGCAATTTTAGCGGCGATAAAGCCTGGTGCGGCTAGCAGAATCAGCGATAAATATTTCTCCATATTCAAGCCTCCTTTGCGGTAATTATAACATTTTAGGCGGGTGATAAAATGGCGCAAGTAAGAGTACGCAAGCGCGGCAAAACGTTCAGTTACATATTTGAGGCAGGAAAAATTGACGGCAAGCGCAAAGTCGTAGAAAAGGGCGGCTATCCTACAAAGGCGGAGGCATACAAGGCGGGCGTCGCCGCGTATAATGACTTCCTGCACGGCAATATCGGCATAACGAGTGAATCAATTTCGCTGAAAGATTTTATGACGGCGTGGCTTGATAACGTCGTTGCGGCGAACGTCAAACCAACAACTTTGCAAGAATACCGAATACGTTTTCAAAAACACATTGCTCCATATCTAGGCGAAGTCAAGGTACAAGAATTAACTCCTGCCATGCTTGATAAATGGATTCGCGATATTCAGAAGGCAGGGTTGGCTTATAATACAATCTCCGCTGTACATGCTTTTTTACATAACGCTTTGAACTACGCTGTCTATCCTGCACAGCTGATTAATTCTAATCCTGCCGCTTATATCAAAGTACCGAAAAATGCACCTAAAAATGTTGTCAAGCGTCATATAATCACGCCTGAACGATTTAAAGCTCTGCTTGAAAAATATCCGTTCGGAACGCCTTTTTATATTCCGCTCCTGCTTTTGTATCATACAGGAATGCGGCTCGGTGAAGTTTTAGGACTTAGCTGGTCTGATATTGATTTTTCAGCAAAGAAAATCAATCTTTATCGGCAGATAGTTTACCACGACAAAAAAGGGTATTTCTTAACAACGCTCAAAACCGAATCAAGCAAACGTTACGTTATTGTTGACGACTATTTACTCGGCGAATTGGCACGTTGGCATAATCAACAAGCCGAAAACGAAAAACAATTCGGTGACAATTACGTTTATGTTTATCGTGAAGAAAACGGGCATGTCCAGCGACAATCGAAAGGCTTGCCGCCTCCATTCGGTGAAAAAATATCGTTGCTCTGTACACGAAACGACGGGCGAATAATTCTTCGTGGTATTATTGTAAAATTCCTTACAAAAGAAGGGTTGAATGCACATTCATTCCGTCATACGCACGCAACGCAACTGATAGAAAACGGCGCGGCTCCAAAAGGCGTTGCAGGTAGATTAGGACACTCAAATGCTCAAATAACGCAAAATCTTTACACGCATAACACGTTGAAATTACAGGAAGAAACTGCCGCGATTTTTACTCAAAATCTGCAGACAAAACCTTAATGCAGACAAATAGCAGACAATATTAAAATAGTCCTTAACTCTGTAGGAATATTTATGGAGAAAATTTCAATGAATAAAATCTTAATCCTGTCGACGCTTGCCATTTGTGCGGCGATAATTTTTTTTGTGCCGCCGATAAAAGGACTTGGCGATTTAGCAAAAATAATTTTCTTCCACGTACCAACAGCATGGGTTTCAGTCATTGCCTTCTTTTCAAATGCATTTTTTGCCGCAAAATTTTTACGGACATTTAATTTTTCATTCGATAGACTTAGCGAGCGAGCAGCGCGATTGGGATTTATCTTCGTGTTGTTATCGACAATTAGCGGCGCGATTTTTAGCAAGTTGACTTGGGGCGCGTATTGGAATTGGGATCCTCGGCAGACAACAATTTTCGTACTGATTCTGATTTACGGCGCGTATTTAACATTGCGGGCGGCGGTCTCTGATGAAAAAATTCGCGCAAAAGTTTCAGCAGTCTATTCCTTGTTGAGCGTCTTAACTGTGCCTTTTTTAGTATTCATAATCCCGCGAATGTATTTTTCCTTGCACCCGTCGCCAGTTTTGAATTCAGCGGGGCGCGTCGAAATGGATTCAATAGTTCTAATCGTGCTAATCGCGGCTGTCGTCGACGCAACTTTAATTTTTATCCAACTAATGAGGAGCAAGCATGACGCTTGACCCAATGGTCGCGTTTAACATTACGAAGTTTTTAATTTACTTACCGCGTTCGGGCGTTAAAAAAATTTTTTAGGAGGATAACTTCATGAGAACTTTAAAAATTTTCGGGCTTGTGTTGTTGATGATTTTCGTTGCGCAAGTAAAAACTTTTGCCGCAATGCCAGAGGTTTCAGCGGGCGAAACTTATTTTGATATTTTTAAGGGCGTTTACGTTTTGAAAAACAATGTGCACGTCGCAGTAGATAATCATGGCTTTAAGGCTACAGTCACGGCGAACGAGGCTATGGTCAGCCTTGCTAAGCAAAAATGTTGGGCAGACGGCAATGTCAAGCTCACGCAGGAAAATATAATTTTTAATTGTGAGCACGTTTATATAGAAGGAGCGACGCATACCGCCAAAGTTAAGGATAAAGTTAAATTTGAGAATAAAAAAAGTGTCACGATAACTTCGGACACAGCGGTTTTTAATTGGGATAGTAAAATCGTCGACTTCTACGGCAAAATCAATCTCAAGGCGGATAAAAAAGTTAAATTAGCAGACGGCGTAACGCTTGACGGAAAAGAATATCAACACGTTCAATACAACATTGTCGAAGATACAATTCTCGCGCTGGATAAAACTTTCGACGCGCCCGAAATAATCATTCCGTCTGCTGAGGAGTGACAGCTTCTAAAGATTTAATTGCTACTTCTATCATTGAATCATCAGGTTCGCGGGTTGTTAAATATTGTAGCCAAAGTCCCGGCAATGTCGCCAACTTTACGAACGAATTTTCCGAGCGGGCAGAAAAACGAATTATTTCATACGACAGACCAGCAACCAGCGGCAATAAAATTATTCGCGACAAAATTCTTATCCACAAGTCAGGCCAACCGAGAAACGCGAAAACAAAAATACTTATGAGCATGACGATTAATAAAAATGCAGTTCCGCACCTAGGGTGAAGGCGCGGAAATTTTTTTACGTTCTCGACAGTTAACGGCAAATCGGCTTCGTAGCAGAAAATTGTTTTGTGCTCTGCGCCATGATATTGGAAGACGCGCTGAATATCTTTCATGCGGGAAATTGCGAACAAATACGCAAGAAAAATTATCAGCCGCAAAAATCCTTCCGCCAAATTTAAAATTATCGGTTCATTTGTCAACGTGTGGAAAAATTTCGCGGCGAACGTCGGTATCGCCAAAAATAATACGCACGCCAGCGCGATTGCCAAAATTATTGTGCCGATTAATTCTTTATCGGAAAGTTGTTCGTCCTCCTCGCCTGCCGCCTGCGCGGAAAATGACAATGACTTCATGCCCAAAATCAGCGACTCAAATAAACTCACTGCACCGCGCAGAATTGGCAATTTTAAAATCGGGAAACGGTCGGCTATTGAGCTTACAGGATTGACTTGCACATTGATATTTCCGTTGGGTTCACGCACTGCCGTAGCCACTTTGCCGAAACCGCGCATCATCACGCCTTCGATAACTGCTTGCCCACCGACGATAGGTTTTTCCATAAAGTTGCCTCCGTAAAATCAAAACAAGCAGGGCGCGTTCGGCAACCCTGCCTGAAATTTTTGCTTAACCTTTCTTGTAACGTTTGTTGAACTTTTCAATGCGCCCGCCAGCTTTAACATCACGCTGACGTCCCGTAAAAAACGGATGGCATTTCGAGCAAACGTCCACGCGCAATTCTTTTTTCGTGGAGCCGGTTTTAAAAGTATTGCCGCAACCGCAAGTAACAGTAGCTTCAAAATATTGCGGATGAATTTTTTCTTTCACGCTTAGCACCTCCCTAAATACAGTTGACGCGAAAACCGCGCAAGGTGTATTATACGCGCTGTGAATTTTAATTGCAAGGTTTTTTACAAAGGAGAAATTTTTAAAATGGCAGGAGAAAGTTATCATTGCAGTTTGTGCGGGCGACGTGTAAGAATTCAGAGCCGCGCAGATATGCCCGTCCTTGACCCGAATACCGGTTTTGGAATTTGCAGAAGCTGTATCAAAAATATTTATGAGTTTATCGAGGAAGACGAGAAACGCAACGCTCGCTTTAACAAGAAAAATTTTAAATACATGCTCGGCGACCTTTTGGCGAAGAATAAACCGCACGTCATAAAAGAATATCTCGACGAGTTTATAATCATGCAGGAGCGGGCGAAAAAAATTTTGTCCGTCGCGGCGTATAATCACTATAAGCGCATGAAATACGATTTGGACAATCGCGGCGGTGACGACGAAATTGACAAGTCTAATGTGATAATTATGGGACCGACGGGTTGCGGCAAGACTGCTATGCTTAGTCACCTGTCGAAACTTTTAGATATTCCCTTTGCCGTAACTGATGCGTCGAGTTTAACGGAAGCTGGTTTTGTTGGTGCGGACGTAGAAGTTGCCGTTAGAAATCTTTACTACGCGTCGGGCAAAGACATTGAAAAAACTGAACACGGAATTATTTATCTTGACGAGTTCGATAAAATTGCTCGCAAATCTGGCGCGAACAATTCGATAACTGCCGACCCAGGTCATGAAGGCGTTCAGCAAGGACTTTTAAAAATGTTGGAAGGTAGTGTTGTCGAATTTACCGAGCGCGGTCAACGCAAGCACCCCGAAGCCCCGACCATTAAAGTTAACACGAAAAATATTTTGTTTATCTGCGGCGGCGCATTCGTCGGCATTGAAAAAATTATCGAAAAGCGCGTTAAAAAGGATGACTCAAATATTGGTTTCGGTTCCGAAATTCCCTCCAAAGAGGACACCGATAAAAAGTTTAACGAGCTGATTCACCAAGTGCGCCCAGAAGATTTAATGAAATACGGAATTATTCCGGAGATTATCGGACGCTTGCCGGTTATCTGCACACTTGAAACGCTTGACGAAAACGCATTGTTGAGAATTTTAACTGAACCGAAAAATGCACCCGTCAAGCAGTACGAAAAACTTTTGGCAATGGACAATGTTAAATTGGAGTTCGAGGAGGCGGCACTTCGTCAGGTCGCGAAAATGGCAATTGAACGCAAAACCGGAGCGCGTTCGCTTAAGGGGATTATCGAAGACGTTATGCTTGACGTAATGTTTGATATTCCCAAAAGTGAAGAACCGCGCCGCGTCGTCGTAACCGAAGCTTGCATTAAAGGCGAGGAGCGTCCGCAAATTTTCCCGCTTGAAGAAAATATTTCAGCTTAGGAGGTTTTGTCTTGAAAAATTTCGTCAAGCTTATTAAGCAAGTGCATGAGGAAAGATTCTCCGTCGTAGTAAATAAACTTATCGGGCAGAAAATCCCCGTTGCCTTTTTGTCAATCGAACCGCTCAATACAGCCGTTGAACTCGTGAAAGAATTTCGCGCTCAAGGTCTTAATATTACAAAGCTTTTAGTTGTGGATTCTAATACTACCGCCGACAAACTTGACTTTGAAGTTATTCACGTAAGCGACGCTGTAAAGATTTATAATCAGCCCGAATATATTTTTGTCAACGACCTCATTTCCGTTAGGGTTGCCATGAAAAATTTCCCGACCGCGAAGATTATAAGTCTTAACAAAGGCGGCACCGACCACATTTACGAAGCTTTCATGACGCATTTACCCGAACTGCAAGAGGTTTACGAGTCGCTTATTGACGAAGATTCTAAGAAAACTTTTTGCGGCTATTGGCTCGGCAACATAGCTAATCGGCTCGGTGATATTGTTTACTCGAATTCGGCTCATTACTTTATAAATGGCTTTATCCCCGACGAAGGTGCTATCGTTATTGACGGCGGAGTTTTTAACGGCGGCACGGCATTGGTTTTTGCAGAGATGGGCTATAAAGTCTATGGTTTTGAACTGGACAAAATCAATTACGAGATGGCTCGCAAATTCGTTAAGAAGAAAAATTTTGTTTTAGAAAATATCGGCTTGTGGTCTCAAAAGGGAAAAGTTAATTATGATTCTAAAGGCGGCTCAACTTCTCAATCTGAAAACGGCTCGGAAACTGCGGAAGTTACTACACTTGACGCTTACATTCGCGAAAAAAATTTGCCCCGCGTCGACTTCATAAAATTGGACGTGGAAGGTGCAGAGCTTGAAATTTTAAAGGGCGCAGTAACGACCATTGCCCGCTTTAAGCCGATTCTCGCGCTCAGTGTTTATCACAAGTGGGACGACTTTTGGACGATTATGAACTTCGTTAAATCGATTCGCCCCGATTATGAATTTGCTTTGAGGCAGTCATTTGATTCCATTGAAGACGCCCCGTCAACTTATTCCGAAGAGCTTATAACTTTACTAAAGAAACTAAATTTGGAGCCGCACTTGGAATGGTACAATGAATGCGTTTTATTCGCCCGCTAAAAAAATATTGACAAAGCTCCTCGCCTTGACTTATTGTTGAGGCGAATTTTTTAATGGGAGGTTTGGCTGTGAAAAAAATTTTAACAGTAGACGTTGGCGGCACGTTTATTAAATATGCTGTTTTGGTTGGCACGCGCGTTTTTAAAATCGCCTCAAAGGGCAAAGTTCCCACGCCGAAAAAAAATCACGAGGAATTTTTAGAAAAGCTCGCGGAAATTTTTAAAGCTCATAATGACGTTGAAGGAATTGGCGTTTCTATGCCGGGACTTATCGATACTTTTAAGGGCGTTTGCATTTCCAGCGGCGCATTAGATTTTTGTAACGGACATTGCGTAGCGGAGGAACTCCAAGAAATTTGCGGCGTTTCCGTCACGGTTGAAAACGATGCAAACTGCGCGGCATTAGCTGAAGTTAAGTCCGGTAGTCTTGTCGGTGTAAAGGACGCCTTTGTTTTGGTCTTCGGAACGGGAATTGGCGGAGCGATTATTCGCAAAGGTGAACTCTATCGCGGTGCTCACTTCTGCGCGGGTGAAGTTTCTTTCATGCCAATAAATATTAGAGCTGTCATTAACGAAAAAAATTTTTGTGCCAGCGATTATGGGGCTATTCCTTTCCAAAAAAGTTGTGCTAAAATTTTAGGTAAGCCGTCCGAAGAAGTTACCGGCGAAATAATTTTCGATTTGATTGAGGATAAAAATAAAAAAATGCTTGCCGCGCTCCATAAATTTGCACACGGTATCGCGGCGATGATTTTTAATTTGCAAGTTGCTTTCGACCCCGAACGCTTTGCACTCGGCGGCGGCATAAGTATTCGTCAAAGTTTTATAGAGACCGTTCAATACGAACTCGACAAACTTTATAAAAATGTTCCCGATTATCTGCCGCGCCCCGAAGTCGTCGCTTGTAAATATCATAACGACGCAAATCTTTTCGGAGCATTGTATCGATATTTAAAAAAGCAAAGAGGTGTATCGCGTGATAAAACTCTTAGGCATTGAAAAAATTTACGACAGCCCGTCGGGTAAAGTGCACGCGCTAAAAGGCATTGATTTAGAAATTGCACGTGGTGAAATTTATGGGATAATCGGCTTGAGCGGCGCTGGTAAATCAACTCTCGTGCGTTGCATAAACATGCTTGAACGTCCGACGGCGGGCAAAGTTTTCGTCGACGGGCAAGACATGACGACTTTGACGGAAAATGAACTTCGTGCGGCGCGTAAAAATATTGGAATGATTTTTCAACATTTTAATTTGCTAAGTTCAGCAACTGTTTACGATAACATTGCCTTCCCGCTGAAACTTTCCGGCACAAGTTCTGCGGACATTAATAAAAAAGTTTCGCCGCTCCTCGAACTCGTTGGCTTAAGCGACAAAGCTAATCAATATCCCTCGCAACTTAGCGGCGGACAAAAACAGCGTGTCGGTATTGCTCGCGCCCTTGCCAGCGACCCAAAAGTTTTGCTCTGCGACGAGGCAACTTCCGCACTCGACCCGCAAACAACCAAATCTATTCTTGCGCTGATTAAGGACATTAACAAAAAACTTTCCTTAACCGTCGTCGTCATAACTCACGAAATGCAAGTTATCAAAGATATTTGCGATAAAGTTGCCGTGATAAGCGACGGCGTCATTGCTGAACGTGGCTCCGTCCTCGACGTGTTCACTAACCCTCAACACCGAATTACTAAAGAATTTATCAGTGTGCTTTTGTCGAATGAATTGCCCGCCGCGTTTCGTGGCAACGAAATTTCTCAAGACAGAACGCCCGAAAGTTTGCTTTTGGTTCGATTGATTTTTCAGGGCGACAGAGCTGATGATCCCGTTCTTGCTAAAATGATTCGGACTTGTAAGGGCGTGGAATGTACTATGCTTTTCGGCAATCTCGACGAAATTCACGGTGTGCCATTTGGACGATTTATTATTGGCTTGAGCGGCGAGGACGAGGCAATTAATAATGCGTTAAACTTTTTGGGCGGTGAAGATTTGCGCGTGGAGGTGATTGGCTATGTTCGCAGAAGTCCTGCCGCTGTTGAGTAAAGCACTCGGCGAAACAATTTATATGGTTGTGGTGTCAATGGCAATCGCGTCGGCAATCGGCGTGCCGCTCGGAGTTTTACTTCACACGACGGCTAAGGGACAAATTCTTGAAAATATTTTCCTCAATCAAACTGTCGGCTCGGTCGTCAACGCGGTGCGCTCAATCCCGTTTATAATTTTAATGGTGGCAATAATTCCACTAACAAGATTTATAGTCGGAAGTGCAATCGGAACAACGGCGGCAATCGTTCCGTTGGTTATCGCGTCGATACCGTTTATTGGGCGGCAAGTCGAAACGTCGCTTAAAGAGGTTCCGTCGGGTTTAATCGAAGCCGCACAGGCAATGGGCGCGACGCCGTTCCAAATAATCAGTAAAGTTTTATTACCTGAGGCAATGCCAGGAATTGTTTCACAGTTAACGACAGTAATAATTGCGCTGGTCGGTGAATCAGCTATGGCGGGCGCAATCGGCGGAGGCGGGCTTGGCGATTTGGCAATTCGTTACGGCTATCAAAGATTTAGACCGGAAGTTATGCTGGCAACAGTCGTTGTGTTGATAGTTTTAGTTCAGCTCGTGCAGTTTATTGGCAACACGTTAGCCAAAAAACTTGATAAACGATAACTTAGAGAGATTTCGCTTGTATCCGAACAAAACGCAAGTAACTTTGCTGAATAAGACGCTTGGCTGTTGCTGGTTCATTTTTAATCACTTCCTTTCAGTCATTTCTTCAAACACGACAAAGGCTACCCAAAATTCAAGCCGCGGAGAAATCGTCAGCAGAGTTGCAGAACGCACAATTTTGCACGGACAATTACGCAAATACAGTTGCCAATCCGAAGCTATTACGTCGCTTAAGCAAGAAGTTGACCAAAGTTCAAAGAAAACTTTCACGATACAAACTCGACAATCGTAACCGAAATCGACAGCGGATAATATTGGCTCGTATTCACGAAAAAATAACAAACATCAGAAAAGATTTCCTGCACAAATTGACAACTAAACTGTGTCGCGAAAACCAAACGATAGCGGTTGAATCGCTCATATCCGTCAAGTCAAACGTGTTGCACCTGTGAATAAAAAAATTCGTTAACGAAAGATTTAAGTGTAAGACACATTGCGCAGTTCTCTTTGAAGCAAGAATCCTTCCATGTGGGGAATGTCAATTTTCGACTTTACTAACACGTTATAATATATACATCGCCCTTGGGACGCAAAATTAAATCTCGGAAGCAGCTTAATAACTCGTGGCAACTACTATAATGGCAACAGCGCAACCAATGTACGAAATTTATTCGACGCTGGGCACACGCGATAAAGCTCCTGTTGACGAAAAGCATAGTGCACAGGAAACATGGCTTGAACGCACAACTACAGGCATGCTGTACAATTTCTTAGACAGCCCGCACCATACATATTATTTAAGCAGTACCGTGAAACGGCTGGCAATGTTGCACAAAGGCTTGCTGAAGAATTTCCAGAAGATTCATGGCGGCGCAATCTCCTTGAAAATGTTGGCTACCTATCAATGGCATTAACTTAACAAAAAGTAGAAGAAATTTTATGATAGTCAGAAAAG
>CAMJRX010000038.1 GCA_946408355.1 uncultured Selenomonadales bacterium
CCTTTTCTGACTATCATAAAATTTCTTCTACTTTTTGTTAAGTTAATGCCATTGTCCATTAAGCCTACAATAGTGTCCGCCTCAAAATCGCCAAATCGAGTGCGCTCATTTGCCTCTTTCGGTCTTTGCGACAATAGATTGCTTATCTTTATTTTTCCGCGTTTTTCTACGTAGTTTTTGCTATGGCGCGATTTGCCTTTGTGGTTGATTTGTTCCTGCCGAGTCGATGAGCTATTTTGCAAAGAGATAGTCCATCAGCCAGATAAAACAGTATTTTTTCTCGCTCGTCTATGCTAAGATGTTTGTAATTCATTGTTCATCCTGCCTTTTTTGGTATGGTTACAAACATTTTAGCAGGAAACTATGAGTTTTTTATTTGTTGCACTTGGATTGTATATTCACGAGCAAAAAAAAACCCCTGCGCGGGGGAAAAATTTATTGATAATTTATTTAACAGGGACGCAATGTTTGTCGTTGATGTCAGCAACTTTTTGGACGCGGCGGCGATATTTTTCAGCGGTCAACGGTTCAGTCTTGAGCCAAGTTTTAACGATTTCCATTGCGATAGCCGAGCCGATAATTTTTCCGCCAATGCAAAGAACGTTGGAATCGGTGTGTTCACGTGAAAGTTGCGCACAGAACGGATCTTGACAGACCGCCGCATAAATGCCGTAAATTTTGTTGGCGATAAGTGCCGAGCCATAACCGACGCCGTCAACGAAAATTCCGCGATCGCATTCGCCCTTCGCAACCGCCAAAGCCGCCGGATATACGAAATCAGACAGATCGCAACCTTCCTCGTCGTAGGTGCCGAAGTCTTTAACCTCGTGCCCTTGCTCTTCGAGATAAGCTTTAATCTGATTTTTGAGTGCCGTGCCGGCGTGGTCGTTCGCCATTGCAATTTTCATGGGGAGTCCTCCTTAAAAATATTTTGCACAGTTTATCATGTTAACCAAAAAAAATAAAGCCCGTAGAATTAATCGGGCTAAAAAATATAACGTCGTTCGTATGGATTTTATTGGAATTGAGCGCGCCGCGCAGGACGATGCTTGCTGAAACAATCGCGGCAATAAACGGGGCGATCGTTTTTGGGTTCAAAGGGAACCTCTGTTTCCTTACCGCAGTCCGCGCAGGTCACAGTAAACATTTGCCGGTGATCTCCGCCGTCGCGATTGCGTTTGCGTTTGCGTTTGTCGCGGCAGTCACGGCAACGTACGGGTTCGTTTTCAAAGCCGCGCTCATGATAGAATTCTTGTTCGCCTGCGCTGAAGATGAATTCTTTTCCGCAGTCCTTACACACGAGTGTTTTGTCTTCAAAAGCCATTAAAAAAATCTCCTTATAAACCAAAAAATTCTTCTTGTTCGATACGTAACTTTCCCGAATCGATACGCGGGAATTATATCACGCTTTACAAAAAATGCAAGCCTTGCATAATGCAAAGAGACACGCCATTAGACGTGCCTCTGAAATTTCGTTTGGAGCGGGCAATGGGAATCGAACCCACCTCTAAAGCTTGGGAAGCTCTCATTCTACCGATGAACTATGCCCGCGCAACGTCACGTTGCATCCAGATGTCGCGATTTACCGTCAAAAACTTTCAACCGCTCGCCGCGTTCGTGTATGTTTTCAATATTATGGTAATAAGGTCGAGATACTAGCGCGATTTTGATTGAACATCTTCATTCCAAAGAGTGCAAATTGTTCTTGAACTTGCTGATTGCGCAAATTTGTAACCTGCGCGGCAATGTTAGCGTCGCCAATGGTTGAGCCAAAATTCATCTGGTTTTCTTCCATTGTCGCATAATTTGCCGCTTGAAATTCAAGACGTTGAAGTTGCGCACCTTGCGTCGTCGCCTCGTCTAATGCCACGTCGAACGTTTCAAAAGTAAAGCCGTCGATGACATAATCGCCCAATATGTGCATACTGTCGAGAATATCTCCAACTTTTGTCTCGGCAGCGTCAACAAGTTTTAAAGAATTACTTGCCGATTCAACCGTCGATACGTCGAGTTTAACATTGCCTTGCTCGTCAGTCAATCCCAAAGACGAAGCACGCAAATCGCCAGCTTGGAAGTTTTCGTAGCCGTCAATGCCCGCCAAAACCATACCGTTGCGAGAACCGTCAAGCATATTCATGCCGTTATATTGCACATAAGCATTCGCGTCGATTTGCGCGACAATTTGATTGATATTTTTTTGAATAGCTTGGCGGTCAAGCGAAGCATTCGAATCGTTAGCCGCGTTAACAAGATGTTCCCTAATCGTCTTCAATGCGTCAATGGTGTTTATCGTCGCACCTTCGGAAACCTTAATCGCCGAACTGATATTCTGCGTATTTTTAATCGATTGCGAAGTTGCGCCGATGTTGTTTGCAAGTCGTGCGGCTATAGCGTATTCGGAGGCACCCGTTGACGCGGTCGGATGATTTGAACCGCTAGATATTTTATCGACAGTTCTCTGCGTAGCACGATTAATGCTATTGTACATGCTAACTGAAGAATTTACGCCGCCCACTGTCATAGCCATTTTGTTTCACCCTTTCATCTTCCGTGAACAGAAAAATCCGCACAAATTCTTATGTGAAATAATAGCATAAAAAATTTTTTTGCACAAGGATTTTTTACTGAAAACTAAAAATTTTTCTGCCGCTTGCACGTGCTTAAAATTTCCTGACAAATATTTTCGTGCCGATGGGAAATTTTTTATAAAGCTCATAAGTTTTGCCGTTCAAGTTGATTGTAAGTTGAGTTCCTTTGCCCGTCCGCAATTCCAGCGATTTAAATTGGCGATTCATGTTGTCCATTATAAACCAATCGCCGTCACGATAAAATTTTCCGTCTGCCATGTCGAAGGGAAGCCCCACGCCTTGAGATTTATATTTTGTGCGAATCAAAACGAATTCTCCGTTGCGATATTCCAATTCCTCAACGACGGGCGTTTTTTGCACGGAGTGGATAAAATTTATCGTGAACGGAAGATTTTCCTCTGCATTAACAACGGCGACAGTTTGATTTTGCGTTCCGATAAAGACTTTCGGCGTGCTCGTTACGAAAAATAAAATTATCAATATGACGGCGGCGAGTAAAATTTTTTTCATGACTTCCTCCTTACTTGCAAAGATTTTCAAAGCTGATACAATCGCGCCTGGTGATAAATTTGTTTGAATATGAATTCATGCGCAACGCATTAACAGCAGTGTTGTTGGTGACGCCACTATTCGGTTTGCTGTCAACAATGGTTGTATCGAATCGCATGGCGTTTTTCTCTGATTCGTTAGGGCACGGCGCGTTCACGGGCATAGCGATTGGAGCGTTAATCGGCGTCGGCTCAGAAATGGTCGGCTTGCTGGGCTTTTCGATAATTTTCGCGCTGTTGATAACTTACATAAAAAACAAATCACATGCGAGCGCGGACACTGTTATAGGCGTCTTCAGCTCAACGGCAATAGCACTTGGACTAATGATAATGTCGGCGGGCGGACAATTCAATAAATTTTCAAGATTTTTAATCGGCGACCTGCTTAGCATAACCAAAAGCGACTTAACGGGGCTGTTAATAGTATTTTTAATCGTGTTAGTGAGTTGGGCAATACTTTTCAATCGGTTATTAATAATTTCGGTGAATCAGACGTTAGCGCGAAGTCGAGGAATAAAAATTCAAGTGATTGAATCGATATTTGCGGTGTTGTTGGCAATCGTCGTAGCGTTAAGTATTCAATGGGTTGGAATTTTAATAATCAACGCGCTATTAGTTTTGCCGGGCGCGGCGGCACGTAATGTGACGAACTCGGTTAAAAGCTATCATGTATTGAGCGTATTAGTCGCACTGACTTCGGGCTTAGTCGGACTGTTTTTGGCGTATGAAATAAATTCGGCGGCAGGCGCAACAATCGTAGTCTTCGCGGCGATAATTTATTTTGTGACATTGATTTTAAAGCCGCGATTTATAAAGTAGGTGACAATTTTGAAAAGAAGTTTAGCGTTAATCGTCGTAGGAATGGCGGGAATACTTTGGGCGAGTTCGGGCATTGCAGTGCAAGATTTTTTCCTGCACTCGGAAAAATCTGCAATGGAGCTAACAAATATTCGCATGTGTTTAGCGGGCGCGATTTTGATAATATTTTCAACGCGACGTAAAAGTTTTTGGTTGACGTGGAAAATTTTAAACCGTCATTGGCGGCTTTGGCTTGACGTGATAATTTACGGGATAATTGGAATGATGCTCATGCAATTTACGTACTTTCAAGGAATATCAATCGGCGGGGCGGCGGCGACAACTGTAATTTGTTATGCATGTCCGGCGATGGTCGTCATATGGGAATCATTTTATCACAAAAAATTCCCAAAGCGCGAAGAAGTTATCGCGGTAATTTTGGCGATGAGCGGCGTATTTTTATTGGTGACGGGCGGCAATCCGACAAAATTACTCGTGCCGCTCGGTTGCGTAGTGTGGAGTTTAGCAAGCGGCGCGACATTTGCATTCAGCGCGATATTCCCAAAACATTTATTTGCAAAAAAAATAGACCCGTACTTTTTGACGGGCGTAGGAATGTTTATCGGTGGCTTGTCGACATTTGCATTGATTGACGATAAAAATTGGTTGCCGTTCTTCGCGCCGGAAGTTTTATTCAACGTGAGCTGGATAATAATTTTCGGAACGGTTGGGGCATTTTTAAGTTTCAATGCAGGACTAAAATTTTTAACGCCGGAGGAGGCGTCAATCACGGTAACAACGGAGCCTGCGGCGTCAGTTATAATCAGTTGGATAATTTTCGGGACGACATTTGGACTTGTCGAATCATTCGGGATAATTTTAGTTTTGCTGGCAATCGTCATGCCGTCGATAGTCAAGCGATAAAATTATTCATCTTTAAGCGTAGGATCCGCCGCTTCAACTAGTTTGGAATATTTATCTGCGCGGGCTTCAAATTCTTTAGATTCTTTTTCGTATTTAGCTTTATCGTCCGCGCTCATATCTTTAACAATTGATTCGAAGCTCAGAATTAAGCTGGCTAAGGAGGAGCGACCAACGTCGATTAAAGCTTTTTGGATTTCGGGTTGCTCATTCAACTTCATTAAGCGTTGAAGTCTCTCTTTATCTTCTGGCTTGCCGCCTTTATAGAGGTTGACTTCCGGCAAAACCTCGTTGAAGTTGTCCAATATATACTGATTCTGCGCGGCTTCGTCCATTTGCAGATAGTTACGCAGTCTCGGTTCTGCTTCTTTTAAAACATCGTCAGCGACCTTGTAAGTACCATAGCCCAGAATCGCAATCAATATCGCGCCCAGAATCACTACGCCAATCAAGATTTTTTTTAGCAAAGTTATCACTTCCCAAATACAATTTATTTTTCCCATAACAGGGAAACTGTCACGCCCTTAAAAGAAGTTTTCGTTAGGGCAAATCGCGCCTCTTTCACGCAACAAAGTGCCGCTGCCTCGCAAACATTGCCGACTCCAACAGAGCGTGCAACAAATTTTGATTCGTCGAGTTTGTACTCGTCGATTTTTTTCTGCAATTCGGCGGCAGAGAAAAATTTTATTTCAATCCCCATGACTTCCGCTAATGACACAAGCCCGACCTCGTCTTGTTTAGCGTCAATACTTGCCAAAAGTTTCACGCGCTCAATCGGCTGATGAATCATTGCGCAAGCCCGTTGAATTGCCTCGAAAATTTTTAAGGAAGAAGTCCCCCGTCTGCACCCGACGCCCGCGATTAAATTTTGCGGAATCAAATTCAAGCGCACGTCGCCCGCCGTTACGAAAACTTCTTCGTCACGTAAAATCGCCGCATTAATCGCCTTAATAACTTCTTTAGGTTCGGGGACAAGGCCGAGCTTAGAGGCGACAGCGTCAACAGAAAATTTCCCCGCAATATCAGTTGCCGTCGTTATCACGGGATTAGCCTCAATCGCCCGCGCAATTTCAAGCGTCAATTCATTCGCCCGCCCGACATGACCGCTTAAAAGGCTGATAACATTTTGCCCGCGTTCGTCAACAACTAAAACTGCCGGGTCGCTAAGCTTGCTAATAATGTGCGGCGCAATCATTCTTACAACAATTCCCGCCGCGCAGATAAAAATAAGTCCGTCAAACTTGCCGAAAATTTCTGCAACCAAATCGGCAAGCTTATCAAAATTTTTCCCCTTAACAAAAGTCTGCCCGCCGACCTTTGTTGAAATTTTTTCGGCAATTCGGGTACCATTGGCTGTCACTGAAATAATTGCTGTTCTCAATTTAATATATCGCCTGCCTGAACATATGACTAAATTGTGGTGAATAAAGACTAGACTTCTGATAATTTTTAGAATTAAGACATTGCCCGACGATAATCATAGCCGTGCGGTCGATATTTGCCTCTTTAACTTGCTGGACGATTGTATCGAGCCGCCCGCGTACAACTTTCTCCTCTTCTGGCCACGACGCCTTATAAACTACAGCAACCGGCGTTGACGACTTAAAGCCCGCTGACATGAGGTCGCGTTTGATTTCGTCTAAAAGACTTACGGATAAAAATATGCAAAGCGTCGTTTGATGTTGCGCAAGTTTTTTAAGTGATTCTGAATCGGGAACAGGAGTTCGTCCGCCGCGCCGCGTGATTATAATAGTTTGTGTTACGCCAGGCAATGTGTATTCTTGCTTGAGAGCTGCCGCCGCCGCTAAAAAAGAACTTACGCCCGGTGTTACGTCGAATTCTATCCCGCGCTCTGTCATGGCGTCCATTTGCTCTTGAACTGCGCCGTAAATCGACGGGTCGCCCGTGTGCAAACGGACCGTAGTTTTGCCAGCCTTTTCCGCCAATGATATGACGTGCAGAATTTCTTCCAACATCATCTGCGCGGAGTTATAAATTTCTGCTTCAGGCTTACAAAGTTTTAAAATCTCTTCGTTAACCAGTGAGCCCGCGTAAATCACAACGTCCGCTTCGCGCAAAAGTCGTTGCCCTTTAACTGTGATTAGTTCGGGGTCGCCTGGTCCCGCGCCGACTATGTGAACCATTGCTTTTACCTCCTAAATATCAAATATTTCATGACCTCGTATTATTTCTTTTAGCATTTAAAAAAATTCCCCCCGCCGTGGAGGGCTTTTTATTTCTTTAATTTTACATCCTCGAATTTAAAAAGTTACCTAAAAAATTATAACACCGCCGCATGAGTAATACGCAAAGAATCAAGCACTGCAACCAGCAAATTTCGCCCTGCGGAGTTAAGCGAATCAAAACCTTTTAGCAAAGTTGTTTGTTCATCTGAAAGAGCAGGCGATTTTTGAGTGACGCGATCGAGCAAATAATCTGCCGATACATTGAAATAATCAGCAAAAACCGTTAGCTCATCATCACGAACAGGACGTGTGCCATTTTCAATTCGACTTAGAACGCTTCTGTTCATATTCAAATCTTCCGCCAGTTTCTTTTGATTTAATCCTAAATTTTCACGTAATCTTATAATATTAGCAGAGACACTCATCCTTAACACCTACTCTACAATTTTCAAATCTATTATAGCATTTCTATTTTGGAAATAAAATATTAGTGCTAAAATTAATCAAACTTTAATTGCCAGTTCTATTTTAGCACAACACAATTCACAATGCGTAGTTCTGAAAAGGAACTAAATAAAGTTAGTAACTAAAAATTTGTTAAAGATAAAATCTGCGCGACAACAAAAAATCCCCTTGCAACTTTACAAGAGGACAATTTTTTACTTTGAAATTGATTCGAGAATGCCGTTTACAAATCGACCAGAATCATCGGTACCGTATCTTTTTGCCAGCTCCACAGCTTCATTTATGACGATATTTTTAGGGAGCGTAGACTCAACGAATTTCATTTCGTATACGGCGAGCCGCAAAATATTTCTGTCAGCCGCCATAATTCTGGGCAACTGCCAACTTTGTTTTAAATGTGTCGTTATAATTGCGTCAATTTCTTCGAGATGCGCCCGCGTTCCCTTAACCGCGCTTTCAATGTACGCAAAATCTTTCTTGCTTGTCAACTTAGGTTCGTCGTCAAACATTGTCTCTATCGCGAGGTTTTCGCAATATTCGCGGTTATCTTCCTCGAAATTAAAATCTAACTGAAACAACGCCTTAAATGCTGCTTCTCGTGCCAATCTGCGGCTCATATTTTCTCCTAACCATTACCAACGTTGAATTTTTTCCGGCAAAACTTCGTCAAGCTTCATGAGAATTTTCTCAACTAAATCGTCTTTGCTGTCGAAACGCGAGCCAATAAAAAGTCCGACCGTTCCGCACAACAGGATAAACAGCGTGTTAAAAAATCCGATAAGCAAAATTGCGCCGCCCATAACTAATCCCGTGATGAAACCGACTTTCCGCGTACGATGCGATTCAAACAGGTCAATAACAAAATTTTTAATTGCCGCGAACATTTAAATCACCTCACGCGCCTTTTCTGGGGGACGACTTGCACTATCTGCTTAACTCTGACATCGACGGGCACATAAAATTCCAACGCCAACAAATTTTTCAACGCATTATTAATTGCCATATCCGCCGCTAGCTTTGCTTTTGGCGCGGAATAGCCTTCTGCTAAAGTTGCAATCAAGCGAACTTTAAGCGGCGTAACAGTGCTTGTTGTTTTCTCAACTGCAAGTTCTGCCTCGTGAATTTCTTTAAGCTCCGATACTGCCCGATTAGCAAGTTTTTCGATCGTCGCGAATTCCACGTGAACTAGTCCGAAGTCCGTTTTCTTCAGCAAAAATTCTCCGCTACTAGTCCGCGCCGTCGACAGGGTCACGACCTTTTTAGTTTTCTTTAGAATTTTTCCTATCAAATCTTTTAACATATCGGCACCTCAAACTACACGCTTGTCGCGTTCGATAATTGCATGTGTAACTTCGTTTACTTTAACTTCAACCGGCACGTTCTCAAGTTGCAGAGCGGTTAATAATGCCTCGTGGATTGCAGCAACTGTGGCTTCGCTGACACGTGGCGCGGAAAATCCCTGTCCAAGTGTTATTGTCAACCGAACTTTTATTGGTATGTCGCCATCTTGCCGGTAAACTGACGCTTGAACTTCGCGCACGCCGCTGACTGTAATCGCTGCTCTTTCCACGACGCCCACAATCGCAGGAACCGTAACTTTGACTTCGCCTGGTTTGCCTACTTCCAAATGAATATCACCCGACGCGATTGACAAGCTCTTACTTCGCGAAAAAATCCCCGTTAATAAAATCAAGCTTGCCAACAGCATACCTGCCAGCACCGCTAACGTTTCTTGCCGTGCAATTATGTAATTCAAATTATTTCGCCAGACGTCCTCTGGTATTAATTGCAGACAAACGCCCGCGCAGATAATCAACACCGCCATAATTGCCAAGACGTAAAAAAGTAATATAAGGCGTCGAATTATCCCCATAGAACCTCTTCACCTCCCGACAAAATTAAATCTCGTGTTTTCAATGGACGCGAGTGTCGTCCTCTTTGGCTTCATCTTCGGGGAAGCTGACGCCCTGCACATGAACGTTGACTTCGACGACAGAAAGTCCAGTCATGGTTTCGATAGCGCGTTTAATATTTTCCTGCGCCGCCAATGCAACGTCAGGGATTCTTGCGCCGTATTTAACGATAATGAACAGGTCAACTGCCGCTTCGCGTTCGCCGACTTCGACTTTAACGCCTTTGGAAAAGTTTTTGCGTCCGAGCATTTCAGCAATACCGCCGACAACGCCGCCGCTCATGCCTGCTATACCGTCAATTTCTGTAGCCGCGAGTCCCGCAATAATGCTAACTACTTCGTCAGCAATCTTTATCGCTCCAAGTCCTGCGTCGCTTTTTACCAAATCTTTTTCTTCTGCCATTAGAAAAAACCTCCTTAAATTTTCTGTGACAGGTGCCACTTTTTTACAACTATTCGCCGCTTTATCGAATTCCCCTGCCGCCGCTGAAATATTTCTGCAGATTGATTTCCTACAACACGGCAAAAGACCGCGTCCAAACTTTTCATTGATAAAATTTATAGCGTGTTGTAAACTTGCAACGTTGCGTTGAGAGGTTACAGCAACATTAGTTAGCATTAACTTTTGGAGGAGATAATTTGTTTAACGAAAAAAATTTTGCCGCCGCCCTTAAAGCTATGGACTTCATCGAACGAGGAAATTATTTTGAAAAAACTTTTGCCGATGGCGTCAATATGTCGGCTAATCTCAAGACGCGAAAACTTTCTTATCCCGCGCAGATTAAAAATCGCGACCGAAATAATTTCTTTGACGAATCCCACAAGGAAAATTTTGTTGTGTTTGAGTGCGTAAATCGTCTGCTCGATAAAGGCTACAAGCCCGAAGATATTTGGCTTGAAAAAAATTGGCAGCTCGGTCACACGCAGAAGAGCGGACGCGCTGATATTTGCGTTTCGTTGAATGGAGAGACGATTTTTATTATTGAGTGCAAAACTGCCGGCACGGAATATAATCGCGAACTCGCCAATATGCGCCACGACGGCGGGCAACTCTTTTCTTATTGGCAACAGGAAAAAAGTTGTCAATGGCTTATTCTCTACGCCTCCGATTTTGACGACAAATTAACATTTTCTGCGGCAAGCGTTTCTTGTAATAAAAATATTTATCGCGACGCCAATACCGTTGAGGAACTTTTTAAAATTTGGAGTGAACGCTACGAGAAAAAAATTTTGGGCGACGTCTTATTTCACGACGAAACCCGCGCTTATAAAATCGGTGTAAAACCTCTGCGCAAACGTGACTTGAAAAATTTTAGCGAAAATAAATCTGTCGTCAACAAATTCGAGGAAATTCTCCGGCACAACAACGTTTCGGACAAGGAAAATGCTTTTAACCGATTAATCGCGCTGTTTATCGCTAAACTCGTTGACGAAAGCCTAAAGTCCGACGCCGATGAAGTTTCTTTCCAATTTCGCGACGGCTCTGACACTTACGAAACTTTTCAAGACCGTTTGCAAAAACTTTACGCTGACGGCATGAAAAAATTTATGGACGAGGATATTTTCTATCTGCCTGAAAATTATCCCGATAAAGTCTTTGAAAATTTTCGCGACGAGGAAAATCATGACAGTCAGATTAAAGATTTGCGCGAGAACTTCCGCAAGCTTAAATTTTACACGAACAACGCCTTTGCTTTTGTCGAGGTGCAAAACGATAAACTTTTCTATCTTAACGCCAAAATTCTTAAGGAAGTCGTTGACATTTTGCGCGACTATCGAATTATCGGTTCGGAAGATTTGCAGACGCTCGGCGACCTCTTTGAACAGCTTCTTGATAAGGGTTTTAAGCAAAACGAAGGACAATTTTTTACGCCAACGCCGATTGCGCAATTTATTTGGGACAGCTTGCCGCTCGATAAAATTATTTTAGATGAGCCGCCCAAAGTTATTGATTATGCTTGTGGCGCGGGGCATTTTTTGACGGAAGGTTTCAAAGCGATTAATGATTGTTTTGCGCGAAAAAATTTGACGCCGCCCGTCCTCTGGGAACGCGATAAACTTTTCGGCGTGGAAAAAGATTATCGGCTGGCTCGCGTCTCGAAAATTTCGCTGTTTATGCACGGTGCCAACGAGGGCAAAATTAAATTCGGCGACGGGCTGGAAAATTATCCCGACGAAAAAATTTCGCCCGCCACATTCGACATTCTTGTTGCTAATCCGCCCTATTCAATCAAAGGCTTTAAACTGCACCTCAAGCTTGCCAACGAGCTAAAAGTTTTCAATAAAATTTCCAAAGACGGCTCCGAAATTGAAACGCTTTTCGCTGAAAGAATTAGTCAACTCGTCAAGCCAAAAGGTTTTGCCGCCGTGATTCTGCCCAGTTCCATTTTAAATAAAGACGGCAAAAGTTTTATCGCCGCCCGCGAATCGCTCTTGAAAAGTTTTTATATCCGCGCAATCGTTCAGCTCGGCAGTAAAACTTTCGGCGCGACCGGTACAAATACCGTTATCATTTTCCTTGAACGTTTCGACGAACCGCCGCGCTTTACCGCCGATTTTGAGGACGTTGCAGAAAGCATTTTAAGCGGCAAAACTTTAGGGCGGCAGTTCAGCCAAAATATTTTCGACGGCTACTTGAAAAAAATTAATAAACCTGCCGCCGCCTTGAACGAAAACGACTGCGAAAAAATTATTTACTTCGGGCTAACTTATCGGCAACGCACGCTGATTATTTCCGCGCCTGCTGATAACAAGGAGCAAGAAAAATTTCTTGGCTACGGCTGGAGCAATGCAAAAGGGCGCGAGGGCATCGTTCACAAGAAACGCGGCGGATTTTTATTCGACAACGAAAACCATGCCGCCCAAAATACTCTTGCCGCCGTAATTCGCGCCGCTTGCATTGGCGAGGAACTTCATATTCCCGCGCTCGAAAAATATTATCATTACTCGACGCTTGCCGACTTGCTTGACTTCGACGCCGAAAATTTCACTAAGAAAATCACGCTCGGCAATCCCGATTATGCGCCCGTCGAATACAGCGGAGACTTTCCGCTCGTCAAGCTCGGTGAGGTTGCGCCTTTCGTAACGGAACGGACAACGCTCGACCAAATTCAAATTGCCGATTTCATTACGACTGATAACATGCTCAAAGACAAGCGCGGAATAAAAATTTATGAGGGCGTGCCGCAAATTTCGGGCGTCGTCAAATTTTCTGTTGGCGACGTTTTAATTTCAAATATTCGTCCGTATCTCAAAAAGATTTGGCTTGCCGACCGCGCAGGTGGCTGTTCGCCGGACGTGCTTGTTTTCCGTAGTTACGACGAAAATATTTTGCGTCCCGAATATCTCTTTGAAGTTTTGCGGGAAGATGATTTTTTCGCGTTTGCAATGGCGACGGCTTCGGGTATGAAGATGCCACGCGGCAATAAAGACAAGATTAAATCTTATAAATTCCCGCTTCCGCCGCTTGACGTGCAGAAAAAAATCGTCGACGAATTCAACGCCCTCGACGCGCAGATTAATTCGATTGACGACACGATTCAAAGCCTCGACGCTGACATTAAAGCGAAGTTCGCCGCGCTATTCGACGGAAAAATTTTTGAAACGCGAACTGTTAATGAGCTGTTCGATTTACAAATTGGCAAGACACCTGCGCGAGACAATCAAAATTATTGGAACAACGGAATTCATAAATGGATTTCGGTTGGCGATATGGGCAAATACGACAGATTAACGGGCGATACTTCAGAAAAAATTTCACAAATTGCAGTTGATGAGACGGGAATAAAAATTGTACCGGCAAATACTGTTATTATGAGTTTCAAATTGACAATAGGCAGAACGGCAATAACATCTGAAGAAATTTACACGAACGAAGCGATTGCCGCTTTCATAAGTAAAACGAAATATCTTATCAACGAAGATTATTTGCGAATTTATTTGCAGAAACATGATTGGAGTCGCGGGCAGATGCAAGCAGTTAAAGGGGTTACTTTGAATAAACAAAGTATCGGACGCGCTAATATTCTTTTGCCACCGCTTGAGTTGCAGAAAGAATTTGCCGCGTATGTGACGAACTGCGAGACAATGAAAAGTTCTGCGCGTGCTAGACGAGAAAAATTGCTTGTTGAGCGTGCGGAGCTGGTGACGAAATATTTCCGCTGACACGGCAAAAGACCGCTTCCAAAATCGGAGGCGGTCTTTTTGTCTGAAGTTAATGTTTAAGTCCAGGTAGCCAACCGAGACTAAATTGGAAACGCTATGTTTATACTCAAATATAATATACATTATTTTATTCTACTTTGCAAGAAAAACTTTTCATTGCTAAAATTTATAGCATGTTGTAAACTTGCAACGTTGCCGCCCCTATACTGGTGACAGGAGGGAGGGAACGATTATGTTTATACTCACTTTCTTGGCGACGGTCGCGGGCAATGTCGTTGCTTACTTCATCATTAAGTGGCTCGATCGTTGAGAGGTCACGGCAACAATAGTTAGCATTAACCTTTAAAATGCGCAGGAAGCTCCGACTAGCCATCGGGGCTTTCGTCTGTAAAGGAGAAAAAATTACTGCATGTAGAGCTATGATAATTGACGAAAAAATATTCGCATAAATAGAGAATACCTGCTATAATGAGCGGCAAGATTCAAGACGAATTTTGACTGCTAAATTTTTTTGAGAGCGAGGAGGCACTATGAACAGTTCGTTCGATAATTCAAACTTTCCTAAAGCGGATTATGATAAAGAAATTGCACGGCAGCATTTTTTGCAGACGATTCGCCAAATAGAGGGCGCGTCGCTTTTAATGCGCGAAAAAATCGACGGAAGGTTTGAAGTCGTCTTCGTGTCGAAAAATTTCGCTAAACTTATGGCGTACAGTGTGGACGACGCATTAAAACTTTTAAACAATCGCGGCGTAATTGCCTTTACGCACTCCGACGACCGCCTTGTAGTTAAAAGAATGCTCCGTCGCCGCATTTCTGAAGACAGCACGCGGGATTTAACTATTCGCCAAATAACCTCCGACAATAAAATTATTTGGTGCAACGTAAATTATACTTTTATTGACGACTTCGACGAGCATTATGTTTATTGCACGTTCTTTGATGTGACTTCTGCTAAAGTTTACGCGCAAAGATTGCAGACGACTTACATGACGATTGGCGACAATTTTTATCGCGCTAATGAACGGACGCTTTCAATGTTCCGAGCAAATCTCACGCGCAACAAAGTCGAAGACGTTCAAGGTAGAGATTTATTTGGCACGGATTCGGTAATTCGTCCCTACTCCGAGCTGATTAATTTGCGTTCAGCGAATTATCCGATTGACGAGGAGCGCGAAACTTTTCTTATAACGTTTAGTGCGGAAAATATTAAGGCGCGATTCCTGCGCGGCGAAACGGAATTATCAATGTATCTTTTCTCACGGCGGCGCGACGGACATTATTGTTACGTAAATTATCGTGCAGTCTTCACGCGCCACCCCATTAGCAACGAAATTATAATTTTTATCGCGGAACAGGAAGCCGGCAAGGAGAAAGTCGAAGGTGCATTGCTCAATAAAATTCTGGCGCGGCAATTCGATATGGTTGCTTATCTCGTCAATGATAAATACAGCGTGGTTGTCGGCGATGCCTCGCTTATCGCTAAGGGTTCAATTTTTCCATTAACTCGCGAAGGTCGCTACGACGAATATTTAAAGAATCAAGTTATCCCCGTTTTGGAGGGCGACGACGACTTAATTAAAAATCTCGGCGACGCGCTCAGTCTCTCGACGATTAAAGATAAATTAAAAACTTCGGAGCCTTACGTCGTAAATATCGCGTGCAATATCGGCGGGGAAATTTTTTATAAACGATTCGACTTTTACGCCATTGACCCCCGCGCAGATTTTTTTATCCTGCTTAAGAGCGACACGACCGAAATTCAGCGCAAACAAATTGAACAGAATACTCGCCTTAGAGCCGCCCTTGACCAGGCACGACAAGCAAACGTTGCTAAAACAGCCTTTTTGTCGCGTATGAGCCATGAAATTCGCACGCCGATGAACGCGATTATCGGGCTGGATAACATTGCCTTGCACGATAAAGATTTAACGCCGACGCTTAAAGGTTATCTTGAGCAAATCGGGACAAGTGCGCGCTATCTGCTGTCGATTATCAACGATATACTCGACATGAGCCGCATTGAAAGCGGGCGTATGAGTTTTCGCAACGAGGAATTTTCGTTTACATCGTTTGTTTATCAGATTAATAGTCTTGTTGACGGGCAATGTAACGATAAGGGCTTGAAATACGAATGCGAACTTAAGGGCGAAATTGGCAAATATTATATCGGCGACGACACCAAACTTGAGCAAGTCTTGATAAATATTTTGGGCAATGCGGTTAAGTTTACGGACACAGGCGGCAAAGTCACGTTAATTATCGAATGCACCGCGCAATTCGACGGGCAATCCAATTTCCGTTTTACGATAAAAGATACGGGAATCGGCATGAGTAAAGATTATCTGCCGCGAATTTTTGAACCGTTCAGCCAAGAGGACGATACTACAACTTCGCGCTACGGCGGGTCTGGTTTGGGGCTTGCCATTACAAAAAATATCGTGCAGATGATGAACGGCACGATAACTGTTGATTCGGAAAAGGGCATTGGCACAACTTTTGTAGTAAATGTTCCGCTGAAAGATTCTGCACGCTCCGAAAGCGAAGATTCGCACGAAATGCGCCCGCAAGATTTTTCCGTTTTAATTGTCGACGACGAATTACTTGCTCGCGAACATGCTAAATCGGTGCTCGGCGAAGTCGGCATTAAAGCAGAAATTTGCGCAGGCGGTAAAGAGGCTTTGGAGCTGATTAATCTGCGCCACGCCCGCCGCGAAGATTATAATTTGATTCTGGTTGATTGGCTTATGCCGGAAATGGACGGTATAGAATTAACCCGCGAAATTCGCAAAATACTTGGCGAAGACACAACAGTTATCGTGCTGACGGCTTACGATTGGTACGAGGTCGAGGAACGTGCAATTAAAGCGGGCGTCGATACGTTCATGTCTAAGCCGCTCGCCTCAACAAATGTTCTTTACGAATTCCAACAGGCATTTAATCGCAAGCGGCAAGTCGTGCCCGAAAAGAAAGAAGTCGAACTTGAAGGGCGCAAAATTCTTGTCGTAGAAGATATGCCCGTTAACGCGGAAATTATGATGATGATTTTGGAAATGCGCGGCATGATTTCTGACCACGCGGAGAACGGAAAAATCGCTGTAGAAAAATTCGCCGCATCGCCGCCCGGATTCTATGACGCAGTGTTAATGGATATTCGTATGCCGGTTATGGACGGACTAAAGGCAACGGAGGCAATTCGCGCCCTCAACCACCCCGACGCTAAAACCGTGCCGATTATCGCCATGACTGCTAACGCCTTCGATGAGGACGTTCAACGCTCGCTTAAAGCCGGCATGAATGCGCACTTAACCAAGCCCGCTGACCCCGAACAGCTTTACAAAGCATTGCAAGAACTCATCAAAGATTGACATAATTATTAGCTGTGTATAAAAGTTTCAACGCGCAATTCTTTTCCGTTCGTGCGAAATTTTATTAATCCGTCGCGGTCGGTGCGGAAAATTTTTGTCGACAAATTTTTAAGCCGTTCCAAAACTTCTGCGCGGGGGTGCCCAAAATTATTTCCGTAGCCAACGCAAATGACGGAACATTTCGGATTGACGGCTCGCAAAAATTCTTCACTAGACGAAGTTGCGCTACCGTGATGACCAACTTTTAAAACAGTGCTCGAAACGTCAATCCCCTCGCGCAAAATTTCCGATTCAATCTCTTTAACTAAATCGCCCGTGATTAAAAAAGTCACGTCGCCATAACGAATACGATAGACGTTGGAAATCTCGTTGCCAGTCCCGACGTTCGGCGCAAATAAAATTTCAACTTCTACGCCGTCAATATTAAAAATTTCTCCCGCGTGTCCAGCTCTTAACGGCGGTAAATATTTTTCAGCAATGCCAAAAACCGCTGCATATTCTGAACGTGGCTCGCCCGCTGTGATAATTTCACCGACGGGCAATTTTTTTATTATCGCGCCCGCCCCGCCCGAATGGTCTTCGTGTACATGCGTCAAGAAAATTTTGTCAACCTCGCGAATATTTTCGTGCTTAAGGTAAGGAACGACGACTCGCCCGCCAATATCAAACATTCTCTCGCGAACGCCGCCCGTATCAAAGATTATACATTTCCCATGCGGCGTAACGACAACCGCGCAATCGCCCTGCCCAACGTCTACGAAACTTACTTCAACGTCACCAGCTCGGAAAAAATTTATCGCGAACAAAAAAATTATTAACAACAAAATTATCGGACGACGCAGAATCAATGCCGCGTAATAAAAAAATCCCGCTAAAATTCCCAACGTCGGCACCTGCACTGCGCTAAACGGCAAGTTCGCAAAAACTCGATTAAGTTCCGCGCCAGCCCCGAAAATTAACGCCTCGCCCGCGAAAAATATTTTCCCGCCAATCGGAATTACCGCCGCGATTATTCCGCCCAAAAGCCCGCCGATTATTACAACTTCTAACAACGGCATGACGAAAACATTTGCCAAAACCGAACTTAAAGAAATTTGATTGAAATACCACACGATAACCGGCAAGCTCGCTAACTGCGCGGCGATTGTCATTGACGCCGGCTCCGAGAAAAATTTCGGCAAGCGTTCCATTGATTTGCGCAAGCCTTCTGACAAGTACATTAGCCCTGCCGTCGCCGTGAAACTTAATTGGAAACTTATATCGAACAATAACAACGGTTGATTAATCAGCATTGCCAGCGCAGTTAACGTTAAAAGACGTGCGCCCTCCGCCTCTGCGTCGAGTGTTTTGGCGAAAAAAATTAATATGCCCATCGTCGCTGAACGCAAAACTTGTGGCAACATGCCGCTCAATATCGCGTAGGTTCCGATTACAAAAAATCCTAGCGCAAAAGTTACACTCTTAGGCAAACGCAACAGCAAACACAGCCACGCCGTCGCCATTGCCAACATACTCATATGCGAGCCGCTAACCGATAAAATATGTACAATGCCCGTTGTCTGAAAGTCTTCGACTAATTCGGGATTAAGTCCAGCGTAGCCGCCAAATAGTATTGCGAAAATTGCCGCCGCGTCATCGGCTGACATAACCTCTTTCATTGATTCGCGATAATGTTCACGGATTGACGCGACGATTCGCAAAAATTTTATCCAAAGTCCGCCGTCAACAGTTTCAATCGAAATTCCTTGCTTGCCCGCCGACATTCGCGCCGTAATTCCGCTTGCTTTCATGCGCGTTACGCCGTCAATTTGTCCAGGATTATTATAGTTGTGTAAAAGTTTTAAGTTGCCGCCCGCAGAAATTTTATCGCCAATTCGTACTGTTGGGAGCGTCTCATCTTCTTTTGGATAGTAAGTCAGAATCAATCCGCCGCAAACTTTTTGCTCCGCGCCTTTAAGTTTGATTGATTCGGCGTCGACGACAAAGCGCAGTTGCGTTAATCCGTTCGGTAAAGTTTTTATTTGCGGCTCCTCGCGAATTACGCCAGATATTTGAACGGCTTGCCCCTCGAATTTGGAAATGTCATTGGGCGGCAAATTGTCGACAGCTGAAAATCTTAGCCCTCCGAGCGTGAAAAATATTATCGGGCAGATTAGCCACGCCGTTAAATTTTTTCGTCGCCACGTGAAAATTATTCCGCCGATTATCAACGCCGCGCAGGCTCCAATTAAAAATTTCGGCGAGCGGTAAAAATATTCCATAAACAAAACGCCCGCAGACATTGCCGCGAGCAAAACATTTAGAAATGCATTTGAGATTTTAGGTTTCATTCAACACCTCAATTTATAAACTCTCGAATAAATTGCACGGATTTTAAACTATTGCCCAAAACAAATTGAACATAGTCAACAAAAAAATTTTCTGCCGCGTTAAGTTGTCGCGTGTTGAAAGTCAATTTATTATCTGCACGCCAATTAAAACCGAGCATTATATCAAAAGTTTTTCGGAGGGCTTCGGGATAAGGGCGACAATCCTGCGCGGCGTCGATACAATCCATGCAAACTGCACCGCCGTCAAGCAAACTAATTGCCGCGTCGCCAACAATTTCCTTTCTGCAATGAACGCACCGACTAAAATTAAGTTGTACGCCGCTCGTTTCCATAAATTGACAAGCCCCAATAAGCGCGGCAATTCGCGGATTGCGTGTGCTAAGTACCGGTAAAGATTTCGTTAACAAGTCAAACGTCTCAAGCTCTTGTTGGCGCGGAAATGTCATGCGGTTCACGATTTCAAAAAACAACGACGCATAAGCTAATCGCTCTAAATCTTTGGTCAGTGAGTCATAGAAATTTAAAATGTCCGCATCGCGTATCGTGTCAACTTTTGCACCGCGTGTTAATTGCGCCGATATGTGATTGAACATTTGCATTGCGCCCGAAAGTGAACTGCGCGAACGTCGACAGCCATAAGCATTTACCTCAAGTTTGCCATATTCTTTGGTAAAAAGCGTAACAACTCTGTTGGCGTCGCCGAAATCGTCTGTCTTTAAAACTACAGCCTCAACCGTAAAAGTTTCCAAAATTTTTTCTCCAAATTATTTTTCTTTGCTTACCACGTCGCGAGCAATGTCTGAAACGTTAACGCCACGTTGCTCACCGGCTTTTAGTTTCTCCAAGTCCGTTGGAATAAGCCCCGCTGTTGAAATTGTTCCTGCCGTCAAAATAAATTGCAAGGCGTCTTGTGGCAACATGTCCAGCTTTATCACGTCGGATTTTTTTACAAAGAAATTCATTCCCGCCGTCATGTTCATGCTCCACGGCATATATACGCAAACATAATCGTCGCCGAGTTTTTCTTTAATCGGTTCGGGCACGTTGAGTATTTGAAAACCCATTACATAAGATTTTTGATAGGGCACGAGCACGACGCTTTTGAACATCGAATTCGATTCAAAGACCGCCTTAGATACTTGCTTGACCGATTTGTAAATGAATTTCACGACGGGAATTTTTCCGATTATGCCGTCGAAGAACTCCAAAATTTTCTTAGATAAAAAATTGCCGCTGAGCACGCCGACAATCCAAATTGCCACTAAGACAATCAAAAGCCCCGCGCCAGGCACTTTTGCGGGCAAATATTTCCCGATTGTATTTTCCGTTAAATTAAACAGCCACGTAATTACGAAAACCGTTATCGCGGGCGGCACGACGATTAATAGCCCTTTGAAAAAACTGCTTGAGATTTGCTCCGTAAAAGATTTCGGCTTTTTATCCTCGTCCATGTTTACTCTCCAAAATCAATTCAATCGCGTTTAACACGTCGTCAATATTCTTTTCTGTAATGACAAGCGGAGGTTGGAACGCCAAAACATTTCTGCCGACGCCATTTTTACCGACGATAAAGCCGCGATTTTTAAGCTCCTCTAAAAGTTCGTCAAGCTCTTTAAAGGCGGGCGATTTATCAGCGTGAACGAATTCCGCACCGACCATTAAACCGATACCGCGCACGTCGCCGATTATCGGGAAATTTTTTTGCAAAGTTTTTAAGCCGTTCATGAGCTGTTCGCCGCGAGCTTTAGCGTTTTCCATAAGATTTTTTTCTTTAATGTAGTCGAGAACTGCAAGCCCCGCCGTCGAGGAAACCGGATTACCTCCGAGCGTCGACGCGCCAGGACGTGTGTAAGTGTCAGCAATTTTTTTCGTAGAAATGAACGCGCTGATTGGCTGTCCATTGCCCAAAGCTTTTGCGACGCTCATAATGTCGGGTGTCACGTCGAAATTTTCAATCGCGAACATTTTGCCTGTACGCGCAAAGCCCGTTTGAACTTCGTCGGCAATCAACAACGCGCCGTATTTCTTTAAAATTTCCTTAACACGTTTGAAATAACCTTTGGGCGGCACGACAATTCCCGCGTTGCCTTGAATCGGTTCTGCAATCAGCGCGGCGGGTTTGCCTGAAGTCGCGCTTTGAATAATCGTTTCGATTTTATCCGCGCAGGCGAGGTCGCAAGTCGCAGGATTTTTTCCGAGCGGGCAACGATAGCAATAAGGATTTGGCGCAAAATTAATTCCGCCGACAGGTTGAGGGTCCGTGCGCCACATGCCTATACCCGTTAAGCTCATGGTCAGTTTCGTCCGTCCGTGCAGTCCACTTTGCAACGCGATAAACTCGGAACTTTTTGTATAAATCGACGCAAGTAACAGCGAGCCTTCGTTCGCCTCCGTTCCGGTCGAGCAGAAGAAACTTTTTTGCAAATCGCCAGGCGTAACTTCCGCGAGCCGTTCAGCCAGATTAACAAAATTCTCCGTCAAGTAAATGTTACAAACGTGTTGAAGTGTTTTAATCTGCTCAATCATGCGTTCGGTTATAAATGGGTTGCAATGCCCGCAATTAATCACGGAGACGCCCGCATAGCAGTCAAGATATTTTTTACCCGTCGTGTCGAAGAGATATTGCATTTCACCGCGCACGAATTGCGGCGGCTCGCTGTAGAAGTGTCCAAGACAGGGCATAATGTATTCGCGTTTTTTCTCAATAATTTTTTTCGCGCCGATATATTTTTCCAAGTCAATCACTCCACAAATTTTTTAAAAGCTTAACACGTTGATAAATAAATATCAAGTTGCACAGGCGACCGTTAAGCTTTTGAGGCGGCATATAGTTTCAACAGCTCTACGATTATAGCCTATTCCTCATCTAAATATTTTTCTAAACCATAGGCGGCAGTAACTGCGCGGTCGTTCTTTTTGTGCGCCTCCCGTAAATCTGCCGGCATGCTTAGTTCGTCGTACAGGTCGGCTAACGTCGCCTCCGGATATTTTTTTCTAACCTCTAAAATTTTCTGCGCACTCTGCTCTATGCTTTTTTTCTGCGCGGGCCTCGGCTCGCACCACGTAAAAGTATTATAAACTGTTTGAACGCCATAACTATAATCCGATTTTAAACGTCCAGCAATCGTTCGCATCCAAGCCATATGAATTGAACTTGTTAGCGTTCCGAATGTGTAAAGGTCGCAGTGCGGAATGAATAAAGCTTTATTGTTGACAACAACGCCGTCGACAAATCCCATTGGAATATAACGGCGATTTTCAGAAGAAACCATTGGAATAAACAGTGCGGGGGCGTCAATGAATCTATCTTCAGCGAAAAGCGTAGGAGTTTCAGCGCGTCGACGAGTTTACGGTTTCTTACTTGCGAGGCGAAAATCTCTAACACCTTCGACACGTTCCATAACGCGGGGCATTTTGCGCAGTTCATTAGGCGGGCAATCTTTCAGCCATAAACAGTAGCGAATAATTCCGTTGATAAACTCATTGGAGCCGACGTAACGACGAATCCATTTTTCAGCGGCGGGTTCTAACTTGATAAAATCTTTGTATTCGTCAGCCGTAAATAAAAAATAGCCGCCGTCAGTGGGACAAGAACCAACAATCATAGGCGGCACGCCTTCGCGCAGAGGTTTAGCTTGTGGTATGACAATAATATTAGGGGTTGTTGGTAAACTCAAGTAAAAGAAAAACATAAGCAATGATAAAATGAA
>CAMJRX010000039.1 GCA_946408355.1 uncultured Selenomonadales bacterium
CGTTATATTTATCCTGTGGGCTTTAATTATCGCGTCGCTTAAGTTAATGCCATTGTGCCCGCCGCGTCCATAAATTGCAAATGCGTTTCCACATTCCATTTTGGTAACGGGAAACCTTCTTCTGCCGCCGCGTCGATTTTTAATGTTTTTAATGCTTTGATATAGCTCGGTAGGATTGCGTGCGCATGAAAGTCGATTGTCCTTGCCGAAAAATTTTCTGCCGCCTCTGTCGTCATTGCCAAGCCCCCCATCGTCAGTGCTAAACTTATTTTTAAAAATTCTCGTCGATTCATAATCTCACCTAAAAAAATTTTAGCACGTAAAGTTAACTTTAAGTCAAGAAAAATTTATATCCGTATCCACCGATTAATTTAATGTTGCAGTAATTAGTTAAAAGTAGTATACTGCGCGAATCAAAGGAGGTAAAAGTTATGCAGAAATTTGAGAAGTGGCAAGGTTGCGGAAATGATTTTATTTTGATTGATCGTCCAGGCAATGTGATTGATGAGCCAGAAAAAATTAAACAACTTTGTGATAGGCATTTTGGAATCGGCGCGGACGGCGTGATTTATATCCAAAGTTCGACGAAAGCGGCAACTCGCATGCGAATTTTTAATGCGGACGGCACCGAAGCTGAAATGTGCGGCAATGGCTTGCGTTGTTTTGCGCGTTATCTTTTGAGTGGCGATAAATTTTTCTCTGATGATGATTTAACGGTCGAAACTGGCGCGGGGATTCTTACCGTCAGCATGAAATACGATTTAGTGACTGTCGATATGGGCGAACCGATTTTTAGCGCGGATAAAATTCCCGTCGCGGGCTTTGGCAGTCAAAAATTGGTTGCTGAGCCGATTGAAGTCGACGGCGTAACTTATAAAATGACTTGCGTATCAATGGGCAACCCGCATTGCGTAATTTTCGTCGACGATATTAAAAAAATTGACTTGGAACATATCGGTCCGAAATTTGAGACGCATAAATTCTTCCCGCGCAAAACTAATACCGAATTCGTGCAAGTTGTCGGCGAAAATAAATTGCGTATGCGTGTTTGGGAGCGCGGAAGCGGAATAACTATGGCTTGCGGCACTGGAGCTTGTGCTACGGCTGTTGCGGCGAATCTCAACGGCTTGGCGGGCAAAAAATCTACCGTAATTCTCGACGGCGGCGAACTTAACATTGATTGGCGCGAAAATAATCATATCTTCATGACTGGCGCGGCTGAACGAGTATTTGTCGGAGAATTTTAATGCGAAAAGGTCTTTTAATTGTAATTTCGGGCGCGAGCGGTACGGGCAAGGGTACAGTTTGCAAAAAATTGTTGGCTGACTTGCCCAAAGTCGCTTATTCCATTTCGGCAACAACCAGAATTCCGCGTCCAGGCGAAGTTGACGGCAGAGAATATTATTTTTTGAGCGCCGAAGAGTTCAAAACGTGGATTGCGGAAGAAAAATTCCTCGAATACGCCAATGTCTACGGAAATTTTTACGGAACTCCACTAAATAAGATTGAAGAGCGTTTAAATCGCGGCGAAGATATTCTTTTGGAGATTGACGTTCAAGGCGCACTCAATGTTAAGAAAAAATGCCCCGACGGAATCTATATTTTCCTGCTCCCGCCCAGTTTGTACGAACTTAAACGCAGAATCGAAGGTCGAGGCACCGAAAATCCCGAATCTTTAGCTCGCAGATTAAAAAACGCCGTCGCCGAAATAAAAATTGGTCTGCAATATGATTATGTCGTCGTAAATGACACCATTGATAACGCCGCCGCGCAGATTAAATCAATTTTGGCGGCGGAACGCTTAAAAGTCGCTCGCAACACCGATAAATTTAATTTTGAGGGAGGATTTTAAATGAAATTAAACGCAACACCCCTTAGCATGGTAAATCCGTCGACTGATTCTATGCTTAAACAAACTCATAGCCGTTACGCCCTTGTTGTACTCGCTAGTAAACGCGCCCGCGAACTTTTGAGCGGTAAACCCTGCCGCGTAGAAAATCGCGCTACTAAATTCGTTACTGACGCTATGGAAGAGATTAACGAGGGCAAAATTTCCTACACGATAAAGGATTAAGCCATGATTGACCAAAAAAATATTTTAATCGGCGTGACAGGCGGAATTGCCGCGTATAAAGTCGTCGAAGTCGCTAGCAGACTTAAAAAAGCCGGCGCAAATGTCCGCGTAATGATGACCAGTGCCGCTACTGAATTCGTTTCGCCGAGAACTTTTCAAGAAATTACCGGAAACGCCGTGTTCGTCGAAATGTTCGGTGACGCGGCGCATTTTCATGTTGCGCACGTCGCTTTAGCCGATTTCGCCGATTTAGTTCTAATTGCGCCCGCTACAGCAAATTTTTTGGCTAAAGCCGCTCACGGAATCGCCGACGACCTCTTAACTACGACAATTTTGGCTTTCGATAAAGAAATTTTAATCGCGCCGTCGATGAATACCAAAATGTACGAAAATCCTGCCACGCAAGCTAATTTATCCGTCTTAAAGTCGCGTGGAGTCAAAATTTTAGAACCAAATGCAGGAAATTTGGCTTGCGGTGCCGTCGGGAAAGGTCGTTTGCCCGAACCAGAGGAAATTTACGCCGCTATCGAGAAAATTTTTGCTCCAAACATTAAAAATTTGAGCGGAAAAAAGATTTTAGTCACAGCAGGCGGCACTATCGAGGCGATTGACCCCGTTCGTTATATCGGAAATCGCTCAAGCGGGCGCATGGGCTACGAAATCGCTAAATCTGCCGTAAATGCCGGCGCAAATGTCATTTTAATATCCGGTAAAAGCGAAATTCAGCCGCCTAACGATTTAAAATTTATAAAAATCGAATCCGCGTTGCAAATGCGCGACGCCGTTTTGGAAAATTTTGATGCAGTTGACGCTGTTATTATGTCCGCCGCCGTCGCCGATTATCGCGTTAAAAAGATTTCACCACAAAAAATTAAAAAATCCGCTGATACATTGACTTTGGAGCTTGTAAAAAACCCCGATATATTAAAAGAACTCGGAGGCTTGAAAAAAAATCAAATTTTAATCGGTTTTGCCGCCGAAACTCAAAATATTTTGGATTATGCACGTAAAAAACTCGTCGAAAAGAATTTGGACTTCATAGTTGCCAATGATGTCACTGCTGAGGGCGCGGGTTTCGGCGTTTCAACCAATATTGCGTCGATTATTTGGCGCGGCGGCAATGTCGAAAGCTTTTCTAAGATGAGTAAGGCTGATTTGGCAGAAAAAATCGTTGAGCGCGTCGCTAATTTATTAAATGATGATAAAAAACGCCCCGAAATGAATCTCAATCAGTAAAATTTCAGAAAAGTATGCTAGGCTTGCGTAAACTCTACAGGAGGTGAAGTTTATGCTTGATAAAGCGATAAAATTTTTCATAACGTTGACGTTCGCTATAATTGGCGGCGCGGCGTTGCATCAGTTAAGCCCCTTTTTAATCTCGTATATCAATTTGGAGTTCTTTAAAGTCGACACGGGCATTTTTCGGCTGACTTTAGCGAATTTAGTTTGTATTTTGGTCGGCGCAACCGGCGGAGGGCTTACTGGTTGGTTCATTTCCCCGTTTTTAATCAATAAGCTCAAAATATTTACCTCTTTTGTCGAAAAACAACTTAGTAAAATGCCAATCAATGACGTTATCGCCGGCGCAAGCGGTTTGGCTATCGGACTTATACTCGCAAATTTATTGGGCAGTGCTTTTGCGCGAATTCCTATCGTTGGTAATTATATTCCTATTATTTTTAGTATCGTTCTCGGTTATTTGGGCGTTAAAATCACTATTAAAAAACGTAAAGAAATTACCGGCAGTTTTGACTTCATAAAAGAAATTTTACGCAATAGAGAGGTCGATAAAACTCAAAAAGAAACTAAAGAACCAGAAAAAATCGTCGAAGAACCCGTTAAAGAGCCTGCGCAAGAAGAAAATCCGCCTGTCGAACGCGCAAAAGTTAATTTAGTCAAGCTTAAAGAGGATAAAGATAAAAATTATAAACTTTTAGACACAAATGTTATTATTGACGGGCGAATTGCTGACATTTGCAATACCGGTTTCCTTGAAGGCACGATTTTAATTCCAGTTTTCGTGCTCGAAGAACTGCAATATATTGCTGATTCGTCCGATACCCTTAGAAGAGTGCGCGGAAGACGCGGTTTGGATATTTTGCAGAAAATTCGCGAGGATTCTAGCCTCGAAGTCGAAATTATGAACATTGATTTCGATGATGTGCAGGGTGTTGACTCAAAATTAGTCCGTTTAGCCCAAAAAATCGGCGGAAAAATCATTACTAACGATTTTAATCTTAATAAAGTCGCTCAACTGCGCGGCGTCGACGTTCTTAATATAAATGAATTGTCAAATGCCGTTAAACCAGTCGTGATTCCGGGCGAAACTATGAAAGTTCAGGTCGTTAAGGACGGCAAGGAACCCGGTCAAGGCGTCGCCTATCTTGACGATGGTACCATGATTGTTATCGAAAACGGTCATAGATATTTGAGCCGCACAATTTCCGTTGAAGTTACTAGCGCGTTGCAAACTTCCGCCGGCAGAATGATTTTCGCCAAACCTCGTTAAACCGAAAATCTCTTTTATGAGATTTTTACAATCGAAACCTAAAATTTACCCCCAAATTCGGGGGCTTTTTTTATGCATGCCAAAAACCCGCATGATAACGCCATTTTTCAGACTGCGAAAATCTCTTTTATGAGATTTTTACTTTTGAACCTCAAATCAAGGGTAAAATTACGTTTAAACGGAATTTTCCAATCTGAACTCCAAAATCACCCCCGAAATCAGGGATTTTTTTGTTGCATACGAAAAATACGCATGACAACGCCATTTTTCCAACTGTGAAATTCCATTTAAATGGAATTTCCGGTTTGAGCCTCAAAATCGCCCCTCAAGCCCACAAAAAATTTTTTTCAAGCCCTCCAAAGCCGTTTCAAAATCAAAAATCAACTTCCAACTACTTCAAAGCCATTTCAACGCCTAAAAATCAGCTCGCAACCACTCCAAAACAAATTTTCCGGCAGGATTTTACTTTTCAACTCCGAATTCTTATCGCCATTATGAAAAATTCAATCCAAAATACTTTGCAAGCCGCTGTTGAACGTCTCAAGGCTAAAAATATCGATTCTCCGCGCCTCGACGCTGAAATTTTGCTCGCTCACGTCTTAAATTGCCGCCGATTGTCTCTTTACGTCGATTTTGATAAAATTTTATCGCTCGAATCCGTTTTGCGCTTTAATAAACTCGTAAATCAACGATTAAATAATTTTCCAGTCGCTTATCTGACTGGAAAAAAAGATTTTATGGGCTTATCGTTCACCGTAAATAAAAATGTTCTTATTCCACGTCCAGATACAGAAATTTTAACCGAATTCGTCGGAGAATATCTGCGCAGTTTAAATAAAAATACAATTTTTGCTGATTTAGGTACCGGTTCAGGCGCAATTTGTATCTCCATTTTAAAATTTGTAAAATCTACTCGCGCAATCGCCGTTGATATATCAAATGACGCCTTAGAAGTCGCAAAATTTAATGCAAATAAATTTCACGTCGACGATAAAATAGAATTTTTGTTCGGAAATTTATTTGAGCCAATTAAATTTAAAATTTTCGACGCGATAGTTTCTAATCCGCCTTATATACCGACTTGCGAATTAAAAACTTTGCAATCTGAAGTAAAAAAAGAACCGCTCATCGCTTTGGACGGCGGCGAGGACGGTTTAAATTTTTATCGGCGAATTTTAAACGATGCGCCAAAATTTTTAGCTCAAAATGGACTTTTAGCAGTCGAAATCGGAATAAATCAAGCAAAATCCGTAAAAAAATTATTCGAGGCGGCAAATTTCGCTGACATTGAGATTTTTAAAGATTTAGCAGGTATCGAACGAGTTATAGCAGGGAGAAAAATTTTATGAATGATAGAGCGAAGTGCGCAAGAAATATTAAATGTACAAGGCATTGACAAAATCTTAAGTGTGTGATAAATTTTCGGTGTTAAGAGAAATAAACACGTTAAAATCCGTTGAAGTAATGATAAGCGCAAAATTGTGGTAGGTAGCCGATGCCCTAACGTCGACTCCTTCCTCGTTAATAATTACGGGTGTTTGAAGCCGGGCGTCGCTCGGCTATTTCTTTCTATTATTTCCATGCGCGTCACCTTATCATAATTTCATAAAGATTTCAAGTTAAAATTATGGAGGAACAATTTGCAAACAAAAATATTACAGCCAACAGAAGAAAATTTAATTTTAGCGGCAGAATACATTAAAAAAGGCGATTTAGTAGCCTTCCCAACGGAAACGGTATACGGATTGGGGGCGAACGGGTTAAATATAGATGCATGCAAGAAAATTTTCGTAGCAAAGGGCAGACCGTCAGATAAAGCATTAAGTTTGCACGTGGCAAGCCTTGAAATGGCAGAAAAAATCGCTAAAATATCAATGACGGCGGAAAAATTATTCGCGGCGTTTTGTCCAGGAGCCTTGACGATAATATTGCCAAAGAATAAAATTGTTTCGGACTACGTGACAGGCGGATTGTCGAGCGTCGGCATAAGATTTCCGGCAAATGAGGTAGCATTGTCGCTGATAAGGCAAGCGAAATGTCCGATAGCGGCACCGAGCGCAAATTTATCAGGAAAAACGCCGCCTAAAACCGCGCAGGAAGTTTTTGACAATTTAAATGGACGAGTTGGAATAATTTTAGACGGCGGGCAATGTAAATTCGGAATTTCGTCAACAATAATCGATTTAACGGCGGAAAAACCGAAAATATTACGACACGGAGCAATACCAGAAGAAAAAATTTGGGAGATGCTAACATGAGCGACGCGGAACGCAATAAATTGGCGATGAAACGTTTTATGACGTGCATTAACACGAATGATAAGTCTTTAGCGGAAGAATTAATCGATTCAAAAGCGGAATTTACGACGCCGGTATCAGAAAAGCCGCTTTACGGTGGCGCGGGATATTTATCGGTAGTTGATTTAATGCGCAAAAGTTTTTCGGATATTCGCTGGGAAATTGTTGATATGGCGGCGGAAAATGATAAAGTTGCAGTAAGTTGGATATGTAGTGGCACGCACGACGGAAATTTTATGGGACTTGCGCCGACGGGCAAAAAAATTTCGTTTAGCGTGATGAATTTCTATTATTTTAACGATGAAGGCAAAATAATTAACGATGTAGCGGCTCAAGGAATGTTTGGACTGCTTAATCAATTAGGAATTTCTTGGAGGTTATAGAATGGATTTAATGTTGGGCTTAAAAAAAGACGCAGAACTTTTCGCGGCGGTAGAAAACGAATTAAATCGTCAACGGAACAAATTAGAGTTAATAGCGTCTGAAAATATCGTAAGCAAGGCGGTAATGGAGGCGCAAGGGTCGGTTTTAACGAACAAATACGCGGAAGGATACCCGAAAAAACGTTATTATGGCGGTTGCGAATTCGTAGACGTAGCAGAACAGCTCGCGATTGACCGCGCCAAAAAACTTTTTAACTGCGAATATGCAAATGTTCAGCCTCATTCTGGCGCACAAGCGAATATGGCTGTATATTTTGCATTGGCGACGCCTGGCGATGTAATAATGGGCATGAATTTAACGGACGGCGGGCATTTAACGCACGGTTCGCCGGTAAATATGAGCGGAAAATATTTTAAAATCGTTCCATACGGGGTAAATCGCGAAACAGAGACGATAGACTACGACGAATTAGAAAAAATCGCGAAAAATTGCCGTCCGAAAATAATTGTAGCGGGCGCGTCGGCATATTCGCGAATAATTGACTTTGAGAGGCTTGCAAACACGGCAAAAAAGGTTGGCGCGTATTTAATGGTTGATATGGCGCATATAGCGGGCTTAGTAGCGGCTGGATTACACCCCAGTCCGTTGCCCTATGCCGATGTAGTGACTTCGACGACGCATAAGACGCTAAGAGGACCTCGCGGAGGCTTAATTTTGTGCAAAGATGCGGAATTCGGCAAGCAATTTAACAAAGCAATCTTTCCAGGCACGCAAGGCGGACCGTTAATGCATGTAATAGCGGCAAAAGCGGTGGCATTTTGGGAGGCATTGCAGCCGGAATTTAAAATTTATGCCGCGCAGATAATAAAAAATGCAAAAACGCTGGCTGAAACGTTAATTTCTGACGGATTTAGGATAGTTTCTGGCGGAACGGACAATCATTTAATGTTAGTAGACCTCACGAGCAAAAATATTACTGGAAAATTGGCGCAAAACGTGTTAGACGAGGTAAATATCACAGCGAATAAAAATACAATTCCATTTGAGCCGCGTTCGCCGTTTATAACGAGTGGATTGCGACTTGGAAGTCCTGCATTGACGACACGCGGCTTTAAAGAAGACGACATGCGCGAAGTTGCGAATATAATTGCGTTAGTTTTGGATAATCCCGAAGACGAGGACAAGAAAATCGAGGCACGGGCAAGAGTAGCGGCTTTGTGCGAAAAATATCCGTTGTATTAATAAAAAAAGAGCTTATACATAAAAATATCAGCGCGGAGGCAATGACATTCGCGCTTTTTTTGAAAAATAATTTAATAAGAGGTGATTGACATGAAGGAAATTTTGGAACTATTGGAGCACAACGCGCGATTAACGACGAGCGAGCTTGCGGCGATGTTGCAAAAGTCGGAGTACGAGATTGAAAAGGAAATTGCCGTGCTGGAGAAGGAAAAAATTATATTGTCGTATGGTGCGCTGATAAATTGGGAAAAATTTGGCGCTGACAACGTTACGGCGGTAATTGAAATTAATTTAACGCCGCAACGCGAGGTTGGCTTTGATGCAATCGCGGAAAGAATATATCGTTTCGACGAGGTGCGTACGGTTTATTTAATGAGCGGCAATTTTGATTTACTGGTAATAATCGAGGGGAAATCATTAAAAGACGTGTCTAATTTTGTAGCGACGCGCTTATCGACGATAGAGGGCGTGACGCAAACGCGAAGCCATTTCATGTTGAAGGCGTATAAAAAAGACGGCGTGATAATGGAAGACGACGAACGCGACCGCAGGCTGGTGGTTGCGCCATGACGTGGCAAGATAAGCTGTCGAGTTCTGTTAAAAGCATTGCGCCGAGTGGAATAAGGAAATTTTTTGACATAGCGGCGAAAATGCAAGACGTAATATCTTTAGGCGTAGGGGAGCCGGATTTTGTTACTCCTTGGCCGATTCGGGAGAGTTGCGTTTACGGATTAGAGCGCGGATACACGAGTTATACAGCCAATCGGGGCATGTTGAAGTTGCGCGAGGAAATTGCCCGCCATTATTCGGAGAAATTTAATTTAAACTACGATATTGAGACGGAAATTTTAGTAACAGTCGGCGTGAGTGAGGCTTTAGATTTGGCATTGCGTGCGATTTTGAATCCAGGCGACGAAGTTTTAATTCCGGAGCCGTGTTATGTTTCCTATCAAGCGTGCACGTTTATGGCGAATGGCGTCCCTGTCAGCGTGCCGGCTAAAATTGAAAACGAATTCCGAATCACGCCTGAAGAGTTAGAACCTTTCGTTACGGACAAGACCAAAGCAATTTTAATAGGTTATCCGAATAATCCGACGGGCGCGATTATGGAACGCGAGGATTTGCTTAAGATAGCCGAATTCGCGCAAGTTCACGATTTAATTGTTATATCTGATGAAATTTACGGCGATTTGACTTACGGCGGCGTCCACGAATGTTTTGCGGCGTTGCCTAAAATGCGCGACAGGACGATTTTGCTAAATGGATTCAGTAAAGCGTATGCGATGACAGGTTGGAGGATAGGATACGCGCTTAGCAACCCAGATTTTATTGGAGCGATGACAAAAATTCATCAATACACGATACTTTGTGCGCCGATAACGGCTCAAATGGCGGCGATAGAGGCATTAAAGCGCGGCGAAAAGTATATGAAAAAAATGGTAGCCGATTACGACAGGCGACGCCGATTAATTTACGACGGCTTTAAAACTTTAGGTTTAGATAGTTTTGAGCCGCGAGGCGCGTTTTATATTTTCCCGAATATCACGTCTAGCGGCTTAAGTTCTGAAACTTTTGCCGAAAAATTAATTCAAGCCGAACATGTCGCCTTAGTCCCTGGTACAGCGTTTGGCAAATGCGGCGCGGGGCATGTCCGTTGCTCTTATGCTACGAGTGTTGAAAAAATTTCCGAAGCGTTGAATCGTATCGAACATTTTCTTAAGGGGCACAGATAATGGACGTTTACGCGCTTTTGGTTGAAAAAAAAATCCCGCCGATTTTGACGGGAATTTTTTATTTTAAGTTCAGATATTTATCAAGCCACGCAGCAACAGCCTCGCCGATAATCCGTTTGCCGTCGGCGTCGGGGTGTAAGCCGTCAACCGATAAAGCGTCAATCAAATTGCCCTCGTCGTCGGTAAGTTTTTCGTTTACGTCTATAAAAAATTCTTGGTCGCGAATCCACTCGCAAATAAATCGCTGATGTTCTTGCCAATCTTCTGGCGGCGGGTCAACAAAATTAACTTTTTGAATCTGCGCGGGATTGAGCGGCGTAGGTGTCAAGAAAACTGGCTTAATCCCGTTTTGCTCGCAAGCATTTCTAATCGCCGCTAAATTTTCCACAGACTCCGAACCTAAAATATTCGCGCGATAATCGTTGACGCCCGCCATAATAAATAAAACTTCGGGGCGAAAAGGCAACACGTCATTATTAAAACGCGCTAAAAGTTCCGCTGTAGTGTCGCCGCTTCTGCCGAGATTTTTAACGGGAATGGCGCAATAAGTTTCCCAATTATACATGACAGTCGAAGGCGGAACGGAAATTGAGCCTCCGCCGTGCGTTATGCTGTCACCGAGCGCGCAGAATCGAACTTGATGTTTGACCTCGAAACTATTGGAAGAATTTTTTTCAGACCAACGAGTCAGCGGCTGATTGTCTTGATTAAAACCGCGCACGCGCCAAAAATATTCGCCCTCGTCCAGCACAGGTTGTTTATCATAAAAATCAAAATTATCGTCTTGCAACTGTGATTGAGTAAAATATCGGCGGATAATCTTGCCGTCCTTTATAAGTTCAATTTCATAATGATCCGCGCCGCTCGTCGGTATCCACGAGTACACGGGATAAATCGGAGGATAATTCATTTTGTCAAATTCTGTTGTCGTAAGAGGCGAAGTCGGATTAGTGTCGATTGAAACTATCGGCAATTTATTTTGTAGCGTCGTGCCTTCCAATGAAATTGCGTTGACTTGAAATTTAGCGTTCAAATTATCAACGGGAATTTCAATGCCGTTGGTGTAAGCGTAAAACGTCCTGCCCTCGATTAGGACTTCGTATTTGACGGCATTTGGGACAATATCCCAGTAAAGCCGAAGAATATTTTGTTCGCGCTGAATAATTTCTTCGGAAATATCTTGAGTGGGGGCGTCGGTGGCGTCTTCAAAGCTGTAAACCTCGCCAATTACGGCGGCTTGAGCATTTTTATCTTGCGTTAAATGATTATGTGGGGCGTGCGCGTCGGCAACTTTTACAGAATCATTTTCCGCAATGCGACCGCCGAGATTTATAAATCCGAGATTGGAAAAGCAAAGCGCAATCGCAAGGACAAGCGGAATAATTCTCAACATTGCAATTCCTCCCAACGCAAATAAAGTTCGTCGATCTCTATCAATTTTGCCGCATGCGTCGCCGCTAATGTCGTTAACTTTTCTGGCTCGCTCGCGCTATTTATTTCGTGTTCTATCATTTTAAGTTCCATTTCTGCCATTTTTATTTGTGCCTCGATTTTATCTAATGCCTGCTCGTTAGCTTTTGGTGTAGAAGATTTTGGCTTTGTTTTAGCTTGCGCAGGTTTTTCGTTTTTAATTTCTAATTCCTCATTCTTAATTGGTAGAAATTCTATTATTCGCGTCGCCACTTTGTCAAGTAAATATCGGTCGTGCGTGACGATTAAAATTGTCCCGTCGAATTCGTTTAACGCGGATTCTATTGCCTCCCGCGCAGGTAAATCTAAATGATTCGTTGGCTCGTCAAGGATTAGGAAATTTGCGCCCGTCAAGATTAATTTTGTCAGCGCGACGCGAGTTTTTTCGCCGCCTGATAAATCTGCAATCGGCTTTTCGACGACTTGAGCGAATAAATTTAATCGGGCGAGTTCCGAACGTGCTTGTCCCTCTGTCAAGCCGAATTCGTAATTTAATTCTTCAAGCGGCGTGCGGTTTTCGTTAAGTTCCTCGTGCCCTTGCGACAGGTAACCGATTTTAACGCGGTTGCCAATTTTTATTTCGCCGCTGTCAGCTTTCAGTTCGCCGACAATAATTTTTAACAGCGTAGACTTACCAACGCCATTGCGCCCGATTAACCCGATTTTTTCTCCTTTGAAAATTTCCGCGCTGAAGTTTTTGATTATATTCTTGAAGAAAATTTTCTCCAGAATCAAAACGCGGTTTGCTGATTCGGCGGCGTCGTTGAGTTTTATGTTGGAAATTTCGACAGACGGCGGCTTTTCGAGGCGTTCCATGCGATCAAGCATTATTTGACGACTGCGAGCACGTTTAGCGGTTGAAGCACGAACTTTATTACGTCGAACGAAATCTTCCAGCTTAGCAATTTCTTCCTGTTGTTTTTCGTAAGCTTTAAGTTCAGCCTCGCGCCGTTCCTTTTTAAGCTGAACAAATTTTTCGTAGTTGCCAGGATAAAGCGTTGCCCGTCCGTTTTCCATATCTAAAATTTTTTCAACGCAATTCTGCAAAAAATGCCTGTCGTGCGTGACGGTAATCACCGTGCCGCGATAATTTTTAACGAACTCCTCCAAAAATTCTATCGAGTAAATGTCGAGGTGATTTGTCGGCTCGTCCAAAATCAAAATGCGCGGCTCGTTTAACAAAGCTTTAGCCAAAGAAAATTTAGCCGATTCGCCGCCGCTGAAATGGTTCGGATTTTTTTCAAGCTCCGCCTCTGTAAAGCCCAGCCCGAATAAAATTTTCCGCGCCTGAAATTTTTCAACACCAACGGTCAACATTTCGTCGAAGAGCGTCTCCGCTGTAAATTTTGGCGTCTGTTCAACAAATCCTATATCCTCTGAACGTAGCCCGCTGATTGTGCCCGCGTCGAAAGACTCCGCGCCCATCATAATTTTAACCAGCGTCGATTTGCCCGCGCCGTTTTTGCCGACGATACCAATTTTTTCCCCGTCGACAATTTTAAAAGTCACGTCACGGAAAATGAGCCGTTCGCCATAAAATTTTGTAACGTTATCAAATTGAATCATTGCTTAGCCTCTGAATTTTTTGTTTATGATAGCAAAAAAAATCCTGCGCGTCGACAAAATTTTTCTGCATGATATAATTTGCGCGGAGGTGGTTTTTATGCAGAAAATTTTATTTGCAACGTTGATTGCGCTGATTGTTAGCGTTCAAAGTTTTTGTGGCGCAGCAACGATTGAATCGGCTTGCTTTAATGGCAACGAAAAAATTGTTTATCCTGTAGTGCACACCGGCGACGAGGCGATTGACAAAAAAATTAACGTCAAAATTAAAGAGGAACTTATGAGCTTTATCAAGGGCTTGCACTACGCCGCACAATACGATAATCAAAAAGTTCTTGACGCCCGCATGAGTTACGAGGTCGGCTCCAATGGGGCGGGCAATACCGTAATTTTAAGTATTATATTTACTAAAAGCCGCTACTTTGAGGGCGCGGCGCACCCTGCGACTTGGAAACATACTTTGAACTTAAACATGTCTTCAGGCAATCGAATGGGAATTAATTATTTAACGGACGTTGGCTCCGGTGTCAGCGTAGAAGAAATAAAAGCTCGCCTTGAAAATAAACTCCAGGAAAAAGCCAAACGCGAGAAACTTTATCTTTTCCCGGAAGCATTGCCGCTGAAAAATCTGCCTGAAAATTTTTATTGGGACGAAAATCTCCATGTGCATTTTATTTTTCAACAATATGAAGTTGCGCCATATGCAATGGGAATTATCAACGTTGATATTGACGCTTAAGCACAAAAAAAGAGCCGTTCAACTTGTGAGCGGCTCTAATTTTTTTATCAGTTAAAAATGTCGTGCTTAACGCGGTCGTGCTCCTCTGAGCGTTTGGCATTGTTCCACGAGTTTAAATCGCCGGTCAAGTACCCAGTGATCCTTCTAATACGCTCAAACTTTTCGCCGCGTGCCGTGTAGCTTACGTCAACTAAACCGTCGTCACACAGCTTAACCGAGATAGTTTTGACAGGCTCCGAGACGCGCCCACGAACATAAGCGACGTAATTAGCCGCCTCGTCGCGTGTTGCGTCGTCAATGCCAACAAAATTTACCTTAACGCCGTCAACAATCATAAAATCACTTCCTTAAATCAATTTTTTTATCGTCAGGCAAATCGAGCGTGCGAATCGGGAACGGAATATTAATTCCCTCTTCGCGATAACGCTTCGTGATTTCCTTGATGAATTCGTGCTTTAAAAGATATTGATTGGTGAAAAGTTGTACATGCATAATCGCATTAAAATCAATCGACGAATCGTTAAACTTTTGATAACGTACAACAGGCGCAAGAGGATTTCTGTCGACGCCTTCCGAATCAAAATTAGGTTTATAGCCGTCAATTTTTGTCTGAAGTTCGCGGGCAACTTCAACCGTAACTTGCTCAACATGCTCAAGGTCGCTTTCATAACCGATGCCGATTGGCACGACAAGAACAATATCATCGTGCGGCTGAGAAAAATTTGTCGTGACGGAACTAGCAATCATTTTGTTCGGAATAACGACGACGCTACTTTTAGACGCCGGCATAACCGTAATATATCGCCAGTTAATATCGGTGACTCGTCCCTCGTCGCCTGAGGAAAGTCTTATGTAATCGTTAACGCGAATTTGTTTTGAAATAATAATTTGCAATCCCGAAAAAACATTTTCTAAAGTCTCCTTCAAGCCGAGACCAATCGCCATACTGCCGACACCCATAGCCGCAATAATCGGTGCGATTGAAATTTCAAAGTAATCCAGAATAATCAGCACGCCCGAAGCGTAAATCGCCACGCGGAAAATCGTATCGAGTAGCGTCGATTGAGTCATGTCGCTAGAGCTGGAAAATTTCAGCCGGATAAAACCCGACAACGTTCGCTCACAAACTCGCGTCAACGAAAAAATAATCATCGCGAACAGAACGTAGGAAAAAAGTCTTTCCAAACCTGCGGGCATATCTGAAGTTGTGACGCTCCAATAAAGACCGATTACCATACACAGCGATATTGGTACGCCCTTCATTGCGCGGAAAAAAATTTCCATGAGTTCCGACTCGCTCGCTTTGACGTGCCTCGCCATTTTTTGTGTCAACATTCGATTAATCGTGACGCCAACGAAAAACGAAAATACCAAGATACACGCGGGCACGATTAATTTTTCTCCCAATGCCCACCAGTCAATATGTTTAAAATATTCCAAACAAAACACCTCTTACTTGAAAAAAATTTTTTTGCTGATATATTAATCGCTAAGGAGTTGAGAGCAATGAACGAAATTTTAATCGAAGGCAAAAGATTACGCTTGAGACGGGCGAACATAACGGATTTAGGCTACATAATGGCGTTGCAGTTTGCGCCGGAGAATTTGAAATTTATCGTGCCGTTCGACGAGGATTATCACCGCGCAATTATGGATTCGGACGGCTCAGAAAAATTGGACGTTATTATAGAAGAGATTGACACGGGAATTGCCGCCGGATATTTTATGCTCCGTGAATTGGATTCGCCTTGTGCAGAGTTTACGCACGTGATAATCGGGCGCAAAGGTTTGGGCTACGGGAGCGAGGCTTTGAAACTTTTGCTTAAGTGGACGTTTGAGATTAAAAAATTTCATCGCGTGTGGATTGATTGCAAAGAATATAATTCAATCGCGCTCCACCTCTATGAACGTTTAGGTTTTATTCGCGAGGGCGTCTTGCGCGAGTATCTTTTAACCAACGGCGTCTACGAAAATTTAATCGTCTTAGGAATGTTAGCCCGCGAATATTTTGCCCGCCATAGAAAATAATTTGATACTTAAGAAAAAATTATCCCCCGCAAATTGCGAGGGAATTTTTTTATCTAGTAGAAAAATATTTACACAGCCTTAGCCAAATCCTCGCCGAGTTTGCGGCAATCTTCAAGCGCGGTATCATCGGGAGCATTTTCCGCAATCACAGAGCCGACAAATTTTGCGCCGGCTTCTTTGGTACGTTCGCTCCAATTTTCCATCCAAATGCCGCCGCCCCAACCGTAGCTACCGAACAAACCGACGGGCACGCCGTTAAGTTTGCTTTCAGCTTCGGCGAAGAAAGGCTCGAAGGAATCTTCCTCCAAAACTTCGTCGCCCATAGCCGGGCAACCGAACAAGAAACCGTTATAATCCGCCATGTCAGTTGCGTTGAATTCGTCAACCTGGAAGATTTCGACATCTGCGCCCGCCTCTTTTGCGCCTTCAGCTACGGCGTTCGCCATTTCTTCGGTATTGCCAGTGCCGCTCCAAAACACGACCGCAATCTTACTCATTAAGAATCCCTCCAAAAAATTTTACTCAAGCCGCGCACATATTAACACAGGGATTTTTGCCCGTCAATAAATTTGCAAGATAAATTGCCTAAAGCTAAAATTGGTTGTATAATTCGCGCTAATGATATTTTAATTTTTGGAGGGGGATTGAATGCGGGAATTGTTGAGCCGAATGCACGAGTGGATGGCGGCTTACATGAAAAGTTTTTATTCGGACGACGCGGAAGTTCAGCAGGGAATTTTAATTAAGGAGAAACATACGGGTTACGTTACGGCAAATTGCGTGGAACTTGCCAACTTTTTAAAGTTGCCGACGCATGACGCGGAACTTGCAGAAATTATCGGCTTGTTTCACGACGTGGGACGATTCCGGCAGTACAGCATTTACAAAACTTTCAACGACGCCGATTCAGAGGATCACGCCGACCTTGCGCTTAAAGTCACTGACGAGTTGGAATTTTTTAAAGAGCTTGCCGCGCAGGATTATGAGCTTGTGAGATTTGCAATTCAGAATCACAATAAAAAAACCGTCGCGCCAACTGACGACGAACGAAAAATTTTATTCGCTAAGATAATTCGCGACGCTGACAAGTTAGATATTTATCGCGTGTTGGAACCTTTCCTTGCTCAAGAAAACGCCGACAAAATGCCCAATTTCATTAAGTCAACGAGCAGATTGGTTGCAGACATCAGCCCCGACTTTGTAGAAAATTTCGTGACAGGCAATCAAGCCGACTACAGAAAAATTCGCACGAACGGCGACAGAAAAATCGTTCGGCTCATGTGGATTTATGACATTAATTTTTCGTGGACTATGCAAAAAATCGTTGAGCGCGGCTACATTGAAAAAATCGTCGACAATTTGCCTATGGACGAAAAAATTGCCGAAGGCGTCCGTCGCCTTAGAAATCACGTTGATAAAATTTGTTTTGAAATTGGAGGCTAAATTATGGATAATCAACAGAATCAATTTTATGGCTTTTAATGCAAAGACTAAATTGGCACAAAGCAAATATGCGAGTCTTGCATTTCGCCCCTGAGGGAATTTTTAAACGACTGTTTGAATCATTTAAGGATATTGATTATTGGCCAGTCGATTTGAATCTAGGAAATCTTAGAAAAGCAGTCGATATAACGAACATAACTTTCCCAAATGAAAGCTTTGATTTAATTATGTGTACGCACGTCTTGGAACACGTTCTCGACGACAGAAAAGCTATGAGTGAATGTTACCGTGTCTTGAAAACGGGTGGCATCGCGCTTTTAAATGTGCCTATTTTTTACATCCCCACTACTTTCGAAAATCCCGAATATAACACGCCCGAACTGCGTTTGAAATATTATGGACAAGCTGATCATGTTCGTGCATATGGCTTGGATTATCCGCAACGTTTGATTGAGTCAGGATTTAACGTGGAATTGGTTACTTTGAAGGATTTCAATGAAAAACTTTTGACACGATATGGCGTAAATAAGAATGAAAAAATCTTTCTGTGCAGGAAAGGAGTAATTTGATGGTAAACTTTGTACAGCAGGAGATTGAAAACGATTTAAAGGCGGGCAAGTACACCGACGGAATTCACACGCGCTTTCCGCCCGAACCGAACGGCTACTTGCACATTGGGCACGCGAAATCCGTTTGCTTAAATTTTGGACTTGCGCTTCACAACGGCGGCTTGTGCAATTTGCGCTTCGACGACACCAACCCAACCAAAGAGGACGTGGAATTTGTCGATTCGATTCAAGAGGATATTAAATGGCTCGGTTTCGATTGGGGCGACAGAAAATTTTTCGCGTCGGATTATTTTGGCAAGCTCTACGACTTTGCAGTTGAACTTATCAAACGCGGGCTTGCTTACGTCGACGACCTTAGCGCAGAAGAAATCCGCGCTTATCGCGGCACGTTAACAGAACCTGGCAAGGAAAGCCCTTGTCGCAGTCGCAGTATCGAGGAAAATTTGGATTTATTTACGCGCATGAAGAACGGCGAATTCCCCGACGGCTCAAAAGTTTTGCGGGCTAAAATTGATATGGCAAGCCCTAACATAAATATGCGCGACCCCGTCATCTACCGAATCACGCGCACAACTCATCATCATACCGGCGATGACTGGTTGATTTATCCCATGTACGATTTTGCGCACCCGCTTGAAGACGCTATTGAAAATATTACGCACTCGGTTTGCACGCTGGAGTTTGAAGACCATCGCCCGTTTTATGATTGGCTTTTAGATTCTCTAGGCTTCGACGTGAACACGCGCCCGCGTCAAATTGAATTTGCCCGCCTCGACTTGACCAACACAATCACCAGCAAACGCAAGCTTAGACAGTTGGTTGAGGAAAATTACGTTCGAGGCTGGGACGATCCGCGCATGCCGACTTTGTGCGGGCTTAGAAGACGCGGTTTTACTCCGGCGGCGATTAAAGATTTTTGCGAGCGGATTGGCGTCGCTAAAAGTAATAGCGTCGTCGATATTGCTATGCTTGAACACTGCGTCCGCGAAGATTTGAACGAAAACGCCGATAGAGTTATGGCTGTCCTCGACCCGCTGAAAGTCGTTTTAACTAACGTCGACGAAAATTCCGTTGAATACTTGACGGCGGAAAATCACCCCAAGCGCGGCGGCAGTCGTTTCGTTCCGTTTACCAAAGAAATTTTTATTGAGCGCCAAGATTTTATGGAAGATGCGCCGAAAAAATTTTTCCGTCTCAAACCCGGCGGCGAAGTCAGACTTAAATACGCTTACATTATCAAATGCGAGGAAGTCATTAAAAATTCTGCGGGCGAAGTCGTCGAACTTCATTGTACAATCGACCCAACGAGCAAATCTGGCGGCGCGACTGCAGGACGTAAGATTAAAGGCACGATTCATTGGGTTAGCGAGAAATTTGCATTGCCTGCCGAAGTTAGATTGTATGATTATCTTTTGACGACCGACGCGCAAGGGAATTTGCCGGAAGATTTTATTGCCGCGCTCAATCCAAATTCGCTAATTGTTAAGCAAGCGTTGATTGAACCTTCCGTTCGTTGGACAGCAGCGGGAAGTCATTATCAATTTTTGCGGCTGGGTTATTTTTTCGTCGACCCGGACACTACAGCTGATAAATTGGTTTTCAATCGCGTCGTTGGCTTGAAAGACACATGGGCAAAAGTTAAAGCGAGGTGATTAGCAATGCCGAAAATACCACGCGGCTTAACCGATAAAGACATGGTAAAAAATTATATCGAGGAAGAAACCATCGAACAGCAACTTTTAACCGCCGCAAAAAAAGCCGAAAAACTCCGCATGGTTGCGGAGGCAGAAGCTCCGCCCGCGCCACTTGCCAAAGCAGGATTTACGCCCGAACTTACCGACAAACTCGGCAGGGAACTCCTCGCGCTGAAAATCGAACTATCCAATGCGGGTGTCAAGAGCTACAACTTTAAAATAAAACGCGACGGCGAAAGAATTACCCTGACCGTTGTCGATAAAAAGCTGTATTAATTTGCAGAGGCGCGGTGACAATGTTAAAACTATTGCAATGATTCGGCGCGACTGCTGTTTGTCAACTTTTTAAAAGTTGCGGCGAAAAAATTACTTTGACCGTCGTCGATAAAAAAATTTTTTGACCGGAATGATAAATCTTGTTATATTTTTTGGGGAGGTTGTTTAATGGAAACTATGACTATAGTGGCGATTGTGATTTTCATAACCGCCTACGCGCTGATAATTTCCGAAAAGATTCACCGCACGGTTGTCGGACTTTTCGGCGCAATGTTAATGATTTTGCTTGGAATTATTGACCAGGAAACCGCCGTGCACCACATTGACTTTAACACAATCGGCTTGCTTATGGGCATGATGATTGTCGTCAATATCACGAGTGAAACGGGGCTATTTAATTTCTTAGCTATCTGGTCGGCGAAAAAAGTTAAGGCGCAACCCGTCGCCTTGCTTGTCGCGCTTAGTACGTTAACCGCAATTTGCTCCGCTCTCCTCGACAACGTTACGACTGTCCTTTTAACCGTGCCGATAACTTTTAACATTGCCGCGCAGTTGAAAGTCGACGTTAAGCCGTTCCTCATGGCGCAAATTATCAGCTCGAACATTGGCGGAACTGCAACGTTAATTGGCGACCCGCCAAATATTATGATTGGCTCGGCTGTCGGTTTGAGTTTTGGCGATTTTGTCTTGAACATGACGGGCGTTTCAGTTTTAATTTTTGTAGTAACTATTGGTTTGCTGGTTATCATTTACAAAAACGACCTGCATACTAAACCCGAACTCCAAGATAAAGTTATGCGCCTCAATGAGCACGAACAGATAACTGACCATTTGCTCCTGAAAAAATGTTTGTTCGTTTTGGCGATAACAATTTCTCTGTTCGCGTTTCACGGCATGCTTGGACTTGAATCAGCAACTGCTGCTTTGACGGGCGCAAGTTTATTGCTCTTGATAACTTTCTCGCACAACGAAGAAATGATTGCAAAAATGCTCAGCAAAGTTGAATGGCTCGCAATATTCTTCTTCGGAGGATTGTTTATCCTCGTCGGTGCACTGGTTGAGACGGGCGTTATCAAAATGTTGGCGCAAGAGGCAATGGAAATTACACACGGCGACCTCACCTTTACCGCGATAGTTATTATTTGGATGAGCGCGATTGCTTCGGCATTTATTGACAATATTCCATTCGTGGCAACGATGATTCCGTTGATTAAAGATATGGGCGCAATGGGCTTGACGAATCTTGACCCGCTATGGTGGAGCTTAGCTTTGGGCGCGTGTCTCGGTGGCAACGGAACTTTAATTGGCGCAAGTGCAAACGTCGTTGTCGCGTCAATGGCGGCTCAACGCGGACGTGCAATTTCGTTTATCGGCTTCATGAAAGTTGCCTTCCCGCTGATGATTCTGTCGATAATTATTTCAACCGTTTACATCTATCTGCGCTACTTGTAATAAAAATTTTTGGTCGGCAAGCTTTTAGGGGTTTGTCGACCAATTTTTTTGAGGAGGTTTTTATGAAACTTTATCCCGACTCGAAAGTTTATGTCCTCTGTCCTCGTAATTATGCTTCCGGCGGTCCAGAGTTATGTCATCAGCTCTGCTCGCAACTTATAAAATTAAATATCAACGCATTCATGTTTTATGTACCGAACACCCCAAAACATAATCCTGTGCCCGAAGTTTACATGAAATATCATCTTCCTTACACTTTTGATTTAGAAGATTCAGAGAAAAATATTTTTGTTATTCCCGAATATTTCAGTGAGTATCTTTACACTGTGAAAAAAATTCAACGTGTTTTTTGGTGGCTGAGTGTTGATAATTACTTCGAAAAAATTTCCACATTAATTAACAGTCATCTCCCTAAGGTAATGGCTGAACCCATTCCAAAGTTTTTTTATTTTAACGGAGAAGAAGATGATATAACTCATTTCGTTCAATCGGAATATGCTCAGCAATTCCTTAAACTTAACGGTATTCCCGCTAACAAAATTTATGTTATGGAAGATTATCTTAATCAAACTTTTTTAAGTCGCGCCATGCATATAGATTTAAATAAAAAAGAAAATATCGTAGCTTATAATCCTAAAAAAGGCTTTAAAATTACTCAACAGCTTATGAAACTTGCGCCTGATATTGATTGGCGACCAATTCAAAATATGACGCCCGCGCAGGTTCAAGAACTCCTTGCTCAAGCAAAAGTTTATATTGACTTTGGAAATCACCCTGGCAAAGATAGAATTCCTCGCGAAGCGGCAATTTCTGGTTGCGTTGTGATAACTAGATAGTGTTCACACTATAGCGAATAGAAAACAAAACTGATAAAATAGGAA
>CAMJRX010000040.1 GCA_946408355.1 uncultured Selenomonadales bacterium
ACGGTTTACGACTTGACGCTTGCCAATTACGGCATTGACACGGGGCTTGGCGGCGAATGCGCAAACTCTTACGAAGAAGACACGCCCTATACGCCGAAATGGCAAGAAAAATTTACGGGCGTAAATGCTGATATGGTGATTCACACTGCCCGCGAATTTGCTGACAACGCGCTCAAAACTCACGGGCGCACAATGGTTATCATGGGCGGCGGCATTAATCATTGGTTTCACGCCGACGTTATTTATCGCACGATTTTAAATTTGCTGATGATGTGTGGTTGTGAAGGGCGCAACGGCGGCGGTTGGGCGCATTATGTTGGGCAAGAAAAACTTCGTCCGATTGAGGGCTGGGCGCGTGTCATGACTGGTACCGATTGGCAGGGCGGCGCAAAACTTCAAAACAGCACGTCATTTTATTATTTCGCAACCGACCAATGGCGCAACGAGGAAATTGACACGGCTCAATTAGTTTCACCCGACACAAAGCCGCGCTATCGTCACCCCGGCGACTACAATATTTTGGCGGCGCGTCTTGGTTGGCTACCGGCTTATCCGTGCTTTAACAAGAGTGGACAAAAAATTTTCGACGAGGCTAAGGCGGCAGGCTTTGAAGGCATTGACGGCATAAGAAAATTTGTTGCGCAGAGTTTAAAAAATAAATCGCTGGAATTTGCTTGGGAAGACCCCGACGCTCCCGAAAATTTCCCGCGCAATTTGTTTATCTGGCGAAATAATTTAATCGGCTCGTCCTCGAAGGGTCACGATTATTTTCTAAAGTATTTGCTTGGTACGCGCAATAGTCTTTTTGCTGAGGAAGAATCAATCGTTAAGCCGGAGGAAATTAAATGGCGCGACGAGTCCGAACTAAAAAAACCGGGCGGCGCGTTGCAAGGTAAATTAGATTTGTTAGTAGATTTGGATTTCAGAATGGCGGCAAGTGCTTTGTATTCTGATATTGTATTGCCGACTGCCACTTGGTACGAGAAAGATGATTTGTCCTCGACGGATATGCACCCGTTTGTTCACCCGTTCCAAGCCGCCGTTGACCCGTTGTGGGAGGCAAAAAGCGACTGGGATATTTTCCGCACGTTGGCTAAGGCAGTTTCCAAAGTTGCGACGGAAGCTAAATTGCCCGTTTATAAAGACGTGTTCGCAGTTCCGATTCAGCACGACACAGAGGGCGAGACAGCTCAACCCGAAGGAAAAATTTTGGATTGGAGCAAGGGCGAATGTGAGCCGATACCAGGTAAAACTATGCCCGCAATCGCTATGATTGAGCGCGACTATACTAAACTTTACGATAAATGGGTTGGGCTTGGTCCGAACATTCAAAAAGGTAACGGCATGAAAGGTTTAGGCTGGGCGTCAGATGATTTGTACGAGGAAATTCGCACGCGCAACGGCATTGTCGAAGATAAAAATTTAATTTCCTATGGTATGCCGTCGTTGTTCACAGCTAAGCAAGCTTGCGATGCGGTTATGGGCTTGTCGACGACGACTAACGGGAAAGTTGCCGTCCGTGCGTGGAAAGATTTGGAAAAAAAGACCGGCTTAAGTGACTTAACAAAACTTGCCAGCGACCGCGAGAGTGAACGCTTTACTTTTGAAATGGTTGCAATTCAGCCGCGAGAAACTATTACGTCGCCAACGTTTACCGGCTCGAATCAAAATCGCCGCTTTACGCCGTTTAGTGTCAGCATTGAACAACTTGTACCGTTCAGAACAGTTACAGGGCGTCAAAGTTTTTATCTCGACCATGAGATGATGTTTGAGTGGGGCGAGGCGATGAGCGTTTATAAACCGATTCTCGACTTTAAGCCGCTAAAAAATCCGCTTAAGACTTCCAAAGAAATTACGCTGAAATTTTTGACGCCGCATAATAAATGGTCAACGCACTCAATGTATTTCGACAGCCAGCAACTTTTGACGCTGTTTAGAGGCGGGCAAACGGTTTGGATTAACGAAAAAGACGCGGAATCAATCGGCGTTAAAGATAATGATTGGTGCGAAGTTTATAATCGCAACGGCGTAGTTATCAGCCGCGCAGTAGTTACACCTCGTTTGCCTCGCGGCGTCATGTTCATGTATCACGCGCAGGATAGACATATCAACGTTCCAATGTCGAAAATTTCCGGTACACGCGGCGGCACGCACAATACCCCGACGCGAATTCACATGAAGCCAACGCATATGATTGGCGGCTACGGTCAGTTGAGCTACGGCTTTAATTATTACGGCACTACGGGCAATCAGCGCGATATTTATGTTGTCGTTCGCAAGGCAGAGGAGGTTATTTGGCATGAAGATTAAGACGCAGTGCGCAATAGGTTGGACTAGCAATGCGCATGCGTTGCGTACCGGCGCGGCGATTGCGGTTCCAACGTCGATAAGTGGCGGCGCGACAGCTGTTTGTCAACTTTTTAAAAGTTGGGAGGTTATTTGGCATGAAGATTAAAGCGCAAGTCTGCATGGTGATGAATCTCGATAAATGCATAGGTTGCCACACCTGCTCGATAACCTGCAAAAATGTTTGGACGAATCGCCCTGGCGCAGAATATATGTATTTTAACAACGTGGAGACTAAGCCCGGTATCGGCTATCCGAAAAATTGGGAAGATCAAGAACATTGGAAGGGCGGCTGGGAACTTGACGGCGGCGAATTAGTTTTAAAGACTGGCTCAAAACTCGGACGCCTCTTGAAACTTTTTTATCACCCCGAACAGCCCGAAATGGACGATTATTATGAGCCGTGGACTTATGATTATGAAACGCTGATAACTTCGCCGCGCAAGAAACATCAGCCGGTTGCTCGTCCTCGTTCGCTGATAAGTCAACAGCGCATGGAAATTAAATGGGGTCCAAATTGGAATGACGACTTAGCGGGAGGCGACGACGTTCGACAAGATATTAACTTGAAAAAAATTGGCGAGGAAATTGCCCTTGAGTTCAGCGATATTTTCATGAAGTATTTGCCGCGAAATTGCAATCACTGCTTAAATCCGGCGTGCGTGGCGGCGTGTCCAAGCGGTGCGATTTATAAGCGCGAGGAAGATGGCGTTGTACTCGTTAGCCAAGATATTTGTCGCGGTTGGCGTCATTGCATACCGGCTTGCCCTTACAAAAAAGTTTATTACAACTGGAAAACTAATAAGGCGGAGAAGTGTACGTTCTGTTATCCGCGACTCGAAAACGGACTGCCAACGGTTTGTACAGATACTTGCGTCGGAAGAATTCGTTACATGGGAATTTTGCTGTACGACATGAACGGCGTTAAGGACGCGGCAAAAACTTCCGACCCGAAAATGATTTACGCGCAAATGCTCGGACTTATCAAAAATCCGAATGACCCTGAAGTTATCGAATCTGCGCGGCGTGAAGGCGTCTCGGAGGCAGTTTTGAACGCGGCAAAAGTTTCGCCGGTTTATCAGCTAATTAAGGGTTGGAATTTGGCATTGCCGCTTCACCCCGAATTTCGGACGTTGCCAATGGTTTGGTATATCCCTCCGCTATCGCCAATCGCAAAAAAATTCGAGGACAAAGTTTATCTTCCTCAATCGGTGGCAATGCGAATCCCTGTTAAATATTTGGCGGAACTTTTCACGGCGGGCAACACGAATATAATTTTGCAGACATTGCAACGGCTTTTGGACATGCGCAAAGTTATGCGTTGCAAAGAAGTCGGCGACGCTTTACCGCAGAATTTAGAATTCGACGCTTACGAATATGAAAAAATGTACAAGCTCCTTGCTATTGCAAAATATTCCGAACGAATCAAATTGCCGGCGGGCTTGCAAGGCAAAACGCATGAACAGTTGCGCGAATTGCAAGGTTCAGCAGGCTATGTTTGTCCCGGAGGATTTTGCTAATGGAAGAGTACAGAATTACTTTGAAAATCGCTGCGTTCTTGCTTGAATATCCCGACGCCGCCTGGTGGGAAGATTTTCCGGATTATCGCGCCGTCGCGCAGGAACTTAAAACGCCACAAAGCCGCGATGTTTTCATTGACTTATTTGATTATGTTGAGCAATTCGGGCGCAATGAATACGAGCGCGAATACGTACGCAAATTTGACTTTTCGCAGAATACAAATCTTTACTTGACGACACACAATCGCACGGATTTTGGCAAGCAGTCCAATGAAATGCTTGACTACAAAAAATTATTTCTGGATAACGGCTACGACTTGCAAAAAGAATTGCCTGATTATTTGCCGGCAATTTTGGAGTTAGCGGCAACCGTAGAACCCGCGCAGGCAAAAAAAATCCTCGACACGGCACGCGGTAAGATTGAACTTCTACGCGACCGATTTATCGAGGCAAAACTTCCGCAAGTCTTTTTGCTTGACATAATTCTTGCGCAGATTGCAACTTTGGAGGTGACAAAATGAGCGGATTTTTTTGGGGCGCATTGCCCTACATAGCCTTTACGATTTTAATTGTCGGTACTGCTTATCGCTATTGTACGGGCGAGCGCGGCTGGACAACTAAGAGCAGTGAATTTTTAGCCAAGAAAAGTTTAAGGGTTCCGATTTGGATTTTTCATCTCGGTTTAGTGCTCGCGTTCGGTGGTCACGTCATCGGTATTCTAGTCCCTAAAAATATAACAGACGGCATTAATATAACAGAAGAGGCATATCACATAATTGCGCTAAGCGGAGGAATTCCTGCGGGAATTTTATTTTTAGGCGGTTTCTTTATGTTAATGCGTCGTCGCTTTGATAATCCGCGAATGAAGCCAAATACGTCAATTTCTGACGGCGTGATTTATTTCGTGCTTTTCCTTACGCTGATAACTGGCTTTGGCGGCACGTTATTAAATGCGATTGGACTTTTGGGCGACGGCTGGAATTATCGGGAATGCATAAGCCCGTGGTTTAGGTCGGTACTTGCAATGAATCCCGACGTATCATTAATGGCTGATGTTCCGATCATTTTCAAAGTACATGTGATTCTAGCAATGGTAACGATGATTTGTTTTCCGTTCACACGTCTTACACATTGCATTTCCGGGTTGACTGCTCCGCTAAAATTGTTCACGCGCAGTTCAATAATTTATCGCAGAAAATAGTTCCTTGACGTGGAAAAGCTCCGCGTGCTAAGATTGACTCGTCAAAAGTTAATCACAAGCATGGCGGAGCCGCTTTCCGTTTAAGGATTGTAACACGCTCCTACTGCGCTGTCAAACAGAAAGGCGGATTGTGTATGGCTTATGGTATTATATACCTGCTAATTGACGCAACTAACGATAAGGAGTACGTGGGACAGACTACTAAAACTCTCAAAAAACGTTTCAATCAGCACAAGCGCGGCGACCAGCTTATCGATCGCACCATTCAGAAACGTGGCTAAGACCTGTTCACGACTGCCATATTAAACATCCGAACGGATATAATTTTACAGAGGGTGACGACGAAGTTGGCGGCTTAAAACACACGCACGAACATAACGCTAAAATTGCGGCGGCACTTACGGGGAAGACTCGTCCTGCGGAGGTCGTAGCAAAATTTGCCTTTACAAAACGTTTTTACAGCCCCTTCAAAAATTTACTGAAAGCATTAGATAAACAAAACCTCTCATATGTCGCACTCAAGAGACTTTTAGAGTTAGCAAACGTATCTCAAAAAATGCGTGGCGAGCGGAATTTCACTGCGGAAAATGTTAACAAACTCGTTGAATTGTTCGGCTTGTCGGCTGAATATCTGCTTAAACGCGAAGACAATCTTCCAGCTACATTATCAGAGGCGGAAAAATCTTCAAACCGGTCTGCGGCGCAACGCCAAGAAAGCCCGTACAAAAATCTGCTTTGCGAAATGGACAAACAGCATATTTCGTACACCGCTTTGGCAAAAATTTTGGGCTTAGCACGAAGGACTGTTTCTGACAAAATGCGCGGCGAGGTTAGGTTCTTGGAAAGAAATGTTGCCAAGCTCGTCAAAATTTTCGGTAAGCCTGCCGAATATTTAATGGCACGTGACGATTAAAAATTTTCTCGACAATCAAAAAGTCGGGCGAAATGCTCGGCTTTATTTTTTTATGTGGTAAAAATCACTTACAAAAATTTTTCGGCATGATAAAATTCATTGAAAAAATTTTTAAAGGAGAGATTTTAATGGAGAGCAAAAATTTTCTGTGTTTCCAGTGTAGCGACGCGCTCGGCGGTAAAGGTTGTACAAAAGTCGGCGTGTGCGGCAAAAAGGCTGACGTCGCCCGTATGCAGGATTTGCTTATTTATGTAATCAAAGGAATTTCCGCCGTAACTACGCAACTCCGCGCAGAAGGTAAACCCGTCAAGCCGCGTGTAAATCATCTTGTAACTATGAATCTTTTTATGACGATAACCAACGCAAATTTTGATTTAGAGGCACTCGTCAAGCGCGTGGAGCAGACACTCAAGACTAAGGCTAAACTTCTCGCTGAAGTCGACGACAAAAAAAATTTGCCTGTCGCCGCGATTTGGTCGGACACGCAAGAAAACTTCGACGCAAAAGCTCAAACCGTTGGAATTTTGGCGACGGCTAACGAAGATATTCGCAGTCTTCGCGAACTGATAACTTATGGCTTAAAAGGACTGGCGGCTTATCTTTATCACGCCAACGCGCTCGGTTACGACGACGAAAAAATTAACGCCTTTGCTCAATCGACGCTAGCAAAACTTTTAGACGACAGCTTAAGCGGCAACGATTTGACTGCGCTGGCATTGGAGACGGGCAAGTTCGGCGTCGACGTTATGGCTTTACTTGACAAGGCGAACACTGAAACTTATGGCAATCCCGAAATCACCAAAGTTAAACTCGGTGTCAGAAAAAATCCCGCAATACTTATCAGCGGTCACGACTTGCGCGACTTAGAACAACTTCTTGAGCAAACAGAAGGTACCGGCGTTGATGTTCATACGCATGGGGAAATGTTGCCTGCGCATTATTATCCTAAGTTCAAAAAGTTTAAACACTTAGTCGGCAACTATGGTAACGCTTGGCATTTGCAAACAACAGAGTTTGAAAAATTTAACGGCGTAATTCTGCTTACTACTAACTGCCTTATGCCGCCCAAAGAAAGTTATCGCGACAAAGTTTTCACGACGGGCGCAGTTGGCTATCCTGGTTGCAAGCACATTGAGGAAGTCGACGGCAAAAAAGATTTTACGCCACTGATTGAACTTGCTAAAAAATGTTCGCCGCCCACTGAACTTGAGACGGGAGAAATTATCGGCGGCTTTGCTCACGAACAAGTTTTTGCCGTTGCTGATAAAGTTGTCGAGGCTGTAAAATCCGGCGCAATAAAAAAATTCGTCGTCATGGCCGGTTGTGATGGTCGCCAAAAATCTCGCGAATACTACACGGAATTTGCTAAAGCTCTACCAAAAGATACTGTTATTTTAACGGCGGGTTGTGCAAAGTTTAAGTACATAAAGGAAAATCTTGGTGACATTGGCGGAATTCCTCGCGTACTCGACGCGGGACAATGCAACGATTGTTATTCACTGGCGATAATCGCTCTCAAGCTTAAAAAAGTTTTCGGACTTGACGATTTGAATAAATTGCCCATTGTCTTTAATATCGGTTGGCATGAACAGAAAGCAGTTACAGTTCTACTTGCGCTTTTATATCTCGGCGTGAAAAATATTCATCTCGGTCCGGTGTTGCCCGCGTTCCTTAGTCCCAACGTTACAAAAATTTTGGTTGAAAATTTTGGCACTGGCGGCATTACGACCGTTGCAGATGATATTAAGCGTATGATGGTTGATTATTGACGGAAAAGCTCCGCGTGTGCTAAGATTGAAATGTTCAAACAAACAATCTGGCACGGCGCAGAGCCTTTCCATTTATGAATTCTAACACGCTCTCGCCTAGCTGTCAAACGAAAGGCGGGAGTGTGTTATGGCTTACGGAGTCATTTACTTAATCACGAACATAATCAACGGCATGAAATATTTCGGGCAGACGAAGCGTCTTCTAAAAGTGCGAATTTCGGAGCACAAACGCGGTAGTTTATCTTTAATGTCTGTTTCTCTCACAATGCGCGAAAAGTATAACTTTACGGTGAAAGATATTGCAAAGCTCGTTGAGATTTTTGGCAAGCCCGCCGAATATTTAATGCAACGCGACGATGAATAAATTTCAAAGGAGGAGATATTTTTGAAGGAAATAAAAGTTCAAGACGCGGTTGGCAGTGTACTTGTCCATGACGTGACGCAAATCGTTAGGGGTGTGGTAAAAGACGCTCGCTTTCGCAAGGGACATGTGATTCAAGCGGAAGATATACCTATTCTTCTGCGCTTGGGCAAAGAAAATATTTTCGTCTGGGAAAATGAGGACGATTCAAAACTCCACGAAAACGACGCGGCAGAAATTCTGCGCAAAATTACTCAAGGCGAAAATCTCACTGCAAGCGACGTTAAGGAAGGAAAAATCGAACTTAAAGCGACTTGCGACGGAGTTTTTCACGTCGACGCCGAAAAGCTCAACGCGATTAATGCCGTTGACGAAATTTGTATCGCTACCGTACAAAATAATATTCCCGTCCGCAAAAATAAATCTGTAGCTGGAATGCGCGTGATCCCTCTCGTGATTGACAAGGACAAAATGGAGCGCGTAAAAAAAATTGCAGACAATTTGCCCTTGATGAAGATTGCGCCTTATAAGAAATTTAAAGTCGGACTCGTTGTCACAGGCTCGGAAATTTTTCACGAACGAATTCAAGACACGTTCACGCCCGTTATCGAGGCAAAGCTTAAAACTTTCGGCTTGCAAATTGACGAGCGCAGAATATCCGACGATTCAAAGGAAATGACGTGCGAAAAAATTTCTGAACTGTTGAATTTAGGCATGGAAATGATTTTGTGTACGGGCGGCATGTCAGTAGATTGCGACGACAAAACACCCGCCGCTATTAAGTCGACAGGCGCAGATGTCATAACTTACGGCGTGCCCGTTTTGCCCGGCGCAATGTTCATGCTTGCTTACAAAGGCGACGTGCCGATAATGGGTTTGCCCGGCTGTGTAATGTTCTCTTCAAAAACGGTGTTCGATATGATTTTGCCGCGAGTTTTGACAGGCGAAAAATTAATCCGAAAAGATTTTACAACACTGGGCGTCGGAGGTTTGCTTTAATGGAAGGAATCACTTTTGAACAGGCAATCGAGGTTTTGACTGCCAACGCCAAAGAAATTTCCGACGTTGAGGAAGTTTTTTTGATTAAGTCGTTAGGAAATGTAGCCGCGCAGGATTATTTTGCAACCATTGATAATCCTCCATTTGACCGCAGTCCGCTTGACGGCTACGCGCTAAAATCTTCTGATACGCTGGGCAAATTTAAAGTTATCGGCGAGGAGTGCGCTGGAGATTTTTTTCCGGGCGAAATTAAATCCGGCGAGGCTTTGCGGATTATGACGGGCGCGGCTATGCCAAAAGGTTCTGATTGCGTGATTCGTCAAGAGGACGTTAAAGTTGACGGCGAAAATATTTTTGTTCCTTACGCGCTCAAGCACCACGAAAATTATTGTTTTGCAGGCGAAGATATTAAACGCGGTTCATTGCTCGTTGCTAAAGGTACAAAGTTGACGGCGGCGCATGTCGCAGTTTTGGCAAGTCAAGGTATTAATTCTGTAAAAATTTATCGGAAACCAGTTGTTGCTATTGCTTCGACGGGCGACGAATTGATTCAACCTGGCGAAAAAATTTCTGCAGGAAAAATTTATAATAGCAATTTGTATTTAATCGCCTCCAGACTTCTTGAATTAGGTTTTGAGCCGAAAATTTTATACAATCTGCCTGACGACGTTGACGCCTGCGCGGACAAAATTTTTACTTTGCGCGACGAAATTGACTTGCTGATAACAACGGGCGGCGTGTCTGTTGGCAAAAAAGATATTATGCACGACGTTGTTAAGAAAAGCGGCGAAAAACTTTTTTGGCGCGTGCTAATGAAACCTGGTGCGCCTGTTATAGGCTGGAAATGCGGAAAATTTTTAGGCGTCGCGTTAAGTGGTAATCCGTTTGCGGCTTATGCTACGTTTGAACTTTTAGTTCGCCCCGTGCTATCTAAAATGTCCCGCCGCGCAGATATTTTGTACAGTCGAGGACGCGGAATGCTGGCGAATGATTTTCCTAAAAAAAGTTTAGGGCGCAGATTTATTCGTGCGCAATTTGACGGCGAAAAAATTTTTCTTCCTAGTCGTCATGAGTCTGGCTCTTTGTATTCGGCGGTCGATTGCAACTGTTTAGTCGATATTCCTGCCGGTTCGGATAAACTTTCGGCGGGCGCAGAGGTTGAAATAATTTTATTATGACTGACCAATTTGGACGTGAAATAAATTATGCGCGAATTTCTGTAACTGACCGTTGCAATTTGCGTTGTCGCTATTGCATGCCCGAATGCGGTGTAAAAAAAATTTCTCACAACGAGATTTTGAGCTTAGAAGAAGTTTTGCGCGTCGCTAAAATATTTTCGCAGCTCGGAATCGAAAAAATCCGATTGACGGGCGGCGAACCATTGCTTAGAAAAAATTTGCCGTCGCTCGTCCGTGAACTGAAAAATATTCCCGCTATTGAGCAAGTAACTTTAACAACCAACGGCGTCTTGCTGAAAAATTTTGCGCAGGAATTAATTGCGGCAGGTCTTGACGGCGTAAATTTGAGTTTAGATACGCTCGACGAAAAAATTTTTGCTGATTTGACGCGACGAAAACTTTTTAACAATGTGCTTGAAAGTTTTCAAACATTGCTCGATAAAAATTTAATATTAAAAATAAATTGCGTGCCTCTGCGCGACGTCAACGACGAAGAAATTTTAAAGCTTGCAACATTAGCAAAAAATAATCCGATAAAAATCCGATTTATTGAACTTATGCCGATTGGTTGCGCGTGGGAATCTGGATTGCGAGGAATTCCGACTGCAGAAATTTTTTCTATGCTGAAAGAATATTTTGGCAAGCTTATTCCCGTGCCTGAAAAAAATTCTTTGCAAGGTCCCGCGAAATATTTTAAGCCGAAAAATTTTATCGGCGAAATTGGATTTATAGATGCTTTGGAGCATAAATTTTGCGCGAATTGCAATCGAATTCGTTTGACGGCGGAAGGCTTTTTAAAAACGTGTTTGAGCTTTGACACGGGGCTTGACGTAAAAAATTTGTTGCGTTCCGGCGCAAATGACGATAAAATTTTAGAAAAAATTCGCGAGACAATTTATCGCAAACCTAAAGAACATTTTTTTGACGGCGCGACGAAATTTCAAATGTATCAAGTGGGAGGTTAAGCAATGGGCAAAATCAATGCAATTTGTATAAGCGAAAAGCGCGGCACAGCTAAAAAATTAATCGACTTGGCGACCTTTATAACGGAACACGGGATTGACGGCGACGCGCACGCGGGCGATTGGCATCGGCAAATTAGCTTTCTTGGTCAAGCCGAAATTGACGCCTTCAAAGCTCGTGGTGCACAAGTCGCGGCGGGCGCGTTTGGAGAAAATATTATCGCCGAAGGTTTTACGTTTAAAGAATTGCCTATTGGTACGCGCTTAAAATGCGGCGACGTTTTTTTTGAGATAACGCAAATCGGTAAGGAATGCCACAGCCATTGCGCGATTTATAAACAAGTTGGCGATTGTATTATGCCGCGCGAGGGAGTTTTTGCGCGAGTTTTGCACGGCGGGAAAATAAAAATCGGCGACGATTTAGAACTTGCAAAGGAAAATATTCCACTTGACGCCGCCATTATTACAGTTAGCGACAGAGGTTTTCACGGTTTGCGCGATGAGGATACAAGCGGCGACAAATGCGAAGAAATTTTATCCAAAACAGGCTACAAAATTTTTTCGCGGACGATTGTTCCCGACGTTAAGAAATTTATTGTCGACAAGCTGATTGATTTAGCGGACGCGGGAGTTGCTTTGATTTTGACGACGGGCGGCACGGGCTTTTCCATTCGAGACATCACACCTGAAGCAACATTGGAAGTTTGCACTCGGCTTGCACCAGGAATTTCAGAAGCCATGAGGAATTTTTCAATGCAAGTAACAAAACGCGCCATGCTAAGCCGAGCCGTCGCCGGAATTCGCAAGCGGTCTCTTATTGTGAATTTACCGGGCAGTCCCAAAGCCGTTGACGAATGTTTAAATTTTGTTCTGCCGCAATTACAACACGGAATAGAAATTTTGCGCGGAGAGGCAGATTCTTAATAGCAAAACCCAGAATATGTTGGGAGAAAAAACTTTTGAAATGGATTAATCATCAAATTGTAACGGGCTTTATAGTTTGCACGGCGACGGACAATGCACTTTTTACGGCGTCGGCTATTGTCGGGGCGGTCTTGCCGGACAAGGTCGAAGGTTCGCCGCCCAAAGACAGTTCAGCCTATTGGAAGTGGCGTAAAAAACACCGCACGTGGTCGCATTATCCGTTGATTTATCTTGTGCTGATTGCCGCCGCGCAGTTTGCTAAGGAATATTATCCTGAACCGACGCTTGCCTTTGTGCTGAACTTGATAACCTATGCGCTAGTTGGAGCACTATTGCACATTGCTGAAGACGGAATTTGCGGCAAGGTACCGATTTTCACGCCGAATAAAAAATACGGGATAAAACTTTTCAAAGTCGGCTCGTGGCGCGAATATTTTTTCGTCGTGCTGATAATTTTAATTTGCTTATTCGCCCGTTTCGGAGATATTGCGCTGTTGAAAAGTTATATTGACTTGCTGGAGACTTAGGAAGTTTCCAATAATTGATTAAAACGTTGACACTGCTAAGGCTCTAAAATATAATTGCTAACGAATTACGTAGTTAATGACTATGTTTTAAGGAGCATTTATTTTAACCTATGAAAAATTTGTTTACATTGATAATTATCGCCGCCTTAATGGGCTTTTTTTCTATATTTAGCATGTACATTGCTGAAAAAACCGACGTGCTACAACTCAACGGACGCTCGCTTGAAATTAGTTTTTCTCAAGAAGGCGACGATACTCTGATGACGTGGAAACCGTTGCCATATCCTTGCGTCTACAAAGTAACGACGATTAGCCGCACAACTGGACTTGTTGAAGATTCGCCGCCCTTCCATATCTTTAAGGAAGAGGAGACGCGCTCGGCAAGTTATATTGTGCCGCGTGCACCAATTCCAACTTATTATTTTATTTCGGCTCGTGGGCTTTTCGGCGAAATTTATCGTTCCGACAAAATTTATCCAAATCCCAACTTCCCGACGCCGCCTCATCCCGTCAGCATTTATCATTACAGCGAAAATAATCCCGCAAGTTTAATGCCGTTCCTCGTGTGGCACACCGTACCCAATGCCGTTTGCTATGAACTGGAAATTTTGGACGCGCCGCCCGAAATCGAAGGCGGTATTGCTTTATCGCAAATTCATAGCCTCGACAGCACGCGCAAAATTTATACCAATGGCTATCAAGCTGACTTGCGACCGTTTGCAAATAAAAAAGAACTTTATTGGCGGGCGCGAGCTTTGGGACTTCATCACGAGCCGATTGGCGAATTTTGCAAGGCTGAAAAAATTATCGTTGATTCTACTAAACCGTTTCCGAATTGTCCGCTGATAAATAATTTTGACTTCATGGATTATTTGCCGCAACCGATTTATCACGTGTTCGATTGGATACCCTTACATGAGGCGGCAAAGTATGAAGTGGAAATGTTAACTCACCCGCCCGCCGTTGAAAATGACGTTGAGCCTAGTCCCGATGGCGTTTGGCGCATGATTTCCGACGACGTGTCCAGTTGCTACGACGAATACGGGCGACCTTATGCCGGAGCTTATTATTGGCGCGTGCGTGCTCTCGACGAAAATAATAATCCAATCGGCACGTGGTCTAACAGCGAAAAATTTATCGTCGCAGATTACACGGACGGCGTTGACGTGGCGATTTTGGGCGACAGTATTTCACACGGCGGCGGCGCAGTCAGCTATTCTCCGCGTGCCCTACAATACAGCTACGAAACTTATATCGACTTCCCCGTTATCAATCTGTCGAGGAGCGGCGACACTTCCCACACAACTCTTGAGCGTTTTAATCAAGACGTTCTGAAAGTCAAGCCGAAAAATTTAATCATCTCAACGGGCGCAAATTGTCTTCGCGACACGAGGATTTCCGCTGAAGACGTTATCGCCGATTTGGCGGGCATTAACAAACTTTGCGCCCAAAATGATATTCGTCCGATTTTCTTAACGCTCATGCCGATTAACCCCGCCAATTTACAAAATGCCTTCCACACGCCGACCGACCCGAATTGGCACGTAAAACTTCAGCAGATTAACGACTACATTAAGCGGCAAGAATTTTTTATCGATATTGAGCCTTATTTTTACGACACGCAAGGCACTATGGACACGAATTTTTCTGTTGACGGCATTCACCCCGACATTCGCGGCAAAATGCTAATCGGCGAACTCATCAGTAAAAATAAAAATTTATTTAAGTAAAAAAATCCCCTGCGTAAAAATCTGCGCGGGGGATAATTTTTTGTTCAGCCAACAATTTTTTTCCAATCTTTAACTTGTTTATCGAATGAACGATTTGCTGTACCCATACCGCCGCAATGAGCCAGCGGATAAAATTTCGACGAAAATTTTTTGTTCGCGCCGTAGTAAAGAGTAAATCTAAAGTGATTGTCGAGAAAGTCATTGTAGCTTTTTGAGCCGATAAAAATTTTTTGAAATCTATCGCCCGTCAACGCCTCGTAAACGCATTCACTTGTAATTCGACCGAGACAAAGAATATTTTCAGGTTCCAAAATTTCACATAGCTCGCGGAACAAATCAACGTCGTGCATCATCAATTTTTTTGTCATGCCGCTACTTTCATTGCCGAATCGATAACCTAAACAAAAATTCGTAAAGAAAACGTCCGCGCAAGGTTTTGTAATGTCGCGTTCGAGAATTTTAAATAGCTCAATCAAATTTCTGTCTGTGGGGGATTTCATGCTAAACGGATACGGCAAATCTTCGCCCGCATTCATCTTGGCGACGATAGTTTTAAAAGATTCGGCGTCGTCGTTAAAGAAATTGCCCCAATCTTGAGCGACGAGCAGATATTTTATCTTAGGCGTATTATTAGCGTAGCCGAAACCCTGCCAATAAGTGTACAGATTAATTTCGTTGCAGATATTGACGCCATTGACGACGGGCGCAAAGAGGGCAACGGGATCGTTCGAATCGAAACCGCAAGCTATCGCTGTATTTAAAGCCATTTTCGCACGCATGTAATTAATACCTGAATCAGTCATGCACTCGTTCCAGCCAATGCCTTTCGACTTGAGCGCGTCCAAAAATTTCTGCTTGTCGCTGAAAAGTGCGGCAAAATTTTTAGTCTTTTCTTTGTCGTTGTCGCTGACTTTAACTTTACTGTCATAAATTGGATATTGATTCTTAGCGCGTTCAACGAGATTTTTATACGCCTGAGATTTTTCCGCGTCGAAACCTCGAATCGAAACTTTTACCAGCAAATCAATTAAATCTTCCGTCAACGCGAAAAGCTCATTACTACATGGATTAATAACAAGTCCCATTTTTGCGTTGTCGTTGGAATTTTTGATTGTCGCGTTAACTTGTGCGCAATTTTCAAGCAGATTATCTATTCGATTCGTCACGCATTTAAGTTGCGTGTCTCTGCTACGAACTGCCTTTTTGAACTCGTAAAAATTCGTGAAGACCGACATGAACGAATGATTAATATGCGGATGATTCATGATAATTGGCGCGAAATTGGTACTGTCTTTGTCGTCGGAAATTTTTTCCAATGCAACGATAAAACAGCCGTCAGCCTTAATTCGTCCGTGAATCGCGTCGAGAAGTTCGAGGACATTGTCAGATTGTTGAGCGTAAAATTTTCTCATCACCGCGTCTATTCGTTCGTTGCCGTGAAGTTCAGTGCATTTGTTCTGCATGTGGACAAGCAAATTTACTTCGTCAATCACTTTAAGCATTTCTTGTGGAATTTTTTCACGAGCCTTACTAATAAATTCTTCAGGCACTCCGAAAAAAGCTCCAGCAATACTACCGGCAATCGCGGCAAGCGTATCAGAATCACCGCCGAGAGATACGGCATTTCTAATCGCGTCCTCGAAACTATCAGCCTCAAGGAAAGAAATAATCGCTTCAGGTATGGATTTCTGCGCGGAAGTTTCATGGCGATAATTCGGGCGAATTTCGTCAAGCGTGCGCGATAAATCATAACCAAAATTTTTCTCGACGTAAAATTTTATCTCCGACTTAGAAATTTTATTCCGTGCCAAGAAAATCGCACTTGCGACTGCTTCCGCACTTTTGACGCCTTCAGGGTGATTATGAGTGACTTCAGCCGTCCAACGCGCCACATTGCGCACCAAATCCAAATCGCCGTAAAATATCCCGATTAAATCGACAGCTGAAACTCTCATTGCCGCACCGTTGCCAAAACTTTTATAAGGTTGCGGCTCATCAGACATCAGCCAATTTGTGAATCTGTGCCCATAACCCGCATTCGGATATTTGCGTCCCCAATTCTGCATTGATTCGACGACGGCATTTTTAATTGAAACCTCGTCCAAGCCGTCGCACGTCAACAACGCTTCAGCAATCGCAATCGTCATGACGGTATCGTCGGTAATGTGACCGCTCCTGCGAATAAATTTAAAATCCTTCGTCTTGATGGCGTTCTTGTAACCTTCATAGCACGAACCGGAAATGTCGCCGATAATCGCTCCGTAAAACAACGGATTCATAAAAAATTCCTCCTTCGCTGAACAATTTCAGTTTACATTATACAGGAGGAAAAATTTTTTTGGTCACTTTGAAAGTTACTTTTATTTCGAGCCGAGTTTTTTCAAACCTTTATTTTCAAGCACGCTGTTAATTTCGTCCACATCATAAATTTTTCTGCGCAGGAAGTCGACGACAATCTCATCTGTCGCGTCGTTACTTTTTAACATATATTCGGCGCGGGCAAGCAAATCTATCGCGTCAGGCAGGGAAAGTTTCATTGAGAAAATCAACGCAAGTAAAATTCTTTTCGTCGGCGTACACTTCATGAAATTTATCGCGTCGTAGAAAACTTTCTTCAGTACATCGGCTTGCATGTAAATTTCTTTATTACTTAAACCGCTTGCCGTAACAAGTTCATTGATTCGTAATTTGAAATCTTTACCCCAATGATTTAAAACGTTTTGCAAGATTTTTTCGTCTTTGTATTCGGTAAAGAAATTTTGCGGCGTTATTCGTTGCGAATATTCTTGTTGTAAAATTTTTTTTTCGGAATGTTCGTCAATGAAACTTTGCACTGTTCCGAAAAAATTTGTCGCCAACTCAAAAGTCTTTTGCCCGAAGATGACGAGAATAATTTCCATATCATTCGTTGCCAAAAATTTTTGAATCGTCGCGACAGCCGCAAGTAAAGATTTTTCTTTTGGAATTCGATTGTTGCCTGTGCCCAAAAGCGGGAAGGCGATACTTCGACAATTTTTTTCGCGAGCAAGTTTCAATGATTTTTCATAGCAAGCACGCAAGATTTTTAAATCGGTGTCGTCATTTGTCCAAACCGAGCTAACCGCGTGAATTAAAATCTTAGCTTGCAAGTTAAAAGTTTCAGTTGCTGCAACTTCGCCTGGTTGAAGTTCGCCGATTTTTTGTCGCGCCGCTAAAAGTTTTTCCTTACCCGCCGCCATGTAAATAGAATTTTCAGTACCGCCACCGATTTTTACAGACGGATTAGCGGGAATGACTATGGCATCGGTAGCCACTCGCGCCAAATCGTTACGAATAACTTGCAAAGCCATTCAATTTCCTCCACAAAAAATTTCTTTTAAAATTTCTCTGCCGCCGCTATTCAAAAGTTGAGCGGCTATTTTTTGGCCCAAATTAATTTTCCTACGCGGCGCAACTTCCGAAGTTTTGATAACTTTTTTCCCGTCGGTTGAGGCAATAAGTGCGCGAAGTTTAATTTGCTCGCCGTCAATCGTCGCGAAGACACCAACGGGAATTTGACAACTGCCGCCGACTTCCGTTAAAAATTCACGCTCGACTTTAACCGCGTCAAAAGTTTCAGCGTCGTTTAGTTTCTGTACTAAGGAAAAAATTTTTTCGTCATCTGCGCGGGTTTCGATTGCCAATGCGCCCTGCCCCGCCGCCGGAATTATTTCCGTTAAAAATTCTCTGATTCGTGACGAGTAGCCGAGCCGTTCCAAACCTGCCGCCGATAAAATTATTGCGTCGAATTCGCCAGCGTCTAATTTTTTTATTCGAGTGTCGACATTGCCGCGCAGATTTTTTATTTGCAAGTCGGGACGCAACGACAAAATTTGAGCCGCCCGCCGCAAGCTTGAAGTTCCCACGACAGAATTTTTCGGGAGCGCGTCAAATGTCGGAAATTTATTGCTTACAAAGGCGTCGAAAGGTTGAGCGCGTTTTGTTATCGCCGCGATTTTGAATCTTTCGGGTAATTCTGTCGGCATATCTTTTAAGCTGTGAACCGCCAAATCAATCGCGCCCGCCGCCATTTGTAATTCCAATTCTTTAGTGAAAAGTCCTTTGCCGCCGATTTTAGCAAGTGGCGCGTCCAAAATTTTGTCGCCGGTTGTGCGCACTTTGACGAGTTCGATTTCAAGTTTAGGGAAAAATTTTTTTAGCTCCGCCGCGACGAATTGCGCTTGCCACAAAGCCAGACGACTTGCCCGCGTTCCGATTTTAATTTTGCGCAAATGAATTCACCTCGTCGGTAAAAAGTGCTTTGACTGCTTGAGTATAAAAATTTTCGGCGTCGGTGCCAGCTGAAGCATTGAGCTTCATCATCGGCATACGCAAAAGTTTTCGTACAATGCGGCGCGTCATCTGGTCGAGAATTCGCTTTTCGTCGTCAGTTAAGTTGGGAAGTTTGCTTGAAATTTTTCGCAGTTCACGAATCCGCATTTGTTCCGCACGTTCCGACAAGTTAGCCATTAACGGTTGGAAACTCAAATATTTAAATCGTTCAATAAGCGTCGCTACGTCTTCGGCGATTATTTTTTTTGCAAGAACTGCCTCGCGTTGTCGCGCCTGTAAATTTTTTTCTACAACCGATTCGAGGTCATCGATATTGTAAAGTGTCACGCCTTTAATCTTGCCGACTTCCGGGTCAACGTCGCGAGGAACCGCTATATCAATAAAAAAAATTCCGCGACCTTCCCTGCGCGTCATGAGCTGTTGAGTTTGCCACGGCTTAACGACGTAATGCGGCGCACCCGTTGAAGTTATGATTATATCGACATGCGCCGCGCTCGTGAAGGCATTTTCCCACGCGACAGCTTGCCCGCCAATTTTTGACGCCATTTCCTCTGCGCGTTCCAAGTGATGATTTGCCACAAAAATTTTTTTCAGACCGTGCGATAAGAGATGTTGCGCCGTAAGTTGAGCCATTTTGCCCGCGCCGAAAATTAATGCGCTTTTATCCGCTAATCCGTACAAATTTTTTTCTGCCAACTCAACCGCCGCTGAACTGACTGACACTGAATTATACGCGATTTTAGTTTCTGTGCGGACGCGCTTGCCCGACGCTATCGCCCGATTAAACAGCGTATTTAAAATTGTATCGGTTGCCTCCGCCGACTTCGCCAAAGCATAAGCCTCCTTGACTTGCGATAAAATTTGCCCCTCGCCTAAAACTAAAGAATCAAGCCCAGCCGCAACCTCGAAAAGATGTTCGGCGCAAGTTTCGTTGTCGAATTCATAGAGAAATTTTTTGTCGACGCCGCCGATTAAATCGTTGAGAAAATTATAAACACTTTTATCGCAATCTTCCGCCGTGACGGCATAAATTTCACTGCGATTGCAAGTGTTAAGGATAACCGCCTCGCTCAAGCCGTCGTAGCTGTCAAGATTTTCAAGCCCGCGCCGCAAAGCCTCCTTGCTTATCAAAAAATTTTCGCGGACTTCAATGGGAGCCGTCCTGTGATTCAAGCCCAAAACTTTCAAGTGCATGATTTAATTTTTCCTCCAAGTTGTTCTGCGACTTATTATAAAAACTTTTCTGCCTGTGTCAAACAAAAAACCCCGCCGCGCCCGACGAGGTTTAAATTTATCCCGCGCAGATTTTATTTAAAAGTTTTGCTGTTTATTGTGTGATTCGTGCCGTTAATATTTATAACGTCGCCTTTGCTTACGCCGTCGAAGATAACAGAGCCGCCGCCCGAAATCGCCAACGTAAGGTTCCCTTTGCTGAAAGTGCCACCATCTTTGCCGTTTGTCTTCAAAATCTTCAACATATCGCCGCTTGCGTAGTCGAAAATTTTATCGATGCCTTCGCCCGGCTTATAAATGAATGTTTCGTTACCTGCGCCGCCGTAAAGCGAATCATTGCCCGCGTTGCCCCAGAGCGTGTCATTTCCACTGCCGCCATAAATTTTATCTGTGTCCTTGCCGCCGTCGATAGAAGAATTATCTCCGCGATTATCGATATAATCATCGCCGTCGCCGCCGAGCATTGTCGAGTAATCTGCCTCGTATTGTTCATGTATGCCGTTGTCGTCGCCGGTGTAATTGCCAAGCGTATCATTGCCTGTGCCGCCCTCAATCAAAACGTGGTGTACGTGATTGTCGATGTGGTCATTACTCGCACCGCCGCGCAGTGTCGTATAAGACGACGAGTCTTTATCTATCACGTAAGCTTCTATCGTGTCGTCGTCTGCGCCTGCTTCAATTAAAACGTGTGTGACGTGATTCCGAAGTGAATCATTACCCGCGCCGCTCGTAACGGTCACTTTATTACCGAAATTATCAATGGTGTCGTTGTTGTCGGAGCCGGTGAGCTTGACTTTGTTTTGGTCGTTGTAAATAATATCGTTGCCGTCGCCGCTGGCGTATTGGATAAGATTATCATACGAATAACCATACTTAACATTAATGCTGTCGTCGCCTTTGCCCGCGTTGATTGTGACATTTTTGCTATCGTTGCTGATTGTATCAGCCCCATTGCCGTCGTAAATTGAAACATTGTCGCTATCGTTGCTGATTGTATCAGCCCCGTCGTCGCCGTAAATTGAAACATTGTCGCCGTGATTGTCAATGTAATCGTTGCCTGCGCCACCGTTTATCGTAACGTTTTCATTGTCGGAGTAATCGCTGTTGTCGATTGTGTCGTTTCCGTCGCCACCTGAAATGCCTTACATTCGAGCCATCATTGCGGATTGAATCGCCGCCGCCGAGTGCGTTTATAGTCGCGCCTTCGAGAGTACTAGTTGGTAATTAAAAGTGAATAACAGAAGAAGCAAGTAAAACGAAATTCTCAAAGCAAAGAGCCAATTTGTCGAAGCGCGTGGCAACGTGACGGTAATTTTTAATTCGCTGAAAGAAGCGCTCAACAATATTGCGTTGCTTATAGAGGCAGGAGTCGAAATATCCGCAAGAATTGTTTTACCCTTGAGTGTAACGCCCTTAAGAAGTTCGATAGCCGGTTCTGAGTCGTGAACGTGCCCGCCGGTCAATACCACATTCAAAACTTGCCGCCGCGCTACACTCCTATTGCTTGTTTTTTCAGTGCGTAGCACGCACTCTTATGCACTTTGCGGAAAGTGGAATCAATCTCAAGCAAGGTAGCGTCCTTTGCGTCGGCGTTGATAACTTTGAGCAGGCGGTCAAATAAACCGAGAGAGCACCAAAGACGGAATTTGTGGTAAATGCTGTGCCAATTACCGTAACGAGCAGGTAAATCGCGCCAACGCGCTCCGCTTTT
>CAMJRX010000041.1 GCA_946408355.1 uncultured Selenomonadales bacterium
CCTATTTTATCAGTTTTGTTTTCTATTCGCTATAGTGTGAACACTATCTAATTGGGTTAAACTCTTTATGGACGGCACCGTTGAAACCGGCACAGGCTTTGTTGATCCGCTGTATCCCGGCGGCAAGCAAGGTATCGCCAACTGGTCGGAAGAGGAAGTTACCGACATTACGCATAAGGCGAATGCAAAAGGTTTGAGCATGCATATTCACACGATGGGCAATAAGGCGATCAATCGTGTTGTCAACGCATACGTCAACGGCGGAAAAGATGAACTGCGCAATACTCTTGTACATGTGCACCAAGTTTTTCAGCCGGATTATAAGCGTATGGCAGATCACAATATCTACGTTACCTCTGGCATGCTTTGGCACCATCAAGACGATGAAGTTCAAAAAGTTTTGCCCGATATGGTTCCCGAAGGCATGGGCGACAAAAGTTATCCGATGAAATCATTCTTCGATAACGTCGTTAATGTGACTTCGCACTCGGATTTCCCTGCACTCTCCGGCAGTCCCGACGATCCGTTCGGCATTATTGAAATTGCCGTTACTGGTCAATGTTACATGGAAACCGGAAAGCCTTGGTGGACGGAAGAACTCATCACCCGCGAACAGGCAATCACGGCTTTGACTATCAACGTCGCAAAGCAAATGTTCCTTGAAAACGAACGCGGCAGTATCAAACCCGGCAAATATGCCGACTTCCTCCTCGTTACCAAAGATGTTTTGTCTTGCCCCGTAAAAGAAATTCACACCGCTAAACCTGCCGCGACTTACTTTGAAGGCAAAAAAGTTTATAAGGCGTGATTGATTATGGACGTAAAAAAATTACTGCGAGCGCAGTACGGCGAAAACAAACGAATCACTGACGGCAATTATGATAAGTCGCTGGCGGTTCAGTGCGTCAACGGTAAATTCGTTGGCAAGAAAACAGATAATATCATTGCGTACAGAGGCATTCCTTTTGTTGGCAAGCCGCCTGTCGGGGATTTGCGCTGGAAAGCTCCGGTTGAAGTTGTTGCGGATAACGGCGTTTACGAGGCATATCACAACGCGAAAAGTGCCTATGGTAATGAAAACTTCGAGATCGGCTCCCTTTTCTATCTTGATGAAGATTGCTTGTATCTGAACATTTGGAAGGCGGACGATTCTGCGGTTAAAAAGCCTGTTATGGCGTGGATTCACGGCGGCGCGTTTGAGGCGGGCGGAACCGTTGACCCGATGTTTGACTGCCATAATTTCGTTAAAGAAAATCCTGACGTTATCGTCGTTACTATAGCGTACAGGCTCGGCGTCTTCGGATTTTTCCACCTGTCGCACCTGTCGGACGGCGAAGATTATCCCGACGCGCAGAATCTCGGCTTGCTCGACCAAATCGCGGCGTTGAAATGGGTTCACGAGAACATTTCCAACTTCGGCGGCGACCCCGACAACGTGACAATCTTCGGCGAATCGGCAGGCGCAGGAAGTTGCTCACTTCTTCCGCTGATTCCCGGCTCGCAAAAATATTTCAAGCGCGTTATTGCCGAAAGCGGCGCACCCAACCAAACGCGGTCTTCGGAAGAAGGTATCGAAGGCGCGAACAAATTGCTGGAAATACTCGGTTGCAAAACCGTCGCCGAATTGCTGAAAATTGACGCCCAAAAAGTTTTTGACGCATCGTCCGCACTCTTTATGCGACAATTCCCCGAACGTGACGGAAAATATTTGCCGTTGGAACCGTTTGAGGCTTATGCAAATGGCGCGGCGAAGGACATTGATTTTCTTATCGGTTGCAACAAAGACGAAATGAATTTCTTCGTGTACAGTTTCGGTTTGGAAGGTTGGAATGCGTGGGTAGCTGACCGCAAGGCGAAGGGATTTTCCGTGATTTCGGCTGAAGATAAAAAGCTTATGAAGAGTTTCTGCAATGATATGCAGTGCGAAAATTGGGAACGTGATAGCCGTCTTTTAAGTCAGATTTGGTTTAATGCGCCGGTTATCAAGTTAGCAGAAAGTCAAACAAAGGGCGGCGGCAAATCTTACGCCTATTACTTCACGCCCGAATCCTCGTTGCCGATTATGAAATGCGGACACGCGATAGAACTTGCGGTTGTTTTCAATCATCCGGATATTACCGGCGACACGGGCAGAGAATTCAACGCGACCTTCTGCAAGACTATGCGCAAAATGTGGGTTCAATTCGCCAAAACTGGCAACCCGTCACTTAGCGCGGACATTTCCCCCGACGGCAAGGCTAAAACGTGGCCACTCTACGACACGCAAAACAAGCAAGTAATGGTTTTCGACGAATTCGATATTCACCCCGAAAAAGAATCCGCAAGAAAAATCGTCGATTGGGACAGAACATATTCCCTTACCAAATATTATATGCTTTAATAACGGATAATCTGCAAGTTGACAGGCAGGGGGCTTGAAACCCTCTGCCTTTCCTTGTGGCGAAATGAGGACTAGCATGAAAAAACGTAATTTTATTCAATTGTTTGAGCGGAAAAAAAGCCGGATAGACTCACGCATAAAACGCGATTATATCGAGAACGGGACATACAGCGCAAAAGACCAGGAGAGCTTGAATCCGGATTTTGTAGACTTTCTCAAAGACTCCGCAGATCCCATTCCCGATGAATGTCCGCTTGTTTTGAATGTCATTGGGGATTGCTTATCGGCAGACGAGAAAAAAATTATCAAAGAAACTATTCGTGATGATTTTTCTTACAGGCTCGGTCTTGTTGAAAGGGAACAGGAACGAGAATTTAGAATGTTTATCTTAATGATTATCGGATTAATCATTAGCGGGCTACTCCTGTGGTTGACAATTCCGCTTGACGAAGTACCGCGTGAAATTTTTGTCGTATTTTTTTGGTTTTTTGGTGACAGAATGTTTGAATATATCTTTATTACGGGGCGTGAACTTCGCAAGGAAAAGCGGCTCGCAGGACGGTTGGCAAGTATTAAAGTTAATTTTTCGGACACCTACGAAAAACCGCATTATACGGAAGAGCAGATTAGTCAGTTGTACGCTGAACTTGACCTAGATCAATAAAAGGAGATTTTATCTTGATTAACGATTTGAACATTAAAACTCGCTACGGAACTTTTAACGGTTTTGTTGACAAAAACGGTGTAAAAACGTGGCTGGGCATTCCCTACGCTCAACCGCCCGTCGGAGCTTTTCGCTGGCAGGCTCCTCAACCTCTGAAACCATCCAATAATACTTTCGACGCCCAAAAATACGGCAACGATCCAATGCAGGCGTCAATGAAGCTCGGTAATTTGGTTGAAGGCTTTACCACAACGGAAAGCGAAGATCGTTTGACGCTGAACATTTGGACACGCGGCGAAGGCAAAAATAAGCCCGTCATGGTGTGGATTTACGGCGGCGGTTTTGTCTGCGGTCATGCAAGCGAACCGACTTACAACGCAAGTAATTTCGTTTCCGTGCACGATGTCATTATCGTCACTTTGAATTATCGGATGAACGTTTTCGGCTTCATGAATCTGGCAAGCATTGATTCTTCGTTCGAGGACAGCGGTTATCTCGGTTTGAAAGACCAAATCGCCGCAGTGACTTGGATCAAAGAAAACATTGACGAATTCGGAGGAAATCCCGACAATATTACAGTTTTCGGCGAAAGTGCTGGCTCAATTTCGACTTTTTTCCTGACAATCGCTCCCGCCGCAAAAGGTTTGTTTCAAAAAGCAATTCCGCAGTCGGGTGCCGTAGGTTTTTATAAAACGCCTGAAGATTCAACTCAAGTTGCGAAAAATTTTATGGATTTTTGCGGCGCGAAAACCGTTGGCGATCTCATGAAAAAATCCGGTGTCGAACTTCAAAAGGCTTACGCGGGATTTACGAACACTCGCGAAATGAACATTGCGGATTTTTATCCGACATGCGACGGGAAATTTTTGCCGCGTAATCCTTTCAAGGCAATCAAAGACGGCGTAGCTCGCGGAATTAAAATTTTGACGGGCACGACTGCCAACGAATGGCGCGCTTTCCTGCTAGCTAACGAAAATTTATTTGACCTTGTTCGCAAAGACTCTCAAGATATTTCGCCGATTTTTTCACATTACACAAAACACACTAACGAAGAAGTTTACAAAAAGTGGCTCAACGACCGTCCCGATACCGAAGACAACTTTGCAGATTTTACAACACAGGTTGATTGGCGCGTAAGTCAAGAGTTGGCGTCTGAATATCAATCGAAGTTTAATGACGTGTTTTATTATCTGTTCACTCAGCAACCTTCACCGCCGCTTAAATATTTAGGTGCGTTTCACGCGCTCGACCTGTCGTATACGTTCAACGTGCCGTACATTGAAGAAAATCCCGACCAAAGGCTCGTGCGGATTATTCAAGCGTCGTGGGCGGCATTTGCGGCGACTGGCAATCCCGATAATGAATTTATTCCGCATTGGGAAAAATATTCCGTCGACAATCGCCAAACTATGGAGCTTAACTCGAAAGGTTGCATCTGCCATAAAGATTTGAACACGCAAAATTTGAACGCCCTGCGCCACGTCTACGAAAATTGATAGGTGAAGCATGAGAAAAATATTTACGATTGACGATTTATTTATTGCCCTCGTCGCGGCAGTTGGCTATGGTTTTAGCTTTGAAATTCCGAAAATTTTAGGCTATCCTGAATGGATGAGAATAGTGAGTTGCCTCGTTGTCGGAATGACACTGGAAGAGCTAGCGTACAAAATCGTTTTCAGCGAGATCGTACAAAATCAGCCCGCGTACAGATTCACGACGTTTGTGGTGCTCATTATCATTTTTTTAGGTGCTTGGTATATCGCCACGATGTCGGGCGTATCAATACTTAATTATGTTGAGGAACAGTTCCAATTCGTCATAATCCCGCCAATTTTGATTTTCGCGTTTAATATGGCTCTGCGCCAATATCGCATAAAAAAAATCCGTGAACGCTACGGCGACGGGAGCGACGGCTTCGTATTTGATGACCTGGACAAAAGCAATATTGACGAATTGAATCAGCAGAACCGACAAATTCACGGCGCATTTGACAGCGATCTCGCGATAAAGACAAAAACCGGTGTATTCGTCGGAGAAAAAAATAAGAATACAATTTTTTTCACGGGAATTCCCTACGCCAAGCCTCCTATCGACGAACTTCGCTGGAAAGCTCCGGAACCGTTGCCTGAATCGGAAAATGTTTTCGAGGCAAAAAATTTCGGCGCGTCCGCGATTCAAGTCGATTATGACGGCTCGTTTTTAAAACACCACAGGCAAAGCGAAGATTGCTTGACGCTCAATATTTGTATTGGAAGCAAAAAGACGGAGCGTAAAAAGCCAGTTATTGTATTTTTTCATCACGGCGATTTTACTTATGGCGGTTCCGCTGATCCGCTGTTGCACGGCGATAATTTTACTAAAGTTTATCCAGACAGTGTTGGCGTCACTTTTAATTATCGTCTCGGCATTTTCGGCTTTATTGATTTTTCCGAAATTCCCGGCGGCGAGGATTATCCCGACGCGCTCAATCTCGGCTTGCTCGACCAAATCGCGGCACTTCGTTGGATTAAAGAAAATATTTCCGCTTTTGGTGGCGACCCCGAACGAATTACTGTTATGGGTTTCGAGTCGGGAGCACTAAGCCTAAGCCTACTTGCGGCGTGCGAACAGGCGAAGGGGTTGTTCTAAAGAGCATTTATATTTTACGGAGATCCCATGTTCACTTACTCTACGCCGGAAACGTCTCGCAATTTGGCTAAAAAACTTCTGCAAGAAACCTCAACAACGACTATGGAAGAACTTATGCAACTTTCGACACAACGGCTAAAAGAAGCGCAACAAAAACTCGTACTTGATCTGGCATCCGGACCGACCCGAGATGGAAAATTGATTCCCTTAGACATGTACACCGCTTATCAGAACGGAGCCGCTTCCGGAATCGAATTCATTATCGGTATACCAAGCAACGAAAGACAAATTTATAAATCCCTTGTCGGCGAAAAAAAATACGAAGATTTTATATCCAAAGAAATTGATTCCATTGTGCGTTTTCTTGACGACAACTATCCCGCTGAAGCAAACGCCGTAAGAGCCTATATTGAGAATCAAGCGGAGTCAATGCCCGAATTGGAAGCCCAAGCAAAGATGTATGAACAATTCTACACTTTGAGCACCTATCGCTGTGCGCAAAAATTAACAGAGGGCGGAAACAAAGTTCATCTTCTTTATTGGAACGTCAAGCCGCTGATTGAAAATCTGGGTTCCGGCACTGTAGATGTTGCAGCGGCGTTTTTAGGCAGTCGCGAGGCTGTGCAACTTTATGGCAACGTGCTGAACCGAGATATAGCCGAAACACTCCAAAAGCTGTTCCGTAAATTTGAAAGCGGCGAAGAAATACGACTTTTCAATAACGAAATCAAAGGAATCAACGCCATAGACTGGAAAGAATTTCCGCAAGCACTCATTGTTTCCGAGAAATCCTTCAAATGCGAACCGATTGCGGACAAGCTGACGGAAGTCGAATGCCTAATGGATCTTCTCGCGAAATAATCCTTTTAAACTGATTTTATTCCCCATAATTTAAAGACGTTCGCAAGTCGTGGGCAAGTGCAAAAATTTTCTCCACCGAAGACTTTTAGTATACTTATTTTATTATTGTCCGCTTTAACAAAGGACACAATTTTAAATCTTTTTATTAATGCGGCAGAATTTTCGACGGAATAAACAGCCTTTGCCTATTGCAATTTAGAATTTTTATGCTATCATACGCGAAGACAACGGGTTAGGGGGTTGTGGTAAAGCGCACGTTATAAGGAAAAAAGACGGGAAATCATCCCGAAATATTTTTAGCCCGTTAAGTTAAAATTTTCACTACAAGTTTCAGGAGGTTTTTTAAATGTCTAACGGCAAGCCCCATATAGTAATCGTGGGCGGCGGGTTCGGCGGAATCAAACTCGGTCAGCTCTTCGCTAAAGAAAACGTTGACGTTACCATAATCGACCGCCATAATTTTCATTTGTTCCAACCTTTACTTTATCAAGTTTCGACTTCTGTTTTAGAAACGGGCGAGATTGCCTATCCGATTCGCTCATTCTTCCGCGATAATAAAAATGTCAATCTTTACATGGCGAAGGCGCAAGGCATAGACCAGGAACGCGACGTTGTTATAACTAATCATGGCGAAATTCATTACGATTACTTGATTCTTGCGGCGGGCGCAACGACTAACTTTTTCGGGATGAAGAGTGTCGAAGAACATTCATTTGGCATGAAAACTTTGCAAGAGGCGGTTCACATTCGCAACCATGTCATTCACGAATTCGAGCGCGCTGAAAAACCGTATCGCACACCCGAAGACCGCAAAAAACGCATGACTTTTGTCGTAGTTGGCGGCGGTCCGACGGGCGTCGAAGAGGCAGGCGCGATTGCAGAGTTGATTGCAATTCAGAAAAAAGAATTCCACCTGCTTGACTTTAACGACGTAAGCATAAAATTAATTGAAGCGACGCCACGACTTTTGCCAATGCTCCCAGAAGAATTGCAACAACATACCGTAAAAGTTCTGGAGAAAAAAGGTATCGAAGTTATGCTCAATACGCAAGTTGTTGATTATGACGGCGATGTCTTGACGCTTAAAAGTGGCGTGAAAATCCCAACGACAACGGTTATTTGGGCGGCGGGCGTTCGCGCTGTCGACATGATGAAAAATTGCGGTGGTGAATGTGCTCGCGACGGGCGCATTTGGATTGAAGAAGATTTAATGGTTCGTGGCGCGGTTCATAAGAACGTTTTCGCTATTGGCGACTGCGCGGCGTTTATGCATGGCGATATGAAACGTCCACTTCCGACAGTTGCGCCAGTTGCCACTCAACAGGCTAAAGTTGCGCATAAAAATATTATGAAACTCATTAAAGGCGACACCAATCTTGAGAAATTTGTTTATAAAGATTTGGGAGCGATGGCGACAATCGGGCGCGGCGAGGCTGTTGTCGGTAGTCCGAAGATGACAGGCTTTATGGCGTGGTGTGCGTGGATGCTTGTCCACTTGATGAGGTTGGCTGGCGTTTATACAAATATGACGGTTTTCTTTAAATGGGCGTTAAACTTCTTGACGAGCGCACGACTCGGACGAATCATTACCAATATAAGTTTGGATCCCATGAAATGATTTAAATTTCCCTTGCAAAAAATTTCCACGACGATTATAATTTATTTGCTTGAAAAACAAAATGCCCCGCGAATTTGCGAGGCAAAATTGTACTTGTCAGACGGTCTAACCCTCGAGTGCATATAGAAAACATATTAGGATTTGACAGTCGCCTAGCGTCCAGGCTTAGGCGGCTGTTTTGCTAAGCAGGAGCAAAATCGCTCCGGTAAGCATTGTCACGCGGATAACAAATTTAATCACGCGCATATCCTTACCCCCTTTCGAGGGCTTGGTCTAAGACCGCCCTTGCCTCGTCGGCAACAAGCACAAAATAATTATAAATCATAAACCGCTGAATTTCAAGGCGGTTTCATTTTTTTTACAATCAATAAAAAAATTTTTTGCTTGAATATGCGGGAAAATATGCTATAATAAATCAGCTTTAAGCAACGGAATGGATTTTGTTAGGGAGGGACACATCATGTTAAATGCGATTAGTGCAAATTTTTTGAGGTCTTATCAAACGGCAGAGCAATTAGGCAATCAAGCTACAACGGTGGCAAATAAAAATGTCGCTGAACAAAATCCCTTAGCAATGGTTGCAAATACCACTGTGGAAATTTCCGAAGAAGGTTTAGCATTGTCGCAGAATGTCGACGATGAGCAGAAACTTTCCGCAAAGGCGCAGAACTATCTGGCAAAGCTCCGTGAAAAATACGGCGATTATAATTTCGTCGTTTCTAATGACATGGACACCACCAAGACACTCGGTAGCGACAAGGAATATTCTGTCATGTTCAGCACTGAAGAACTTGAGAAAATGGCTGCAGATGACGAGTACGCAGAAAAAGTCATGGGGCAGGTTGGTAACGCCGTCGATATGCTCAAAAATATTTCAGAAAAAGATTTGGGCGAAGGCGTCAAATTCTCTCAACTTGGCGTCTCAATCGATAGCGAAGGTAACATGACGCTCTTTGCGCAACTCGAAAAACTTTCTGAAGAACAACAGAAACGTTTTGACGAGGCTAAGGCAAAAGCGGCTGAAAGACAACAAGCTACTGAGGAAAAAGCTAAGGCGGACGCCGAATCCGAAGAGGACGCTATGCCGGTAGTCTTCAAGAGCGCAGATGTTGAGGCCGCGAACGAAGAAGAATTGCTCGCAAAAATTTTCGGTATTAATTGGGACGAAATTCCCGAAGAAGAAGTTCTAATCTAATCGCCTAACATTTTAGGCAAGAAAAATCCCCTGTCAGAAATTGGCAGGGGATAATTTTTTTGGGGTTGTGTAAGGTAAGTGTTAGAGATTTTCCTTAACGAGCGCGAAGAGTTTAGAATCAGCAGTTGCGCCCGTGAAATGGGTAATTGCGGCGTCAATGCCATTCGCCTTGATAAAGTCTTGAACTTCGACGGCTTCTTTGTCTTCTGCGTAATCGAATTTCAAAGCGGCGGCGATAACTTTTGCCAATGCGTAGGGAACAAGTCCGCGTTCGATAAGTTGCGTTGCAGGTGAAACTAAACGGTCGGCGGCGGAAAGTTTACGCTTAGGACCGCGAGCCACGCGAGTAACTTCGTCGCTCAAGTTTGGATTTTTAAAGCGAGCCTCAGTAGTCGCAATGTATTTTTGATGAACGGCGGGAGCAAATTTATATTTGTCAATCAACAGCGCGGAAGTTTCAGCCCAAACTGCGCGGGCGGCGGCAACAATTTCCTCGTCCTGCATAGCCTTGCTCATATCGGTATAACCTTTTTGATAGGCAAGATAAGCAATGGAGGCGTGCCCCGTGTTGACCGTGAAGAGTTTGCGTTCAATGTACGCGCCGAGATTGTCAACGAGCGTCATACCTTTAATCGCGGGAAGTTCACCGACGACGCCCTTTGAATCAACGTCCCATTCCGCGTAAGGCTCAACCTTAACTAAAAGTTTTTCGTCATTTTTCTGGAGCGGGACAATCCTATCAACTGCCGCGTCGGGGAAGCCGATTAATTTTTCAACTTCGGGCTTAACGTCGTCTGCAAGGTTTTGATAAACGAAATTTTTTAGCACGGTGGAGCCGCCAACCATATTTTCGCAAGCGATAATGTTAAGCGGCGTTTTGTTAACGGCAATGCGCTTGGTTAAACCTTTAGCGATATTCGGCGCAATGAATTTTAAAATGTTCGGACCAATAGCCGTTGTTACAATATCCGCCTCAACAATGGCGTCGAGGAGCGCGTCGAGGTTTTCGTTGCTGTTGATTGCGCTGACGTTCTCAACGAGAGTTTTTCCCGCCTCGCCGAATATTTGAACGTTGTATTTGCCGAGCGTGTTAATATCGTCGACAAGCGGGGCGGCAACGTCTACAAAGCTGACATGATAGCCCGCTTGACTAAGGAGCAAACCGATAAAGCCGCGTCCGATATTGCCCGCGCCGAAGTGTACAGCCTTCTTCATAATTTAGCCTCCTACTTCTTTAAACTCTTAAAAAATTTTTTGTCGACCGGTTCAAGCCACTCCGTCGAAACTTCCGAGTTTGATTGCATGATTGATAAATGTTGCATCATTTTACCAGGTGCTGCGCCATGCCAATGTTTAACGCCTTCAGGAACGGTGAATACTACGCCGGGCGTTAACTCGACGGGTTCTTGTCCCCAAATTTGAACGTAGCCTGCGCCCGATTCCGCGACAAGAATTTGACACGTGCCGTGATGAATATGCCAAAAAGTATGTGCGCCGTCAATGAACGTAACATTCGCTACATTGATAGAATCTTTTGTGGAAAGCGGCGCGAGGTAAGTTCTGCCCGTAAAATATTTTTCGTAGTTGACGTTTGGACTGCCGACGGGGAAGATAACGCCCTCAGTTTCGGTGAGCTTTTGAATAACTTCAGCTTCCGAAGGATAATCAGCCGCTTGAACCTGTGCACCGAACGCCACGCACGCCGCCGCCGTTAGTGTTGCTAAAAATTTTTTCATGAATTTATCCCTTTGTAAACATATCGAAGAGAACTTGCGGGTCTTTGGTAGTGTAAGCCTTTTGCAAATCTTCTTCCGAATATTCCATAGTAATCGTCGCCAAGTTCGCGATAATCGCCAAATGGTCGTCGCCTTTGCCCGCGATACCAACGATTAAGTGCGCAGTGTTTTCGTCAGAGAATTTAACGCCTTGCGGATATTGCATGACGACGAGACCAGTTTTAATGACGTGCTTTTTAACAGCGTTTTCGCCGTGCGGAATTGCAATGCCTTGACCGATATAAGTTGAAATGTCGCGTTCACGAGCCAACATGCCCTCGATATACGGCTTTTCAACGTAGCCGCTCTTGAATAACAATTCGCCCGCCGCCTTGATAGCCTCTTCCTTGCTAACAGATTTCAAGCCGACTTTGACGTTTTCTTTAAGCAAGACGCCTTCCTTAAGAGTTGCGCCAGGTTCTTCCTCTGCGCCTCCAGCTTCGGGTGCAGGTGCCGCAATTCCGCCGCCCTTTAAGCGTTCGCTGATAACGTCGTAAACATTGTTGTTGGTGAAGTCTTTAACCCAAATGTGCTCGGCTTGAGGAGAGTCTGCTCTTGCGCGTTCAGCAAGTTTTTCGTGCGAAACAACAATTTGCGCATCCTTAGGAATGTTGCCGATTGCGAAGTTTTTAACAGTGATATTTTTATAACCGTCTTTGTGGAGCTTTTTACGCAGAGCCGCCGCGCCAAGTGCACTGGAGCCCATGCCCGCATCGCAAGCGTAGACGATAAACTTAATGTCTTTGCCTTCAACTTGTTTTTCGCCTTCGACTGACTGACCTTTGGACGCCGCCTTCATAGACTTCATACTAGCTTGAGCCGCTTCGAGTGCGTCCTCTTTCTCTGCGTCTGCTTTAGCCGTCGCCTTAATGAAAACTGAACTGATTGCAAAACTTACACCGGCCGCCGCCGCAACTGCCGCAACGTTTGCAAAGTATGCACCAGGTGCCGTCATAGCCATAATTGCTATAAAGGAACCAGGAGCTGCAGGAGCAACCAAGCCGCCGTTGAGCAATGTTAGAGTGAAAACGCCCGTAACGCCGCCCGCCATAACTGCAAGAATCAGCGTGGGTTTCATAAGAACATAGGGGAAATAAATTTCGTGAATACCGCCTAAGAAGTGAATGATAACCGCGCCAGGAGCTGAACCCTTAGCATTGCCGACGCCGAACAGCGAATAAGCAAGCAATACGCCCAAGCCAGGACCAGGATTCGATTCAATCATGAAGAAAATCGATTTGCCGACTTCTTGGGCTTGTTGCATGCCGAGCGGAGTGAATACGCCGTGATTAATCGCGTTGTTGAGGAACAAAATCTTCGCAGGCTCAACCAAAATTGAGACGAGCGGTAAGAGTCCCGCGCTGACGATTGCACCGACCGCTGAAGCAAGTCCGTCTGTAATGCTTGAAACTATCGGACCTACAAAACTGTATGCCGCGCAGGCGAGAACGCCGCCGATAATGCCCGCCGAGAAGTTATTAACTAACATCTCGAAACCGCCGGGGATTGAATCTTGCGCCGCCTCGTCGAACTTTTTAATTGCAATGCCGCCAATAGGACCCATAATCATTGCGCCCATAAACATTGGAATATCAGTACCGACGATAATACCCGCTGTAGCAATCGCACCAACGACGCCGCCTCTGTGACCGTTGACGACTTCGCCGCCCGTGAATCCGATTAATAACGGGAGCAACCATTTCGCCATAGGTCCAACTAATTCTGCCAGACCCTCATTTGGAATCCAGCCTGCAGGAATAAAAAGTGCTGTGATAAAACCCCAAGCAATGAACGCGCCGATATTGGGCATAACCATTGCGCTGAGGAAACGACCGAATTTTTGCATCGCCTCTTGCATGGATAACACCTCCAAAAAAAACTTTTGTTAATCCTATATTGAATTGTAAAGGCTAATATGCTACTTGGCAAGCAAAACACCTTGCGCGGCGTCCGTTATGTCTGCAGACAAAATTTTATAGCGGCTTTAATATGTACCTGCTCATGTCCACAATAAAAAAATTCCCCGCAATTAACAAGGAATAATTTTTTAACGTTGTCCACTCATGAAGTTACGAAGTTTATCAACTAAAAAATTGAACGTCGCAACCGTTATAAAAATCGCGGCGTCGTTACGTCTACAGACAAAATTTTATAGAGGTTTTAATACATGTCTGCTTATGTCCACAATAAAAAAATTCCCAACAATTAACAAGGAGTAATTTTTTAACGTTGTTCGCTCATGAAGTCACGAAGTTTATCGCCCAAAAGATTGAACGTCGCGACCGTTATAAAAATCGCGGTGCCTGGTGCGAGAATTACCCACGGCGCAGTTTGGAGCATTGAGCGACCGTTATTCATCATCGCGCCCCATTCAGCAGTTGGTGGCATTGCGCCCAATCCCAAAAATGACAGCCCCGCCAATTCCATTATTATTGTCCCAATGTCTAAAGCCGCTGTCACGAGTACAGGTCCCGCGATATTAGGCAAGACATGTATAAATAAAATTTTCGTTGAGCTTGAGCCTGCCATTTTAGCCGCGTCGAGGTAAGGTATTGATCGAATTGACAAAACCAGCCCGCGTGAAATTCTCGCGTATTTAGGCCAGCCGATTATCGCTAATGCCGCCGCCGCATTTAATAATCCTCCGCCTAATGCGCCCGCCGCCGCTATCGCGAAAACCATTTGCGGAAATGCTAAAAATACGTCCGATAATCTCATCAGAAAAGTATCAAGCTTGCCGCCCTTGTAGCCGCAAATCACGCCGATTAAACTTCCGACGATTGAAATTGTCGCCAATAATAACAGCGACGCGCACAAAGTTGTTTGCGAGCCGACGATAACTCTAGATAAAACATCGCGTCCGTAGCGGTCAGTTCCGAGTAAATTTGTTGAATTCGGCGGAGTGAGTGCGCCTTCCAAATCTTGAACGTAAGGATCGTAAGGCGTCAAAAACTCCGCGAAGACCGCGATAAAAATTAAAATTCCTGCCGCCGCCAGATAAGGTGCTAATTTTTTCATGACGTTTCACCGTAGCGAACACGCGGGTCGAGCCAATGATAAAGCAAGTCCGCCGTTAAATTCATCATTACATAAATAATCGCCATCCACACGACGTAAGCTTGAATCAGCGGATAATCGCGGGTTAAAATTGCGTCGACTGCCATTTTCCCGACACCGTCCCACATGAAAATAGTTTCAACAATCGCCGTGCCACCGAGCAACGAACCCATTGACAGCGCAAGCAACGTTATAATCATGATAAGCGTTGAGGGCAGAACGCTTTTAGTTAAGATTGTCCACTCTGCAACGCCGCGACTCCTTGCGCCGATAACGTAGGGTTTATCCAATTCCTCCAAAACTACTGCGCGAATTTGTCGCGTATATTTTGCGCCCATTGCGATTGTTAATGTTAGCGCGGGCATTATGACGCTTTGACCGATTATCGGCAATAAATTTAGTTTCAGCGCGAGGAAATAAATCAATAGCAATCCGCAGAAAAAATTTGGCATGGAATTTCCGATAAAGCTCAAAGTTCGTATCACGTAATCGAGCGGGCGATTTTGATTGACGGCGGCAAGAATTCCCAACGGCGTCGCAATAAAAATTGTCAGCAGGATTGACACGAACATTAACTCAATCGTCGCAGGTAATTTATCGGCAAAAGTTTCAAAGACGAGCTTGCCGCTGATAAACGAACGCCCCATATCGCCCGTTAAAATTCCACCGAGCCACCGCCCGTATTGAATCAAAAACGGTTGGTCAAGTCCTAGCTCTGCGCGTTTAGCGGCTTTAATTTCCTCTGCCACGCTACCCGATTGCTCATAAATTATATCTACGGCGTCGTCTGAAGTGAATTGCATCATGCCGAACGTTAGAAAAGTTATTCCAAACAAAATCGGCACGAGTTGGACGAGTCGCGCTAAAAAATATTTTTTCATGCCCCGAATTTTAAATCAGCCGCGCAAAAAAAATAAGCCCCACATAGGGATTGAGGCTTATAAAATTTTTTGTAACGTCGGGTCGAGAGTGAAAAAATTTTCTTCAGCGGACTGAATAAAAGATAATTCCTTAAGTTTGCGGTAAGTATGCGGATTAAATTTTTCTGCGCGGACAATTTCGTCTGTCCAAATTTTTAATTCGTTAAGTCGTTGTAAAGTTGTCCGTTCAGTGGCGTTCAAGTCGCGTAAAAGTCGTTCGATAATTTTTTCTTGAACTTCGGCGATAACTTTTTTCTTTGCTAATTCAACAATGAAAAGTGGATAACCATTTTCTGCCTCCAAAATTTTTTCACGCAAGGATTCTTCAACTTTTGACTTCTCCAAAAGAGTGCGTGTATCGTCGTCAGTCAGCGAATCAAGACGCCGCGAAATAATTTCTGCGCCCGACCACGACAATTTATTTCGACTAGCCGCCACCCAAAGCGTATCAGGCATTTGCAGAATCAAGCCATCCTCGCCAATAAACCACCAGTCGCGCCGTAAATTGTTCGCGGCTAATTTTTTTCCGCCAATCAGCACCTCGCAACTGTCAAGGAAGACGGCAAATTTTCTCTCGCCGCCCGCCCAATCGAAAATATCTTGAGCAAACAACGTCGGCAAATAATTTTTCAGTTCGTCGAGATTGCGGAGTTTTGCGCGGCTTTCGAGTTCCTCAAGCAAATTTTTATTTTTGTCGAGTTGAGCTTTCGTCTTATTAGCGGCAAGGTAATTGTTAAGAGCTTTTGCCAGTTCATTGACAGTCTTAACACCGGGAATAATGCCCAGCGCGTCGATTGTAATTTCTGCAATCGTCGTGACGGCGATAGCTCCAGGAACAACCGCGTCAAAAAAATTTGTTGTCATGTTTAAAGAATTTTTAGCGCGATTGAGCCACGTATTTTTTTCAAACCACGATTTCATTTTCGGCTTGTCAATGGCGGTGTTGCCTTCTTTAAGGAAGAGATAAAAATTTCCCAACTCGAAGTAAGGGAACTCACAACCGAATTTTTCAAGCTCACTTTTCCACATCTGAAGAATTTCGCACAAATCGGTACCATTGGCGAAGTCGTGATAGAGGACGATAAAATTTTTATATTGTGCCCTGCCGCTAAGTTCGCGCATGTTTCTGTTGAGCAACGCAGTTTTTCCTATGCCGCCAATACCGTAATAATTCAATATGCTAATGCCGCCCGCCGTCAACAACTTTTGACATTGAGCGCGAAATAAATCTTGCTCCGCGTTTCGCCCGATAAAAATATCTTCGCGCTTTCGGGCATGAAAAGTCCTGTCACCTATCGCCATAAATCAATCCTCCTCGTCGTCATAACGATTGAAATCAAACACACGTTTTATTAACCGCAAAATTTCTTTTGTAGCCGCGTCAAACTCTACGCGGTTTTCGCCGTTAAATTTTTTCAAAAAAAGCTCGTGCCAAGCTCTCAACGCGGAAAGATTTTTTTCAAAGTCCATTCCCGCGAATTTCACTTCTGTATAAACTTCGCCATTATTCTCAATAAAGACAAGGAAAATTTTTTCGCCGCATTTCAAAGCATTGTCAGCCCAACTCAACGCTTCGTCTTTTTCTCCCGCGTCAAACAATGCCTTTGCCAAATGTATCATGGGATTTAATATCTGCAAAGCTCCATAGAGATCATACTCGTCTGTCGCGTCGAATTTGGAATCAATATAATCCCTAAGGTTATCAGCATTTACATCATCATTTTCGTCCGACGTGAATATCATTTCAATTCGCTCTTTCCAAAGTGCGGCGGATTCTTTATAATGCCCAGATTCTTGAAGTTCTTCTGCCAAATCGTACATTGCCATAATCGTTTTAATATGCCATTTACCGAGCACTTCTTTGCGCAACGTAAAAACTTGCTCCGTTAGTTTCAAAGATTCTTCGTAGCGACCGAGATCATATAATGTATTCGACAAATTGGACATGATAGTAATTGTTATAGGATATTTTTCGCTGTAAATTTCTTTGGAAAGTTTCAATGCCTTTTCGACCAGTGACATAGACTCTTCGTAACGTTTCATTTTTCTCAAGATACCGGCCAAATTGGACATGGCACTTATTGTCAATTTATAATACTCGTCAAAATTTTTCTTGAACTACTCCAAAGTTTTTTCTGCCAACATTAAAGCTTCATCAAGGCGATCGTCAAATTTCATGAGGATTAAAGCCATATCACTCATTGAGCAAACAGTCGCGTAATTTTCTTCGCCAAAATTTTCGCGACGGTATTTCAAAACTTTTTCTTCGAGTTCCAAAGCTTGCTCATGTCGACCTGCTATAGCAAATATATTCGCTAAACTTTCCATAGTATCAATCATACGAGGATTATTTTCATTAAAGACTTCCTTAGTAGATTCCAAAAGATCTTTGCACAATTCCAGAGCCATTCCGCCCTCGCCAACACTTTGCCAAAGAAATGACAAAGTTATTAAGGCGTCAATCGTTTTGGGATGTTTCTTGTCAAGCGATTCAGAATATTTTTCACACTTAGATTCGCATAGAAAGTTGCCGCTTCGTAATCACCGCGTTCACTCATGACCCTATAAAGTTCGCCGTCGAAGTAAGCGCAGGGAATATTTTCTTCGCTGGCAAGCGCGATAATTTTATCTTGAAACGCGGTGATAATTTCTTCCGCCGTCGTCACCTCGTAAACGTCAATCAAATTATAAACATAGCTGGAAAGTTTTTCTTCGTAGCGCGTCTGCAAAAGTTCGGCGTCGTCGGTCAGGTTGACAATCAGCTCCGCCCAAAGCTTGAGATAAAAACAAAAAGTTTCGTCGATAAATTCTCTGTCGTCGAGCAACGGATTAAAATATTTTTCGGCGGCGGTCAACGTTTCGTCTGTCAGCCAATTTAAATCCTCATCTTGTTTGATTGCGTCGAGAATAAATTTTTGCAACGTCCTATCGAAGCGGAAAATTTCTAAATTGCTGTCGTCAAGCGGAATGTTGCGCCGGTGAATGAACGAAAATTTTTTGGCGTTCAGATAAATATTCGGGTCGTAACCGTAAATTATTTTCTGCGCCATATCGTCAGTCCACGCGCCCAAAATCGCCGCGCCGTCAATTAACAGCCGCGAATCGTCGTCCATATATTTCATCAACCGTTCGATAATTTTTTCGCGGTCTTGTCCAAAATAATCAATCGGCGGCGCCTGCTCGTTCAGCTCAAAATATTTTTCGTAAGCGTCAATGCAAACGTCCAGATAAAGCGGATAACCTTCCGTAAGCTTGAAAATTTCTTCGCGCAATTCTGGCGACTTTACTCCCGCTTGCGTCAAAAAGTCTAATGAATCTTCCTGCGACAAATTCCCAAGCAAAAATTGATTGCCTTCGAGCGCGTCGGCAAGTTCACCTTTCCACCGCAATTTATTTCTCCCGCTTATCACCCAAAGCGTATCGGGCAACATGAAAATTAAACCTTCCTCGCCCTCAGTATCGTCGCGCAACCACCAATCGCGGTGTAAATTATCTTCCGCCAATTCGTCGCCACCCGACAGTGCGCCCGCTAAAAGTTCATACGTCTCCAGAAAAATTATTAACTTATTGTTCGTGAGTTGTAACCAATCTGAAACGTCTTGCGCAAAGAGAAACGGCAAAAATTTTTCCAGCTCGTGCGGATTAGCCTCTGCAAAGCGATTATAAATTTCCTCGCGAATTTCGGCGTGATTGTCTAAATTTTTTTCGTGCTCGCGTTTCGCCATAATTTTATCAACGACGCCCGCCAACTGTGCAAAAGTTTTAACGCCGGGAAAAATTCGGAGCATGTCGCTTGTAATATCGAGAGCCGCCGCCACAGAGTTAACACCTGGCATAAAATTATCTGCAAAATTTTCCGATGACTTTGCAACATAATTTAGCCATTTGCTTTTCTTAATCCACGAGTGAAATTGTTGCTCAGTAATTTTTTTCTTACCCTGCTTGACGAAAAGATAAAAATCGCCCGTTTCAAATAGCGGGAATTCGCAACCGAAAGTTTGAAGCTCAACTTTCCAGCGGCGCAAAATTGAGCGCATGTCCGTGCCGTTAATGAAGTCATGGAAAAGATACTTAACGTCGTCAACTTTTTGCGCGGCGAATTCGTCCATAATTTTTTCGGCAAGACGAGTTTTTCCGAGACCGCCCGCGCCATAGAAAGAAATTATCTTTGAGCCGCCGCCGCGAAGTTTATCATATCGCGCCCAAAAAATTTTCTGCGGGTCAACGCGGTCTACAAAAATTCCTTGTGCTTGCATGAATGTTTCACCTACTTTGATAAACTAAAAGCGTCGGGAAAATTCCCAACGCCTTGAAATTTTTGGAACGCCAGATTATTTTTTCTCAACGTCAATTTTTTTTTCTAAGTCAAGCTCGTCAGCGGGTGTAGCGAGTGATTCGCGATATTCTTCGAGATTCTTATCTTTTTGAAGGACTTCGTCGTCTTTGGACTTAGGCTTTTCAATCGGGAACGTGATAATCTTCAAAGCCTGAATAGTCTTCCACGCGCCAACTTCCAAAAGTGTAGAGTCGCGCAGTTCGCTTTCGTTAGCGCATTTGTGCCACTTGCCCTCAGCGTCGCGGAAATACATTTCAAATTCAAGCTGAAAATGTTTTGCGTCGCCGTATTTTATGCTAAACTTGCCCGCGCTGTATTCGAGTCCTTGCTCTTCGTATTTTTTTATGGTGTCGTCGAGGCGCGGCGATACAACGTCAGAAATTTTTTCGAGCGTCATATCGGGGCGGAACAAGTCAACAAAGAAATTTTTAACCGACTCAACCAAATCAGCGACCATTTCAATTTTATTTTCCAATGCCATTTCAATTCACCTCGCTCAAACGCTAAGCTCAAGTTCTTTCTCGTAACGGGCAGTAACATCGCTTTCTTTAGCGGTCAAGCCCTCCTTAGCCCACGCGGGAACTTCGGATTCGTCAATTTCGCGGACGGTGGTTTTCTCAACCCATTTGCCGTTTTCCTTATAATAAAGACGATGGACGAGACGCATTATGCTACCTTCGACGCTAGAAAAAAGTTTCGCCGCATAGTCAACGATACCAGTTTCCTTGAGCGCGGTTTGGAGCTTCGGCAGGAATTCTTTAAGCCAACCTTCAATCTCTTGCCAATTCGTCACGACCAGATAGCCGCCGACTACTGCTCCCAATCCAATTAAAAGCGGAATCATTTTATCAACCTCCTAATTTAAAACTTCGTTTATTCTAAACGAAAAGTTTTATTCAAGCAAGTTTAAATTTCGCCCGAAAAAAATCCCGCCTTTTGACGGGAAGAAAATTTTCCGAGCAGATTATTGTTTTTTAAACTTGGAGCCGCTGATTTTATAAATGTCGTCGTTTATATGGAAAGTCGTCGAAGTGAATTCTTTTAGTGTGACAGAGCCGCCGTCGACTTTGAGCGTAACAGTACCATTCTTTTTGCTGTAAGACGGAGTAAAGTCGATATTGTCTAAAGTTAGCGTATCTTTATTGTCAAAGCCGAAAATAACGTCCTTGCCGTCGCCTTTACCGTAAATGAACTTATCGGCACCGCTACTGCTGTAGAGTGTATCATTATCTGCGCCGCCCCAGAGACTGTAATTGCCCTTGCCATTGCCGCTGATAATGTCGTTGCCCGCGCCGCCTTTTACCGTGGTTGCCGAGCCGAGCAGGTTAATCGTATCAGCACCCGCACCACCGCTAATAGAAATATTTTTGCCGCGACTGGTAATTACATCGGCTTTCTTGCTACCGGTTATTGAGGCTTTCTTATAATCACCCGACGCGAAGTTGAATTCGTAGTCGCTACCGTTGACTGTAACTTTTTTATTAAGCGAGCTTGCTTTCAAAGTGATAACATTATTTTTCGTCGAAACACCTTTGGTCGATTTGACGCCCGTAACTGTCGCTAAAGTTTTTGTAGATTTTTTCGAGTAAGATATAGCGTTATCTGCGAGGGTATAACCTGCTGTTTTCGTCCCTTTAAGCGTGGCAGTATTTTTGCTTAAACCCCATTTTTCTGACGTAGTTGATTTGGTAACATTTTTTCCGAGCGCGAGATTATAACCGTCGCTGACTGTAATTTTAGAAGTACCGAGCGCGGCTTTAGACAAGGTGATTGTCGTGCCTTTAATAGAAACTCCGCTGATTTTACCGTCGCTTACTTTGAGTCCCGACTTAAGACCTTTAACAGTCGCCAAATTCGCAGTTGATTTTTTCGAGTAATTTATAGCGTTATCTGCGAGGGTGTAACCTGCCGCGGTTGTTTGCTTATAAGTCGCCTTCGTCTTACTTAAGCTCCACGCCTTAGTAGTTTTCGGTTTTGTAACGTCATTAGCAAGGGCAAGAGTATAACCATCGGAAATTGTAACTTTATCCGTGCCCAAAGCTTTTGTCGAAACGGTAACGACTTTATCATTAAGTGCAAGCCCGTCGAGAGATTTAACGCCGTTGACTGTGATTAAAGCATTACCGCCACTTGCGTTAACGTAGGAAATATTTTTCCCGTCGCAGACATAACCGGCATTAGTCG
>CAMJRX010000042.1 GCA_946408355.1 uncultured Selenomonadales bacterium
GTTTTGTCACCTTGCCAAAACTGGAATTAACCGCCTCAATCGCATTGGTTGTGTAAATAATTTTACGAACCGCCGACGGCAATCGTCCCGGGATATTTGGTAGTGTAAAATGGATTGTGCTCTCCTTCTTACACAATCCATTTTATACTATCTCCTTCAATAACTACGAAGGCAGAAGAAAAATATAAAGTTTAGGAGCTTTCTCTTTGCCAACTTTTTCAAATTGAGGCAAGAGAAAATAAGAGCGACTTGCACTTTGACTTTTGCCAAGCCACGATAATTGGTGTAGCGTAGGCAGTGTCGCTCCTTAGCCTCTGCAAAGACTCGCTCTATTGTTTCCTTACGCTTTTTGTAAGTGTCGCGAACTTTTGGAACGTGGCGCAAGTGTTCTGCTTCTTCCAAATACTTTGCCCAAACATGGCGCACGACTACTTTGGTCTTATTTTTACTCAAGGTACAAAATTGTCGGCAGGGACAATTTTGACAAACACGCGGGTCGCTTTTGTATTCTCGATAACCTTCCCGATTAGTTGTTGTATACTTCAATATTTGATTCTGCGGACAAAGATAACAATCAAAATATTCATCGTAAACGTATTCAGATTTTCTAAAAAAGCCGTCTTTAGTCATGGGGCGAGTATAGAGCACGGCAGGAATTTTTCCACTCTTATTCTCGACCGCCACCACTTGTGTCCGGCTTAAGTCCATTTTCTTATAAAGTTCGTGGAACATTTGCCCGTCGTGTAAATTACCTGCTCCTACTTCAAAGTCCAAAACAAAGCCATGTCTGTCGCAAGACGTTTGCGCACTGTAGGCAAAGCAACGTTCATGCTCTTCTTTTACAAATAGTCCGCAGTCAGAATCCGTCGTACTTACTTTCCTCTTCCAATTCTTGCTGATATTGTTTTATCGGCTTTGTCACTTTGACTTGATTACTTTTATGCTTATTAGCGGATACTTTTATATGCGTCGAGTCGATGAAAACGCCAGAGGCGTCTACATATCCTGCTTTTTCTGCTTGAGCCAATATCCTTTTGAATATGCGCTCAAAAATGTCGGTTGCGGCAAATCTCCTGACATAATTTTTTCCAAAAGTAGAGAAATGCGGTACTGGTTCTGTCAACGTATAGCCGATGAACCACCTATACGCCACGTTCACTTCTATTTCTTTTATTGTATGACGCATTGAGCGGATTCCGAACAAGTATTGGATAAAAACGATTTTGAAGAGGCTGACAGGGTCAATACCGGGGCGTCCCTTATCACTATACAACCCTTCTACTTCCTCGTAAATAAAACTGAAATCTATCGCCTTATCAATCGTTCGCAATATGTGCTTTTCCGGCACTAGGGCTTCCAAGCTGATTTTGACTTCCTCCTCTTGTTTTTCTCGATTCTTCTTCCTATACATGAAAAAGCACCTCCCAAGCTTATTTTACTTGATTGGTGCTTTTTGTCTACAGTCTGAAATCCCTCTGTGCAGAGGGATTTGCTTCATGTCGCAAGAGTGATGGTCGGCTGAACTATTCGTGCGGAGCTTGCATTGATTAAAACTGATGATGTTGATTTAGCAGGTCGGAATAAAGACTGTCTTAAATGTTTAAAATCTTAGCTTGCAAATTTGGGATAAGTCGCCACTTCTTGCGAATCATTTGCCGCACGACAAATCAAGCAACTGATAGAGGCGATACCGAATTTAATTTGTAACGTAACGGTTCGGAGTTTGGCATTATTACGTAATTTATTTTTGGTTAATTTTTAATTCGCATGTAAAATTTAGTCTTAAATTCTTGACGTTCGCGCCCGTAGAAAATATTTTCAATCAAAGTTTCAAAGGTGCTACGTGGAACTTCGGCAACAAGTTTCCATTTGCCAGCCGCATTGTCGAGAAAACTTTTCGTATAATTTATATTGACGACAGCCACAATTTTTTTATCGACGGGCAATTCATCAAAAGTCATAAACGGCATAACATTTTTACTCGTCCACGACATTTTTTGTGGACGAATTTTTTTGTAAGTCTCTTGAGTTTCGAGGCGATAAATTTTTTTGCCGGTGTAGAAGACCAGCGAAGCCGGATATACTTTTCCGTGACTTACGACGCAAGTGTTATCGTCGGTTAGCATAGAAAGTAATTCAGCTTCGTTGCGTCCCGAATTGTCTTCGGTAATAGGCAACACCACAGTAAACATTACAAGCGAATAAATCATCAATAAGCTTGTCGCTACTCTGATAAACATTTTCCAACGATTGACGAAATATCGCGCCGCCAAAATTATTGCGGGAATCATTGCGGGCAGTGTGTAGGTTACATATTTCGTTGCGCACATTTGGAAGAAAATTATTACCGTCAACGCCCAAACGAGTAAAAATTTATCGGGCACGTCGAGTTTCGGCAGTTGACGATAATTTTTTATCGCGCCGTAAATCAGCAGAATTGACCACGGAAAAAATCCTATCAACGAGATAAGCGTGTAATAATACCACACGTCGGTTTTGGGATATTCGGAGACCGTCGCCCGCAAAAAATTATGTACGCCCAAAAAGTTTTCGAGGAAGTCCACGCCGTGAATCAGCGTCATCGGCAAATACCAGATTGAAACTATTGCCACGAGCAATACAAAATTTTTTACGCGGAAGAACTTTTTTAAATGCGCTAAGTCGCCTTGCAACGCGAGGAAAATTAAAATAATCAGTCCGGGCAAAAAAAATCCAATGGGACCTTTGGTTATGACGGAGACGCCCGCCGCCGCGAATGCTATTAAATAAAATTTTTCGTTGCCTGCGCGATAACCCAAATAAAAAGTCATCAGCGTGATTGAAAACATCACAAGTAGCGTCATGTCGGTTATCACGGCGTGTGACAGGTACCAATACTCTAACGAAGTCGCCAACATTATCGCCGCCGCAAAGCCGACTTTATTATTGTAAAGTTTTGTGCCGAAAAAATACGTCAAGAATAATCCGAGCGTAGCGAATACTGCAGGAAAAAATCGCGACGCAAATTCATTGACGCCGAAAATTTTATACGCGACTAAAAGTTCCCAATAAAACATTATCGGCTTGTCGTACCAAAAATCTCCGTAAATGCGCGGCGATAACCAATCATCTGCCAAAAGCATTTCTTTAGCCGTCAACGTATAAACGCATTCGGTCGGGTCGGTTATCGGGATTAACCAACCGCCTAAGAAAAATAAAATAAACGCTACGATTAAAATGCATATGTAATTCAGTTTAATCAACATCCTTAAAAAAATTTTTAGTGAAAAATGGCGAATCACCAAGGAACGAATTCCCAATGTACCTCCAACTTTTTGCGTTTGCCGCGCCAACGAAGAACCGCCTGCGAACAATGCAAATCGTGGTACCAATAATAGTCTACGTCTTCGACGGTGTGTTTATCAGCATTCCACTTTACGCCAATTACAAAGCGGTCTTTTGGCGTCAAATAATAGCTCACGCCCGCTTGAATCTTTCTGGAATAATTATCCGTGTCAAAGTCAAAAACCGAATTGTTAGAGTTATTTTTATCGTAAGCATAACCAACGTAAGCCGCTAACCTGTCGTTAAACTCTTTGCCGAGTAAAGCGTAATAGTTAGAACCTCTTAACGTCGTTTTTCTGGGCTTTTTTGTATTTTTAACGTCGTCCTTAGTAATTTTGTAGCCCCCACCTAAAAATAGATAATAACTGCCGAGCGCAATCGGGTCGTGATACAAATTCAGCTCGTACTCTTGATGCGTGCTTGAAATATTATTTTGCCGCCAATGCCCGAATTCGCCCTCGATAATATAGCCGAGCGGCAAGTTGTCAAAATGTTTCTCGTACCAAATATCAAGCGACGGCTCCTTTTGAATCCATCTAGCGTCGTCGTCGTCGTAGAAACCGTATTTAACGCAACCTTTAAGCTCGCGGTTCGTGTAAAAAATTTCTGCATTACTACGAATACCCTTTTTAGTCTCGATATAAGCACCGACGCGAAAATCCCAATGCTTAGCCAACGGGAATATAAAATTGTCGCGAACGTAAACGCCATGATCCGAATTGTAGCCGACACGCGGGAAATAATTTTTCTTCTTCTCGCCAAGTTCCCGCTCTTCGTAGTCTTTGGTACCGACGATTTTATTTTTTATCCAAAACCTAACGTTGTACATGCGAACGACTTGTTCAGGCCAAATTTCCATACGATCCGCGCTAAGATGATAATCGGGCGATTTCGCGCCGCATTTAGTTTGCGTGCCATCGTAAACAACAATATGATCCGGATAAAATTCAAATCTTTTACCCGTCAAGTAATACTCTCCCATTTTGCCGTTAGCCGATTCCATAGTTCCGGTTTTTGTGCCGTAATTGTAGATGGTTTTATATCCGTCTAATGTGACACGTGGCGCCCCTTCCGTCAACTGCAAAACGTGTGCTTTATCGTCGACGCGAACGACTTGTTCCTTGACGTTGCCTCTAGCCTCATCACTTTGGAAACGATAGCCGTCAAGCTGAATAATATCAACTTTACCCGTAGCAATGAATTCGCCACTGCCCGAATAGTAAACTAAATCATCGCCCTCGAACACGGCGGGAATAGGGTCGCCTTCCTTGTGTTCGTGCGGAAGTTGTTCCTTAGCCTCTTCAATATCTTGAAGTAATTTTTCTTGCTCTTCGGTTAACTGATTTTCGCGAATCTCGCGCCGCCGATTTTCTATGAAGTCAAAAAATTCCGTGCCTGTGTCTGAACTCGCCTCGTAAGTCGCCTCCGCCGTTGAAGTCATGAACAGCGCGGCACATACGACGCCAAAAAATTTTTTCATCGTCATTCCTCATCAAAAATTTCTATAATTTCTCCGTCTTTGCCGTCAAGCGTTTTGCCTTCATTGGGGCGCGGTTCAACGGGCGGTTCTTGAGTCGGCGCGGGCTTTGTAGGTTCAGGGTCAACCCGTTCGATTATTACCTCTTCTGCAGGCGGCTCTTCAACTTTAGGCGATTCTTCGACTTTTGGCGGCGTCGCGTTCATTTCGTCGGGCAAAAGTCCCGATTCAGCGGGCGGAGTTGGATTTGTATTTTCGGGCGCAAGTTGTGGTTCAGTCGGTGACGATTGCTTAATAATATTCATTTCGGCGGAGGAAAGTTCAGATAAGCCGCTACTGGTTGCCTTGACGCCGTAAACAACAATAGGCGTTTTAATTTGAACATAGAGTTCGACGCCCGCCGGCAAGTCAATATTTTTTCCACGAACTAAAACTTCCTCAATCTGTTTATTTTTGCCGGAAAAAGTTTGTCCCAATAAGCTAAGCCCACGAGCCATTGAAGCGGCGGTCATTGCCTCAAGAGATTCAACGCCCGTGTAAGTGTTAACGTCTTGTCCGTCGATAGCTTTCAACTTGTTGAAGTCCGCCTCGATTTTGCCGTTGCTGAAAATATTTTTGGCGCGGTGAACATTGACGACGGTACCCTCGCCAGTCAAGCCGTTTGCGAAGACAAGACTGCCGTCAACAAAAACGTCCTCAATAATTTTAATCGGGATAGTGTCGCCCTCTTGCAAAGTTTTGGAGCCGACAGGAACAGTTGTTGCGACTTTTATCAAAATATTTTCGGGAATGGGCGTCAAAGTTATTGGCAAAATTTCTGCGCCGTAAGAAGCCTTCGCGAGAATATTTATTCGTTCGTTGAAGGTTCCATCGCCCGTCTTGCCCAAAATAGAATTTTCCAGAGCCGTGAGCCGTCTATCAACGCCGCCGCTTTGAACTTCATGGCTGACATTCCATTCAAGCGCGTTAATCTTAGCCAAAATTCCAGGCTCCGTGTTGTTTTCGTAAAGCATGTTATAAATCGCGTCGATTCGGGCGTTCATGTTGCCGTTCACGTTTTGTCCGCTGTAGCTTTTCTCCAGACGGCTGATTCTGTCGAGTAATGCGCCGCTTTGTTCTATGCCGTAAGTATCAATTTCAATCTTTATAAGCTTGGCGTTGGCAGAATCCACCGGTGCCGCGAAGACTGACGCCGAAAAAATCATTGACGCCGCCACTGCCCCGCAAATAATTTTCTTTAAACTCATTATAACTTCCCTCCGCCGATAAAAATTTCTGCGTCGATTATAGCAGGTAACAACTAATTTCTGCAATGCCTTGAAAATTTTCTTAGCACGCGGCGGGATTTTTTTGCCTTTACGACTAAAAAATTTTATAATCAATATGAGGTGAATCAAATTGAAACTTTACATAGCAGAAAAGCCGTCAATGGCGCGTGAATTAGCCGCTTGCTTAAAAAATCCTCAAAATGGCAACGGTTTTATAAAAACTTCGGGCGGAATTGTGACGTGGCTATTTGGTCACGTTTTGCAACAAGTGGATCCTGACGCTTACGACCCTAAATATAAAATTTGGCGAGCAGAAGATTTGCCGATAGTCCCAACAAATTGGAAAATGCAAGTCAACCCGTCGACTGTTAAGCAATTCCAAATAGTAAAGCGGCTGATAGGCGAGGCAGACGAAATAATTCATGCCGGCGACCCCGACCGCGAAGGTCAACTGCTCGTCGATGAAGTTTTAGATTTTGTAGGAAATAAAAAGCCCGTCAAGCGAATTTTGCTCAACGCACTTGACGAGACCAGTATTCTCCGCGCCGCTAAAAATCTTCGTGACAACGCAGAATTTTTTAATCTCAAGCAATCAGCACTAGCAAGGAGCCGCGCAGATTGGCTGATTGGCATGAATTTATCGCGGGCTTATACATTGGCGGCAAAGCGGCTCGGTTATCGCGATTTGGTTTTGCCGATTGGTCGTGTGAAAACTCCGACGCTTGGATTAGTTGTGCGCCGCGAACGCGAGATTAAAAATTTTAAGCCTGTAGACTTCTTTAACATTAAAGCGACGTTTGAACATGTCAACGGAAAATTTTTTGCGCAATTCAAGCCGTCGAAGGAAATGTTAGATTTGCCCGCATTCGACAGCGAGGGCAGATTGATTGATAAAAAATTTGCTGAGGAGCTTGTACAAAAATTCTCCGCCGCGCCATTTGACGGAAAAATTTCTTCATATAAGACGACCGAAAAAAAAGAATCGCAACCATTGCCGTTTTCGCTGTCAAGTTTACAAGTGGCGGCAGGTAAAGCGTTCGGCTACACTCCTCAACAAGTCCTCGACGCCGCGCAAAGTCTTTACGAAAAAAAATTTACAAGTTATCCGCGCTCCGATTGTGAATTTTTACCGACAACGCAATTTCGGGACGCACAGAGAATTTTAAAGAATCTCACGAGCACAACCGACGCGAGCTTGAAAAAATTAGTCATGAACGCGAACGCTGCCATTAAAAGCCGCGCTTGGAACGATAAAAAAATTTCCGCTCACCACGCGATTATCCCTACGCAAAAGCCGTTGAGCGGTCAACTGCCTATTGTTGAATTCGACGTTTATAATCTGATTGCTAAAAATTACGTCGTGCAATTTTATCCTTTGCATGTTTACGACGAGACTGTTGTCAATGTCAATTATAAAGACGAAAATTTTACGGCGCGTGGAAAAGTCGTTAAGCAACTGGGCTGGCGTGAATTTTACGTCGCGCCCAAAGTTAAAGCCGACGATGAGAGCGATACGCTTTTGCCGAAAATGAAAACCGGCGACAACGTTACACATAAAAAATCCGAACTCAAACAAAGTGTAACTAAGCCGCCGCAAAGATTTACTTCGTCAAGCTTGGTGCAGGGCATGAAAGATATTCACAAGTACGTTAAAAATCCCGACGCCAAAAAGCAACTCAAAGACGTTTACGGCATTGGAACGGAGGCGACGCGGGCGGCAATTATCGACGACCTGACTAAGCGAGGCTTTTTAAAAGTTGTCAAGAAAACTTTGTGTCCTACGGAAAAAGCATATCTTCTGATTGACGCGCTCCCCGACGATATGACTTATCCCGACGCGACGGCGATTTGGGAAGATAAATTGCACTCCATGAGCGCGGGCGACGGCACTTTGGAAGATTTTTTAGCGGGTCAAGTAAAATTTACAAGCCAACTCTGCGCGGCGGCGAAGACTGCTAAATTTGCCGATGTGGAAGGTGTTTTTAAATGTCCGAAATGCGGCAGTGCATTAGTTAAGCGCAAAGGCAAGAACGGCGAATTTTGGGGTTGTACTTCTTATCCGAAATGCCGCGCAACTTTTGATGACAAAAACGGCAAGCCAGACTTCGACGGCAAAAAATTTATCAGCGCAAAGAATTTTGACGCGAAAAATGAATTTAATCCTGCCGAATTCGCGCCGATGATTTCTTCCGCTGATTTTGGTCGATAAAGTTTAACTATTTGCTCAAAATAATTTTGCCCGCGTTCTTTAATTGCCACTTGTCGCCAATGAGTTCAAAAATCGCCGCCCGCTCGACGCGAAGTCTTGAATAGTTGCCGCCGTCGAAATTCGATTCAAATACTAAACCAAATGCTCGCTCCGTGTGATGATTTTCCGTGTAAGTTTTAAGATTCGGGACGACCGCAAAAATATTTTCCTCTACATTGCAAGCCCAAAAGTCACCGCTCGCAACGCTCGACGCTTCGGAAAATTTCGGCGCAAGTTTCGGGCTATTCATACGCTCTTCGACATTCGCACAGGTGAACGCCCTAACTTTATAGCGACGCAAAAATTTTTCTCGCGCTTGACGACCGCTAAAGCCTCTTAATTTCTCCAGCCCATTAAAATCGTTGACAAAATTTTCTCCGACGGAATTTTCCACGTTCGGGGATTTTTTTTCGACAGAAGAAATTTTTATCTTCGCGGAACTTGAAGTTAAGCTCGGCAACAAAAATTTTAATTCGGCGATAAAAATCGGCTCAACCAAAAGTTTCTTAACGTCGCGACCTTTTTTATCCACGAAAAAATTATTTATGTCGCGAATAAGCTCCTCCTCGTCGAAAGTAATTCCTTCAGACCAAAGTTTTTGCGCGGCGTTAAATCTCTCGACAAAAATTTTAAATTCGCGCAAGCTGTCAACAGTAATTCCATCCGAAATGTCATGCGCACTGATAAACGCGCCCGCAGATTGATTTTCGCCGCCTTGAATAAAATCTGCGCCCGCCAATACCGCCGAATAAATTATTTCGTCAGCCTCGCCGAACATTTCCCGATTAATTCGCGCCTCGTCGAAAAATTCTTCGTCATTGGCAGGTTTTTCAACTATCATTCCCGCTGCGACCTCGATTTTCGGTTGAGGACTCAAGTGCAGATAAAATTTTTTATAACTCTCAAGCCCGCTCGCCGTCACGAAAATTTTTTCCAAGACGTTAAGATAAATATTTCCGTCAAGTTCCGCGCCGCCCGCCAACCATTTAAAAATCCTCGCGCCATTGCCGCCAACAAATACATGCGGAATTTTTTTCTCGCGATAATGCCCGTAATCATGCAAAATTTTAATCAGCTCGCCTAAATAGTGGAATAGACCCGCCGTCGCGAATTGAACGGCTTGCAAAACGTTTTTAATCTGCTCCGTGCCCGTTTTGAATTTTAAATCCGCTAAATATTTATCGCTGTGCTCGCGCATGTCCGCATCAATTACCGCTTGCCGTTGAGTTTCGTCGTTGAATTTGCCGGAAATTTTTTCGCCCGCAAAAAGCTCGTAATTATCATAAATCGGCTTAAAAAGTTGTCGCGCTGCATATCTAATCGACGTGTACCAAACAATTCGCGGAGGCTCGCCGCTGATTACGCTAATGTCAGTCGTGCCTGCGCCAATGTCAACGCAAATCGCGCCTTGCGCCAAATTTCCAGCCTTGCCGTCAAGTTTGTTGAAGTGATACGCCGCCGCTTTGCTCTCTGAAAAAAATTTAGGATTGTCGGCAACGGATTCGCGACAAATTTCTTGGAACGAAACTTTTTGCGCTTGAGAAAACGCCGTTGGGTAGGAAAAATTCCATTGAACATCATTAACGCCGCTCGCGACCGCCTCAACCGCCGCTTGCAAACAAATTTGCTCGATATAAGCCGCAGTTTTGCGACGTTGTCGATCGTCGTCTTGCCATTTTAAGTTAGCGTCAATCTGCGCGGCAAATTGCTCGAATACCCGCGTATTTTCCGAACTCAACAAGAAAACATGCCCGTCAATCAGCGGCAAAATATATTTCAGTTCGCCGACGTTAAGCAAATGGAAAATGCTAAGAAATGAACCGTCAGCCCGCGCAGGAATTTGCGACGGAATAAAATGTCGATAAGTTTGAGCACGTGCGCCGCCGCTGTTTGTAACTTGGAATAAGTGCGGATTAAAATTCAGTGGACGCGGCATATTTTCATTTTCGGCGAAGAAAACCATAGTCGAACTTGTGCCGAAGTCCACGCCAATTTTCCACGTCAAATCAGCGTTGCGCTCAATTTTTTTCGGCTTATTAAGAAGAATTGCGCCGATTTCAAACGGAATTTTACCTAAATGCGGCGGCGGATTATATTTGCAAATTAAAATTTCTGGGAAGGCGTCAAGCTTGGCAGTAAATATGTTCGCTAAAATATTTTTCTCTTGCCCGAACGGCTCAACAAAATAAATATCCTCAGCAAGAAAATCCTCATCAGATTGCGCCTGATAGTTTTCGTAGTACAGAAAATAATTTTTCCAATCTTCGCGTCGAAAGTTCGGATAAATTTCTATTACGGGAACTTCACGGTCAATATAAATCAGCTCGCGTTTCGGATAAGTTTTTGTCCAACGAAAATTTTTGCCGCCGCCGTCGACGCCACTCAACGGAAAATTAAAATGCAAATAAAAATTTTCCGCGTCGTCGGAGATTGCAAGCCGCGCAGAAATTTCTTCTGTCGTAAAAAGTTTTAAAAGCTCGCGCTTAAGCGGCAAAATCGGCGTCAAATCTTTTTCGATAAGAGAATCCGCGCCCTGTAGTTTAGGAGAATTCGGAAATGCATTTGCCGGTTCAACAACTGCCATGCGCTCGTAAAAAAAATCTTCGGGCTTGCGAAATTCTACGCCGTTCAAGTTCACGCGCCCAATTTTTTTATTGTCGGAAAGTTTATCGGCAGAAATTTCATTCGCGCTGATTCCCTGCCACACGATAAGCCTTGACGCTTCGACGCCCTCAAAACGCGCAAAATCCCTGACGAATTCGGGCGATATGATTAAAAGATTTTTCCTGTCATTAATCAAACGGACGGCAGAATCCTCAAAACGAGCCTCGCGCCCTTTAATCGTATCGTCAAGCAGTCGTGCAATTCCCACGTGCAAATTTAAATTCGACGGGACAATTTCAAAGCTTGCTGTCGAGGGTTGCGCGTTGGCAACGTCGCGTTCATAATCGGCAAGGCATTTCAACAGCGCGTTTGAAATTTCTTTAGCTTTGCTCCCAAACTTTTCTAGCCGCTGAATTTTCCCGTAAAGATTTTCTAACCACATTTTGAGCGCGGCAAGTTCGACTGACGACAAAAATTTTATCGGGTCGGTTAAAGTTTTTTGATTCGCGCTCCACGGGATAAAAATTTTTCCGTTGAAATTATTTTCGTAATCAGCCGCGCAGGTCACCAGCGTTGTCGGCGAAGTCATTGCCAGCGGTCGCCCGTTGAAATAAATTATGTAAACGTCGGTGAACCACGCGTCTTTGTTGCCCGTCAATGATTCTTGAGGCGCGAGTGATTTTAAAATTTGCGCGAGGTCTGAGTTGTCTTCAAGCAGATTTACTTGCTCTGCTTTGATGTCGAGGCGTTTAAAATCTTTTAGCGCAAGCATTGCCAAAAGTGCTCGCCACTCCCCGCGAACTTTTTCATGCAAGCCTATTACAAATTGTTTTGTCGGCTCCAAATCAAACAACGCCATTTTAAAAAGCAACGGACGCGCCCAAATGTCAGGGATTGAATCAACCGAGCCCATATCTTTGATTGATTCGCCGCAATCTAAGCTGTTCGCTAGTCCCTGCAAAAAATTTATGTCCGTTTCCTTCCAAATGCCCGCCTGGTCTTTGAGGACTTTAGAAACGTCTTCGTTGACCTTCGGCAACATCGGGAAATATGAATTCGCCATGCTGATACCTCCAAAAAGTTTTCCGCGCCGATTATATCAGAAAAGCTCGCGCAGGAAAAATTTTTCTGTGCTATAATAAGCAAACATCTTGAACTAGGAGGTAATGTCTTATGACGCAACAGGAAGTAATCAAGGCGTTTATGCAAAATCTCGACAAAACGGAGCTAAGCGGACGCGCGGCACTCGATGAGGCTGTCAGGGCGAGTTCCAATTTCTCAAGCTATCAAGAAGTCGCGAATCAATTCCTCGAAGACCAGACGACTACTAAGAATTGGCACAGATTTTTGGTTGAGAAGTGCGGAATTATCCTCGACAACGCGGACACGGGCGCAATCAGCGGTTCGGACGCGGGCGGCACCGAAAAAACCGCTGAAACTATCCTTCCGGCGAAAGGTAAAGCCAAATATCCTTCGGGCACGTCGTTTACAGTCGACGGCTTGACCATTTACGGCATTCCGGATAAAAATTTGCTCACCGCCGACCAACAATACGTCGTTAAAGGGCTTTATAGCTGGTGGATTAAAGATTCGCTGGCTTTGATTAAAGAAAGCTACGGTTATTCTTTTTCCGACGCCGACGCGACCAATTCTCGCCTCAAATTGCAGTTTATCGACGATCCGAATAGTGCTACTCTGGCTTACGTAAGTTTCGACAGCGAAGAAGGCGACTTTAAAGACTTTGAATCGCGCGTGCTGTGCGTAAACATGGCTTATTTTAAAGATATGTCGTCTTCCGACCATCACGGCGTTTCCGGCAATCAAAAGTTGGACAGAACTTTGGTTCATGAATTGACTCACGGGATTATGGCGTCCAATATCAATTATTTCAACGACCTGCCAAACTTTTTAAAGGAAGGCGGTAGCGCAGAGTTGATTCACGGCATCGACGACAAACGTTACCCCTACATTATTGATTACGCCAAAGACCCTTCGGTTTTTACAAAGATATTGCAGTCAACTTTCACTGAAAGCGGTGTCTATGAGATTTACGCGGGCGGATATATGTTTATGCGCTATTTTGCAAAGCAAGCGGCGACTGATACGACTTTTGCCTACGATACCTACAGAAAAACCGTTTCGATAGGTTCAAAAGGCGGATTTGCGACAAATTATTGGGATAAAGTCACCATGAAGGGCGGCAAAGGCAACGATACGATAACAAACAGCGGCTCCAACGTTTCAATCGCGACGGGCGCGGCGGCTGATGTCGTAAAAAATTATTCCGGCAACGTTACGATAAGCGCAGGCTCCGGCAAGGACACGATTACCAATGAAGGCGTCAAAGTCACGATAAACGGCGGCACGAGCAATGATTCAATCAGAAATTTCGGCGCGAATTCTTCAATCGGCGGCGAGGACGGCAACGACGTTATCACCAACAGCATTTCCAACTTCAATACAATCGCAGGATTTTCTTTGGAGCAGATTAATAACGGAATACAAAAAATAAACGATAATTTTGCTTGGGTATCGAATGGCAGCGCGGCTTTGACTGCTTACACGATAGAATTGGTCGGCGGAAACAGCTCATCTCTTTACGGCGGTGCGGGAAAAGATTCTATCGAAAATTACGCGAATAAATCTCGGCTTTACGGCGATGAAGGCGTTGATTCTCTCAATAATTACGGCTACAAGTCGACAGTTTACGGCGGCGCAGATGCAGATTTGATTTTTAACGGCGACAGCACGGTTGGAATTGTATTGGTATCTCTTAACAGTATGGCTACCGTTTCAGTCAGCGGAAGTGAGTCAAAACTTTATGGCGGCGACGGCAATGACACCGTAAATAATGAAAGTTCGGGCGTAAAAATATACGGACAAAACGGCGCGGACTCGATTAACAACAGCGGCGCATATACCAGCATTTACGGCGGCGCGGATAACGATTACGTCTACAACAGCGGCAACAGATCTTATATATCGCTCGGTGACGGCGTAGATTCTGTTTGGAATACCGCTGAAAATTCTTATATCTTAGGTGGCAACGGTGCAGACGTATTAATTAATCAAGGCGACGGCACTCATCTTTATGGAAACGCCGGAAATGATAATTTGAGGAATTTTGGCGATGCAGTAACACTTTCCGGCGGCAAGGGCAACGATACGATTTATTCAAGCGGCGAAGCGTCTACATTATCGGGCGGAAGTGGCAAAGATTCTCTTTCCAATGAAGGCGTCAATGCTGTTATTCGCGGCGGCGCGGATAAAGACACGATTCACAACGAAGGCGACCACGTAACCATATCGGGCGGCACGGGCAACGACAGCATTAACAACAACGGCGGCAAACATATCGTCTATCAATTCGGCACGGGCGACGGCAAAGATACTGTCCTAGGCTTCAACGACGGCGACACGGTTCAAATCACGGAAGGCAGCTACACTTACAAGAAGAGCGGCAACAATATCATCGTTAGCGTCGGAACGGATAAGCTGACTTTGAGGAACGCCGCAGACAAGACGATTAACTTTACAACTTCTTCGGACGTGACGGGTGCAAGCGATTCTTTGGCAAAAGACATACGCGGCGGCACCGGCAATGATAGCCTCTGGGGCGGCAAGGGAAATGATTCACTCTACGGCGGCGGCGGAGACGATACGTTTATCTACAGACCGAACGAAGGCACCGATACTATCTTCGACTATTCAAGCGGCGATATGCTCCAAATCCTCAATGCTGACGGCTCGGAGGGTTCGTTCAAAAGTTCCAAGTTCAGCGGCAGCGACCTCACTCTCAAAATCAACGGCGGCGGGTCTGTCATCTTCAAAAATGTCAGCGCAGGCGATACCTTTAACATCAACAACAAAACTTACACTCCGGGCAATAAGAAACTTCAATGATTGATAAGCAATCGCGAGTTGCGTCATCGTAAACAAAAACCGGCAAGACGATTCGTCCTGTCGGTTAATTTTTTTTTGCTCGCGTAGAAAATTTTCTCTGCAAGGTTAAAGCGGGCGTGTTATAATGACAGCAGAAATTTTTATCAGAGAGGAAATTTTCATGTTCAGAGTAAAAATCGTAGCCGCGCTGTTAATAATCGGGCTGTTCGGAGCAATACACCTTGCCGCACCGGAATTTTTGCCGGAAGTCGTAGCACTTTTATCACGCGGCGACATAGTCGAGACGGCAAATTATATTCAAAGTTACGGCTCATTGGCGGTTGTATTTAGTTTTCTGCTGACGTTGTTTGTAAATGCAATCGGATTCCCACCCGCAATAATTTTTTCAACGGCGAACACGCTGATTTTCGGTATTGTGCCGGGAATAGTTTTATCGGTAATAGCTGAAACGGTCGGTGTAACGATAAGTTTTCAGTTGCTAAGGTTTTTTTTCCGCGATTCTGCAAAGAAAATTATCAAGAAAAGCAAACGCCTAAGTTCAGTTGACAAGTACAGCTCTAAAAACGGATTTACAGTTATGTTAATAGCGCGAATGGTGCCGTATGTGCCGAGCGGGATATTAAATGCGGCGGGCGCGTTGAGTTCGATGAGTTTGCGAGATTATTTTTTGGCATCGCTGGTTGGAAAATTCCCGTCGACGGGCATTGAAGCGATAATTGGGCATGATGCTATCTTGCAAGAAGAGGATTTTACACGTATAATCGTTGTCGTGATTTTTGCCATAGTCTTAGTTGCGTGGGCATGGCATTATCAGAAAAAACATCAACACTGAAGTTTTGGAGGTTGATAACATGAAAAAATTTTTAATCGGCGCGTTGACAGCTATAATGCTTATGAATTTTGGCGCGTTGACAGAGGCAAGTCAAGTTGAACAGGAAAATATTTGTTGCAGAGGCTATTGCTATCAAGATTGCGACGATAACAATGGCGAATATTGCGGACGCTACGGTTGCGGACAAGGCAACGGCTATCGCGGCGGCAGATGATATTTATTCTTAAACAAAAAAACCCCTTCCGATTTGGAGGGGGTTAATTTTTTTGCGTAAAATATTTAATCGAGTTCGTTAGCGTCTTTAGGAGTGTGAGCCAAAATCTTTTTGCCGGAGAACATGCTGGAAATTTCGCTTTCGCCTTCCATGAACTCTGCGCGGATAACCATGTACAAATGTCCGATTGCAAAGAGAATTATAAACCAGGCAACGTAATGATGAATGTAATGGCTCATCATTTCACTGCCGACGAGGACATTAACCCAGCCGAAGAGCATACCGCCCATTGACGAGGGATTTGTCATGAAATACATTGCAAAGCCCGTCAAAATTTCAATCAGCAACAAAACGTAAAGCATTGCATAGGAGCCGCGAGCCAAAGGATTTCTCAAGAACGAGGCGTGGTGTCCTTTTAACAGCATGTAGTGGAGCGCAACGTCAACAGTTTCCTCGTAAAAATGTCCTTCCCAAAAACGCGGGAAAAGTCTATCGCCCTTGTTGATTATGAAACCGTAAATTCTCAAAATCAACGACGCACACAGGATAAAAGCCGATGTAAAATGAATATCGCGCACCAAGTCCATTGACGTGAACGAGAAGACCGGCTCCGGTATCGAAACGTCCATAGGCTTTGTAATAAGCAGTCCCGTCGCGAAAAGAATTACGATTTGCGAAGCCATAATCCAATGGAAAATTCTAAGAAACGGGCTGAAAATATAATATTCCTTGCGGTGAACATCTTTAACAGATTTAATCGCCATTGTCGTTCACCTCCCGAAATGGTCGGTAGAAAAGATGTTAATTTCTTCGCCATTGGCGTTGTACATGTGGGTTGCGCAAGCCATGCACGGGTCGAACGAACGAATAACTTTTGCAATTTCGAGCGGCTTATCGGGAATGGCAACATGCGTCGTCATCATAGCTTGTTCGTAGGCACCATGACCGGCTTGATCGTCACGCGGGCAAGCATTCCACGTCGTCGGGACAATGCATTGATAATTATAAACTTTGCCGTCCTTAATATGTACCCAGTGACTTAAGCCGCCGCGAGGAGCCTCATAAAGTCCAACGCCCATACATTCGGGTGCCCAAGAGTCAGGATACCATTTTTCATCGTTCATTGTCGAAGTATCGCCGGCTTTGATATTGGCAACGAGCTTGTCGAAGAAGAATTTATTAATTTCGGCGGCAAGTTGCGCGTCAAGACAACGGCAAGCAGTTCTACCGAGCATAGTCGGCATCCAAACTTCAGCGGCAACGCCCAAAACTTTCGAGACAACTTCGATTTGCTTGAGCATCATTTGTTCAGCCCAAGTCGGGTCGGGCAGTTGACCTTTAGCGGCTTTGGTGTAGATAACAATGTAATGCGCCAACGGTCCAACTTCGCAGAGCTTGCCTTTCCATTTAGGAGTTTTGAGCCAAGAATATTTGCCGGATTCGTTGAGCGTTTCCCACATAGTCGGCGTACCGGTTTTAGGTCCGGTGTATTTATCTTTGGTTATGCCGTTCCACGGGTGCAAGTTTTTAGCGGCGTTGTCGGGATATTCGTACCAAGCATGCTCAACGCCTTCAGTTATGATGTCGGGAGCTTTCAAATCTTCCGCCGTAATCGGAGTAAAGACAGCTTTGTTGACGCCCATGCCGAAATTCTCAACGACGCCATTGGAACGGACAAGCAGATTATCAAAGTAGCCGCCGCCGTTTGAAGTGCCCTTGTAGCCATTCAGAGGATAATCGCCGAACGCAAGCACGCGAGTTTTAGCTAAGCCGCCGCCATCAACACGTCCAGCCTTAGCATAAATTACGCCAATAGCTACGAGGTCGGGCAGATAATAATTGTTGACGAGGTCGCGAGCCATATTAATTGCGCGGTCGACGATTGCAAGACGAGCTGTATTAATCGGGGCGTTGCCATCAGTCATAGAAATTGCGCAAGGCATACCTCCAACAGCGTAATGCGGGTGAGGATTCTTTCCGCCGAAAATAACATGCGGCGTAATAATTTCGCGTTGTTTATCAAGCATTTCAAGATAATGAGCAACCGCCATTAAATGTACTTCAGGCGGCAAAAGTTTATAATCGGGGTGATCCCACCAATGCGCGGAGAAAATTCCGAGCTGTCCACTAGCGACGATTGCTTGAACTTTAGCCTTAATAGCGGCGAAATATTGCGGCGTGGCGGCGGGGAAATCGTGCGGATAAGCTTCGGTGTTGACTTCTTCCGGAACTTTTAAATCGACGCGATAAGCATTTAAAACCGCAGTCTGGAGTTCAGCAGTTTTAACGGGGTCGGCACTTAAAGCCTCGACGGGACTAACCCAATCAAGCGCGTGCAGATGATAAAAATGAATTAAATGGTCTTGTACAGTCAAAGTTGCCGCCATGATATTGCGAATATAATTTGCATTAAGGGGAATAGAAATTCCGAGCGCGTCTTCAACAGAGCGAACGGAGGCTAGCGCGTGAGCTGTCGTGCAAACGCCACAAATACGCTGAATATAAGCCCAAGCGTCGCGCGGGTCGCGATCTTTCATGACGAGTTCAAGCCCGCGCCAAGCCGTACCGCTAGAAATTGCGTCGGTGACGGTGCCATTTGTCTCGTCAACAGTAACTTCAACGCGCAAGTGCCCCTCAATTCGTGTAATGGGGTCTACTACAACATGTGGCATAAATTTTCACCTCGTTTATTCGTGATGATCTTCGTCAATAAGATTTTCGCGAGTGTTGCGCTGAACGATACTAGCTACGGCATGACCTGCAACGCCCGCTGCCGTCAATACTCCAAGTGCCGTGCCGATTCTGTCAACGTCGCCGAGTTTGCCATATTTGGGTAGGCGATTAGTAAACGGATCCTCGTCCCAGAAATTTGAATTGGAACAACCGATACACGGCGCACCAGATTGGATTGGATAGCTCATGCCCTGCCACCAACGCAAATTGCCGCAAGAGTTGTAAGTTTCCGGACCTCTGCAACCGAGCTTATAAAGACACCAACCCGCCTTTGCGCCCTGATCGTCAAAAGTTTCTGCGAACATGCCCGCATCAAAGAACGGACGACGATAACAAGTGTCATGAATTCTGTTGCCGTAAAATTGCTTTGGACGACCGTCACCGTCAACGGGCGGCAACGTGCCGAATAACGCGACATGCATAACAACGCCCGTCATGACTTCGGGAATCGGTGGACAGCCAGGAACTTTGACGACCGGTTTACCGCCGACGAAACGTTCAATGCCCGCCGAACCTGTCGGATTAGGTTTAGCCGCTTGAATGCCGCCATAAGCCGAGCAAGAACCATAAGCAATAATTGCCGCCGCGCCTTTGGCAGCCTTTTCGAGTAAATGCGTAAACGTGTGTCCGCCTGACATGCAATAAACGCCGCTGTCCTTTGTGGCAATCGCGCCTTCAACCGCCAAAATATATTGTCCGTTGTATTTGGCAATGGTTTCGTCAAGATGTGCCTCAAACGGTGCACCACAAGCCGCGCTCAATAAATGATCGTACTCCAGCGCGATTGAAGAAAGTACCACGTCAGACGCCAGCGGTGCGCCCGAACGAATGAATGATTCATCGCAACCCGTGCATTCGTGTCCGTGAATCCAAATGACTACCGGCAACGGCTTAGTTTCCGCCGCCTCAACGACTTTCGAGAACATATCCGTGCTAAAGCCCATAAGCGAGGTTAAAGCGACGCAACCTTTTAAAAAGCTCCGACGACTGAAACCGCGCCTTAGATATGCTTCCCATAAACTCTCCCTTTTTTCCAATTTCCGCCCCTCCTCTTTGGTGGATAATACGCAATAAATTAGTTCTTAAAAAGTTTAACACAACTTGCGCAATATCAATGCGGTATTTGCAACAACTTTCGCCAAACTTTTTGTAAATCCTGCCGCTAAATATTGTTTCGCGAATTGTCAAATGAAATGCAATGACTTTGAAAAGCAAACTTCCCACGGTGATTTGTAACCCAGACATTTTC
>CAMJRX010000043.1 GCA_946408355.1 uncultured Selenomonadales bacterium
TAATGCCGTATTCGTTCGCCACGTGAATAATATCGCCCATTTGAACGCGGTGGCTGTTGACGGCGTGGAAAACGGTAAAATCAGCGTTGGTGTCGGCAAGCGTAACAATCATGTGCGCAGTCTCGTCAATCGGCGAAAATTCCGTTGGCTCGTCCAAAAGTGACACGGGACATTTGCCAATAATGGAATAACTTCTAATGTCGCGCATAAAAGCATTGTTCGAGAAGTTAATTTGGAACTCGCCATCGGAAATGCGGCTCATGAGGTTGCCAACGCGAATAATTTTCCCGTCGAGTTTACCTTGTCCTATTGCAGTTAAAACTAATTCTTCCGCTTGGAATTTGGAGTAAACGTATTTATTCGACATGACCTCTTGCCCAATGTAGAAGTCGTTTTCGGTGAATTTTTTATCGGCAGGAAGTTTTTGTCCTACGTCGTCGCCGCTAACACTAACCGTAGAAATTTGAATCAGCCGCGTATGTTTTTCGGAGCAAAGATTTATCAAGTTACGCACGCCGTCAACGTTTATGCGCGTCAAAATATCACTCGCCGCGAAATGTTTAACGCACGCCGCGCAGTTTATCAGCGTTTTGAACGAATAATTAATCAGCGCGTTAACTGCCTCGACGTTGGTAATATCGCCGTCAATAACCGTGACTCGCTCGTTAAAAGCTTTTTCCATTGACGAGTTAAAGTAATAGATAAACAGCGTCCGCAGACGTTTTTGCGCTGAGGCTTGTTTATTACTGCGGATAAAACAGAAAATTTTCGCCGAAGTATTTTTCAACAATTCGTAGAGGACGTGAATACCTAAAAAGCCCGTCGCGCCGGTTAGCAAAACATCGCCTAAGCCCTCGTGATGAATTTCGTCGACATATTCCACGCGATTTCTTGCAAGTGCTCTGTTGATTTGGAAAAGTTCGTTGAGGAATGAGCTACCCTCGACAGGCGCGGAAATTTCTGGCTTAGGAAGTTTTTTCTCAACCCGCGCAGGCGTCGGAGCTTGTTGCTTTAAAATATAAGCCTCTAACTTTTCAGCCGTCGGATATTTGAAAATGTCAGCGTAGACAATCGGCAAATTTTTCAAGAACGCCGCCATTGCGACCTTAGACGCGGCAAGCGAAGTTCCGCCGATTTCAAAGAAGTTTTCATCTGCGCCGATATTTTTTCTGCCCAAAGCTTTTGCAAACATTTCGCACAACGTCTGTTGCAAATCCGTCGCGGCAGATTTTTTGTCGTCGACTTCGACTTGCAAAACAGGTTCGGGTAAAGCTTTCTTGTCGATTTTTTTGTTGGCTGTTAACGGGAAGGCGTCGAGTTGCATTAAAACGCCAGGCACCATATACGCTGTTAACGACGCCGCCAAATGTTTTCTAAGTTCGTCGAGGTCAATTTTCCGTTCAGCGGTGAAGTAACCAACAAGATAATCGCCCGCCTCGTTTTTCTTCATGATAACGATACTTGCCTTAACGCCGTCAAAATTATTCAACACGGTTTCGATTTCGCCGAGTTCGACACGCAAGCCGCGCAGTTTAACTTGATTGTCTGTTCTGCCGTGAAAAGCAATTTCGCCGTTGGGTAAAAGTCTTGCGAGGTCGCCACTCTTATACGCGGGCTTATCCCACAGCTTGATAAAAACTTTTTGGGTTAAATCGTCGCGATTGATATAGCCGCGTCCAATGCCGTCACCAATGATAGTCATTTCACCGAGTGCGCCGATTGGCAACGGGCGATTTTTATCATCAGTCATTACAACTTTAACGTTAGAATTTGGCAAGCCGATTGTAATATTTTCCGCCGACTCGATAGCTCTCATTGTACAGCTAATTGTCGCTTCCGTCGGTCCGTAGCCGTTCATAATGTAAATATTGGGATTGACGGCACGCAATTTAGTAAACAGCGCAGCGGGGAATGCCTCAGCTCCAAAGTCAACAGATTTTATCTGCTTAACGACAGATTCAAATTCGGGCAAGTCAATTAAGTTAGCCAAATAGGACGGCGTGCAAGTCATAATGTCGACGTGATTTTTTTCGCACAATTCTTTAAGCTCAAACGGATTGTGAATTTCGTCTTCGTTCGCCATACAAATTGTTAAGCCGTGCGCCAACGGAATAAATTCTTCCATAATCGACACGTCAAAGGTTATAGCCGCTAATGCCAATGAAACTTTACCGCGCTCCGTGTAACCTAAAATTTCGTGATTCTTCGGATTGGCGTCGACGAAATTAACTAAGTTATGATTTGTCAACATAACACCCTTAGGCTTGCCCGTCGAACCGCTCGTATAAATGCAATAAGCCAGCGCGTCATAGGGAACTGCAACATTTAAATTATCTGCCGAAATATTTTCCGATTGCGTGTCTTCCACTAAGCAGACAAAAATATTTAGCGCGTCGAAAAGTTTTTTGCGTTGCTCGTAAATGTCGCGGGTCGTGACAATGTGATTGGCTCCCGCGTCCTTAACGATAAATTCTACTCTATCGTCGGGGTAATCGGGCGTCATAGGCAGGAACGCACCGCCCGCTTTTAAAATGCCTTGACGGGCGATATAAACTTCAAGCCCACGATTTAACATAACGCCAACGATTTTTTCTACGCCGACGCCGTGACTTTGTAAGACGTGACCAAGCCGATTAGCCGCCGCGTTCAGTTCTCGATAAGTTAAAGATTTTCCGTTGGCGATTGCGGCAACACGTTCCGGATATTTTTCCGCGCTGTCCTGCAAAAGTCGATAGGCGGGACGCTCCAAAACTTCCCAAGCCGTGTCGTGAATTGCTTTTAATTTTTCAAGCTCTGCCGCCGAAACTATATCCACGTCAGATAAATTTTCCCGCGTCAAAAATTCCCGCGCCACTTGCGCTAAACACTCGACAAAATGTTTAACCGTTGACGGCGTATAAAAATCTGCGTGATATTCCGTATCAAAGCAAAGCTCGCCGCCCTCAATGAAAATGTCCACGCTGAACAACGATTTTGCTTTATCCAGCTCAAGCGGAATTTCTTCGACAAGTTCGCCCGCAATCTTCATGGCGTCCGAATCTTCGCCCTGATAAGCAAACATTACATCGGCGGTAATTCCGTATTCGCGGCTGATTTCGGCAAAGGAGTAAATATCATTCGTCATACTCGCAAAAAGTTGCTTACCAATTTCCTCGACGTATTCGGCAACAGTTTTTTCATCGACAATCGAACAGCTTACTGGTAAAGTCTTAACCAACATTGCTACACTTTGAGTAAGTCGCGAATCGTTGCGCCCGTTGTAAATCGTCGTAAAAATTGCGTCTTCGCGATATAAAAACTTCGCCAGCGTAAATCCAAATGCCGCGTTGAAAAATGCGTTCAAAGTTACTTTATTTGCCGCGCAGAAATTTTTCACGGCGTCCACGTCGACATTAAATTTACCGCTCCCAAAAGACGCCGCCGAGCTGTTCGCGTCAAAATCTTTAATAAGTTTGCAATCAGCATTACAGCCGCGAAAAACTGAATCGTAATAAGCTTTAGCCTTTGCAAGCGCGTCTCCGTTGCGTGCTCTTAACTCGTCAAGCGCGTGTTCAAAGCCCGTGTAAGTCTCTTTGCTCAAAGTTGCTCCGTCATAGGCGGCGTTAATGTCGTCAAGCAAAATGCCGGAAGATTCGCCGTCGCTGATTATGTGATGACAGTCTAAGAACAAATAATTTCCCGTCGGCATCGCGTAAATTTCCGCACGATACAGCGGCTTATTCAAAAGTTCAAACGGCTTGACTAGCTCCGGCAAATTGTCAACGCGGTGCAAAGTAACTTCCGCCTCTAAATCGTCGTGGCGGCGGGCGCAAATATCTCCGTCGTCATTCATAAGCAAAGTTGCTTTCAAGTAGGGGTGCGCGTCGATTGCCGCTTTAACCGCCCGTTGCAACTTCTCAACGTCAACATTTTTTCCGAGCTTATATAAATTTGGCATGTTGTAAATCGTGCTGTTGGCATTGGCGACGCTCTCAACGAAAATTCCGTTCTGCGTTTGCGTCAACGGGTAATCAATTTGCAATTCGTAAGTTTGTTTTTCATCTGCGCCCGATAAAAATTTTTCGAGCTTTTCAACGGTTTCATGCTCTTTAATGTCGCGAGTACGGATAATTTTTCCAAAAGCACGCGACAACAAAACATTCAAACGAATCGCGCCAATCGAAGTCAATCCGACGCTGTAAAAGTCAGTCTTTATGCCGAAATTTTTAGTGCCGATAACTTCTGCAACGCAGTCGAAAATTTTCTGCTGAATTTGATTTTGCGGAGTCGTCATGTCGATTGAGGCGGTAACTTTCTTTTCAGATTTAATGTAATCGTCAACGGCAAATTTTTCCAGCGCGTCCGAAGTCAAGAATTTTTCGGCAATCTCTTCACAGGCGCGAGCGAAATTTTTTACAGTATCAGCTTTGTAAACCGTCGGGCGATATTCAAAGCGGAAAATAAACGCGCCGTTCTCCAAGAAAATTTCCAAGCAAAGATTAGACATAGCCGCAGAGGGCATTACCGGCAAAGTTCGCGACGACGTGCCAGCAATGTGATAGTCGTTAAAATCTTCGCCCTGATAAACGCACATCAATTCGCCCTTAAAACCATAAGCCGTAGAAATTTCCGCGAACGAATAAATATCATGCGCCATACTGTTAACGAGTTGACGACCGAGCGAATCAACATAAGCTTTGACGGAAGAATTTTCTGCAACGTCAGCGAGCAATGGCAAGGTCTTAACGAACATGCCGACGCTATTAGAAAGCCGCGAGTCGTTGCGCCCATGATAAATCGTCGTGAACGCCGCATTTGCCCGCCGATTTTGTGTAGCGAGAAAATATCCGAACATTGCCAAGAAAAACGTATTGAGCGTACAAGAATTCGCCGCGCAGAAATTTTTCACGGCGTCAACGTCCAAAGCAGTTTGATAACTTTCAAAGGAGACGACCGAATCTTTTTTGGCGACATTTTCTTTAAAGTCGACGTGCGGCAAAATCTCAACGTCAGCATTTGTAAAAATCGAATCGAAATAATTTTTGGCGTCGGTGAGTTTATTGGAGGCGCGAGCTTTCATTTCGTCGAGCGCAACTTCAAAGCCCGTGTAAGTTTCTTTGTTCAAAATTTTTCCGTCATAGGCGGCGTTGAGGTCATCGAAGAAAATATCCTCTGATGAGCCGTCGTAAACAATATGGTGAAAGTCGAGGAACAAATAATTTTTATCGGGCGTCGAGAAAATTTCAGCGCGATAAAGCGGCTCTTCTGTCAATTTAAATGGGCGGACGAGTTCAGCGGGCGTGGGCAATTTATCAACAGTTTTAATCGGAACTTCAGCGGGCAAATCATCTTGACGGCGGGCGCGAACTTCGCCTTCCGCGTTGAAAAATAATTTCGTCTTTAAGTAGGGGTGCGCGTCGATTGCCGCCATTATCGCCCGTTGCAAGCGCGTTATGTCGATTGACGAATCTAGCGGTAAAAGTATTGGCAAGTTGTAAGTCGTATCGTCCGGCGCGGCGTCGTATTCTACGAAAATATCTTGTTGCGTTCGCGATAACGGATATTCTTCTTGCGCCTCGTAAGTCTGGACATTTTCCGCACTTGCCAAAAATTTTTCCAACTTTTCAACCGTGTCGAATTCCATTAAGTCGCGAGTTTGTATAACTTTGTGAAATGCCGTCGATAAAATTACGTTCAAGCGAATTGCGCCGATTGAAGTTAATCCCGCGCTTGTCAGCTTCGTTGTAATTCCGAATTCGCGAGTTCCCAAAACTTGAGCGACGCAATCGAAAATTTTCTGCTGAACGTCATTTTGCGGCGGAACGATTTCAACTGCGGAAATAACTTCGTCGGGTTCGGGCAAAGCTTTCTTGTCGATTTTTTTGTTGGCTGTTAATGGGAAGGCGTCGAGTTGCATTAAAACGCCAGGCACCATATAAGCCGTTAACGACGCCGCCAAATGTTTTCTAAGCTCGTCGAGATTAATTTTCTTTTCGGCAGTGAAATATCCGGCAAGATAATCGCCCGCCGCATTTTTCTTTACGACAACGATACTAGCCTTAACGCCGTCGAAATTATTCATTACGGTTTCGATTTCGCCGAGTTCGACACGCAAGCCGCGCAGTTTTACTTGATTGTCCGTGCGTCCGTGAAAAGCAATTTCGCCGTTCGGTAAAAGCCTTGCGAGGTCGCCGCTCTTATACGCAGGCTTATCCCACAGCTTGATAAAAACTTTTTGAGTTAAATCGTCGCGATTAACATAGCCGCGCCCGATACCGTCGCCAATAATTGTCATTTCACCCAACGCGCCGATTGGCAACGGGCGATTTTTATCATCAGTCATCACGACTTTAACGTTGGAATTTGGAAAGCCGATTGTAATATTTTCCGCCGATTCAATAGCCTTCATCGTACAGCTAATTGTTGCTTCCGTCGGTCCGTAGCCGTTCATGATATAAATATCGGGATTGACGGCACGCAATTTAGTAAACAGCGCACTGGGGAACGCCTCCGCGCCAAAGTCCACAGATTTAATCTGCTTAACGACGGATTCAAATTCGGGCATGTCGATTAAGTTAGCCAAATAGGACGGAGTGCAACTCATAACGTCGACATGATTTTTTTCGCACAAGTCTTTAAGCATAAACGGATTATGAATTTCGTCTTCGTTCGCCATGCAAATCGTTAAGCCGTGCGCCAGAGGGATAAATTCTTCCATAATCGACACGTCAAAAGTTATCGCCGCCAATGCCAACGAAACTTTACCGCGCTCCGTGTAACCCAAAATTTCGTGATTCTTCGGATTGGCGTCGACAAAATTAACTAAGTTGTGATTGGTGAGCATAACGCCCTTAGGCTTACCCGTCGAACCGCTCGTATAAATGCAATAAGCCAGCGCGTTATCGGGAACGTCGACATTCAAATTATCTGTCGAAATATTTTCAGCTTGCGTATCCTCGACTAAGCAGACGAAAATATTTAGTGCGTCGAAAAATTCTTTGCGACGTTCGTAAATGTCGCGAGTAGTAACGATATGACGAACCTTTGAATCTTCGACAATAAATTTAACGCGGTCGTCGGGGTAATCGGGCGTCATGGGCAGGAACGCGCCACCAGCCTTTAAAATTCCTTGACGGGCGATATAAACTTCAAGTCCGCGATTTAACATAACGCCAACAATTTTTTCTACGCCGACGCCGTTATCTTGTAAGACGCGACCAAGACGATTAGCCGCCGCGTTGAGTTCTCGGTAGGTTAAAGATTTTCCGTTGGCGATTGCGGCGAGGCGTTCGGGATATTTTTCCGCGCTGTCCTGCAACAGTCGATAGGCGGGACGCTCCAAAACTTCCCAGTCCGTGTCGTGAATTGCTTTTAATTTAGCAAGCTCGTCAGCCGAAAGCCAATCAATATCGCCGATTTTCTCCGCGTCAAAAAATTTTGTGACGACATGTTTATAAGCGTCAGCAAAACTTTTTATCAACGTGTCAGAATATTTGCCGCCGTCAAAACTAATCGACACGGCGCAAGAATTTTCAACTGTCAACGCAAAAGTTTTATCGCTTAACTCCTCCGCCGTCGAAATAAATTCGGGCGCATTCGGGAAATTATAAGTCGCGGCAATCTCTTCGTAAGGCGTATTGATTATTTCGCGTGAACGGTCAATTTGCTCGCGCAAAACTTTTAAGTAATCGGCAATGTTTTGTTCGGGCGATAAGTTTAAGTAGACGGGAATTTTTTTGTTATCCGTCGCCGTGAAAAAAACCTCGTCCGCGCCGGCAAATCGCGCAAGCACTAAGCTATACGCGCCCATAAAAAAATTTTCCGCCGAACAGTCAAGCTTACTGCAAACTTGCTTTAACTGCTCGTTAGAAAATTCGAATAGCGTCTTTAAAGTTTTAGCAACAAAATTTTTTCCAAACGTGTCTTTAATCGGCGCAGAGTCGACCGACACTCCACGGAAAAGGGAATCGAGATATTTTTTTTCGACTGCTGTATTTTCCATAAAGAACATTCCGCCTTTCCACAAAATTATTAAAAATTATTCTAGCAACAACTTTAGATTCTTGCAAGTTTTTTAGCAATATTATTAAACCATAACTTGCAAGCGTTGAATTGTCATATCTTCGGGACCGGTAATTTGACAGCCCTTGCGCTTAGCATAACGGACGTAATCTAAAATTTCTTTAGTAATCCGTTCACCCGGCGCAAGTATCGGAATGCCCGGAGGATAGCACATTAAAAATTCCGCCGCCGTTTTACCAACAGTCTCTTCAATCGGCAAGGATTTTTTTTCGGCGTAAAAAGCCTCTTTTGGTGCGGCGTCGACAATCGGGTCAATATATTCAACTTTCATGAGGCGCGAAGGATCTTTACGATAAATCCGTTTAATGTCGGCAAGCGCACTTACAAGCCGCTCAATATCTTTAACGCGGTCGCCAACGGAAACATAAGCTAAAATGTTTGCAATGTCGCCGAACTCCAGCTGAATATCATATTCGTCGCGCAAAATATCATAAACTTCAACGCCCGCCAAACCAATAGCCCGCGTAAAGACCGAAAGTTTCGTAACGTCAAAGTCAAAAACAGAATCGCCGTCCACAATCTCCTTGCCATAAGCGTACCAGCCGCCGAGAAAATTTATTTCGTCGCGAGCATATTCAACCAGCTCAATTACGCGATTAAAAATATCTGCGCCGTGCAAAGCCAAATTACGCCGCGAAATGTCAAGGCTAACCATAAGCAGGTAAGAACCGCTCGTTGACTGTGTAAGATTTATAATCTGGTGAACGTAGCCCGCGTTGATATTTTCGCCCGTCAACAGCAATGAACTTTGCGTTAAAGAGCCGCCAGATTTATGCATAGAAACCGCCGCCATATCAGCTCCAACGCTCATCGCTGAGGGCGGTAATTTTTGGTTAAAGTAAAAATGCGTGCCGTGCGCCTCGTCCGCCAAAAGTTTCATTCCGTGTTCGTGAGCGACGCGAGTTATCGTGGCAATGTCCGAGCAAATTCCGTAGTAAGTCGGATTGTTAATCAAAACGGCTTTAGCGTCGGGATTATTTTTTATCGCGGCAATGACGTCATCAACTTTCATGCCAAGCGAAATTCCTAAGCGTTCGTCGACTTGCGGATTGACATAAACGGGAATTGCTCCACACAAAATCAGCGCGTTAATCGCCGAGCGGTGAACATTGCGCGGCAAAATAATTTTATCGCCTGGTTTGCACGTCGCTAAAATCATCGCTTGTACTGCCGAAGTCGTCCCGCCAATCATGAAAAAACTATGCGCCGCTCCAAATGCTTTTGCCGCTAAAATTTCTGCGTCGCGAATCACGCTGACGGGGTGACAGAGATTGTCAAGCGGTTTCATTGAGTTAACGTCGACATCAAGGCAAGACTGCCCTAAAAATTCTGCAAGCTCATGATTGCCGCGCCCGCGTTTATGTCCAGGCACGTCGAAGGGCACTAATCGCGCCGCTTTCATATTAGTTAACGCCTCCAAAATCGGTGCACGGTCTTGTGTTAAATAATTATCTCTCATATTTTATTCTCCCTAAACAAAAAACAGGCAACCGTTAGGCATGCCCGCTTTTTGTATGTAAATTGATTTTGATTTTTTTCTCGCCCTCTCAATTATAACGCCGCATAGGAACTTTAGCCGCTGCACTCTCATATTCTATACCTTTGGGCACGTAAAGAACAATTTTACTCGAAACCATTTCCGCCTGTCCGTCAATCATGTAAACAGCACCGATAATAAAATCGCCAATGCGTTGCTGTTCCAATTCGTCAACGCCCTCGAAGTTCACGATAACCGCGTTGTGTTTTAAAAGGTCGTCGGCAATCTGCTTAACTTGGTCGTCGAATTTTGTTGGTGCATAAATTTTCATTGTGAGCGTTGGGGTTTTGACGACGGCAAGGCTCGGTCTTACAGACGCTTCCGCAGTGTTGTTATTGTAAGCCTCGTAACGGACGCCGCCCATACTCGTAACGCCGTTTTCCGCAGTGCTTACCATTCCGCCATGTCGCGTGAAACTCATCGTTCCGGCACCGAAATTTTGTGCATAACCGCCCGCCGCTGTTTGTTTTTCTGCTTGAAATGTCTGCGCGGCAGGTTGAGCCGTCGATTGTGCTGTTGGCTGTGCTGGCGCAGATTTAATTTCTTCGACTTTAGTTTCGGATTTTTTAGTTTCTTTGACTTCCTCTTCTTCTTCGTTGGGTGGTTCAAGCGGCATGATTATGTCCGTAACTTTCCTTATCCAATCCATCAATATCATAAACAATCGCCCTTCCAATAAGTGGTTTGCTTAAAGCGTGTTTATTCTAACACAGCGTTTAGCAAATTGCAAAGGGTTTTTCAAGTTTTTTTCAGTTGGAATTTATCAATAAAAATCTCTAAGCTTAATTGAGCAGTCGGGGTTGCGAAGTTTACCGAGAGCTTTTGTTTCGACGGATTGAATAGCATTGTCACTTACTTTGAAAATTTTTGCGATTTCATTAAGCGTCCGCGTCTTGCCGTCCTCCAAACCAAATCGGAGCGACAAAACTTTTTTCTCGTGCGGCGTCAAGGTGTTCATGGCTTCGCCGAGTATTTCGCGCATTTGCATATTAGTCATCAAGTCAAGGTGAGTGGGAGTTTTGCTGTCCGCCACAAAGTCGGCAAGCGTCAAGCCCTCTATAAAATCGCCCTCGACCGCAAATTTATCTTTATCGTTATAAGTTCTTTCGTCAATCGGCGTATCCAGTGATACCTGCGCGGTGCCTTCCATTTCACGCAAGCCGCGAACGATAGCCTTTTCGATACATTCTTCGGCGTATTCGATGAAAGTTGCGGAACCTTTTGTGCTGAACTTTTTAACCGCCTTCATAAGTCCGATATTGCCCTCTTGAATTAAATCCGAAAACGCCACGCCTTGTCCCGTGTAGTTCTGCGCTATGTTGACGACCAGCCGCAAATTTGCATTGACTAATTCGAATTGCGCGTCCTCGTCGCCGTCCGCCGCCCTAAGTAACAACGTGTGAAATTCCTGTGCGCTCAAGAGTGGTATTTGTTTAACTTCCTCCAGATAAATTTCCACGTCGTCCAAATATTCTTGTCCCGCCATAACTTACACCGCCTTTATCAGAAAATTTTTTTCAGTGTTCGATACGGCGGCGGTTAAATCCTTCACGTTCAGATAATTATTTTCTGGCGTTTTTGGCGGCACGTCCCCTAACAGTTCTGTCAAGAATTGCCTTGCGTAAACGAATACTTTTCGGCGTGACTTCGACAAGTTCGTCGTCGTTAATATATTCCATTGCCTGTTCCAAACTCATAAAACGCGGCGGCACAAGTCTAATCGCCTCGTCGGAATTGCTAGAGCGGATATTCGTCTGATGTTTCTGCTTGCAAGGATTAATGTCAATGTCCATGTCACGAGAATTTTCGCCAACAATCATTCCCTCGTAAACTTTTTGTCCAGGCTCAATAAACATGACGCCTCTATCTTGCAAGTTGAAAATTCCGTAGCCAGTTGTTTCGCCCTGTTCAAAGGCAACCAAACTTCCGCGACTGCGACCAGGAATATCGCCCTTGTAAGGCTCGTAGCCGTGAAAGATATGATTCATTATCCCGTTACCTCGCGTCGAAGTCAAAAGCTCCGAACGAAATCCTATCAAGCCCCGCGCAGGTATCAAAAAGTTCAGCCGCATATAACCTGCAACGTTTTGCATATTTTTAAGTTCAGCTTTGCGGCGTCCTAAACTTTCCATAACCGTGCCCATATAATCTTGTGATACTTCAACGGTAAGATTTTCAATCGGCTCGTACTTTTGCCCGTTAATCAATTTATAGACGACTTCAGGCTTGCCGATTTGCATTTCGTAACCTTCGCGGCGCATCGTCTCAATCAAAATTGATAAATGAAGTTCACCGCGCCCGCTAACTTTGAACACGTCCGCTGAATCCGTTTCCTCGACGCGCAAGGCAACATTCGTTTGAGCCTCTTTAAAAAGTCTGTCGCGAATATGGCGGCTCGTTAAAAATTGTCCTTCTGTACCCGCGAATGGACTTGTATTAACGCCAAAAGTTACACTTAAAGTTGGCTCGTCCACGCGGATTGACGGCAAAGCTTCGGGGTGCTCGACGTCTGCAACGGTGTCGCCGATTGAAACTTCGCTTAAGCCCGTCAACGCGACAATTTCGCCCATTTGCGCCTCTTCAGTCTCGACGCGGTTTAAGCCGTCATAAGTGAAAACTTTGCCGACTTTAGCCTTTTTAATGCCGCCCTCGCTCATAAGAGCAATCGTTTCACCCGATTTAATTTTCCCACGCTGAACTCGCCCAATAGCAATTTTTCCGACATAATCATCAGCCTCAAGCGTCGTGACTACCAGTTGCAACGGCGCGTCAAGTTCACCTGTGGGCGGCGGAATTTCTTTTAAAATCGTATCCATTAGTGGCTGAAGATTTTTGCTTTCGTCGTGAATGTCGCGTTTGGCAATGCCCGCTTTAGCCGCCGTGTAAATTACAGGAAAATCAAGTTGTTCGTCGTCAGCGTCAAGCTCCATAAAAAGTTCTAAAACTTCGTCATAAACTTCGTCGACGCGGGCTTCAGGGCGGTCAATTTTATTTATCACGACAATAGGTTTGAGCTTATGTTCCAACGCTTTGCGCAAGACGTATTTAGTTTGTGGCATGGGACCTTCAAAGGCGTCGACCAAAAGTAAAACGCCGTCAACCATATTCAAGACGCGCTCAACTTCCCCGCCAAAATCAGCGTGTCCAGGCGTGTCGACGATATTTATCTTGACGCCCTTATAAAAAATCGCCGTGTTCTTTGATAGAATCGTTATGCCGCGCTCGCGTTCTAAGTCGCCGCTGTCCATGACGCGTTCGGCTATCTGCTCATTTTTGCGGAAGATATGACTTTGCTTTAACATTGCGTCAACTAATGTCGTCTTGCCGTGATCTACGTGCGCGATTATCGCTATATTTCTGCGTTCAGAATTTACTTCCATTGTATTGCCTCCTTTGAAAACTTTGGCTATTATACGTTTAAAATTTTTTCAACGCAATAGAAAAATCCCGGTCGCTTTAAAAGCGACAGAACAGCGGTCACGCCATGTTACTTAATAATTTTAACGTTATCACCGCGTCCGTACGAAATGCCTGCGCATTTCTAGCAAAAAAAATCCCGCCAATGTCGACGGGATTAAAAATTTTGTCCGAGCAGATTTTTATTTAAGTTTATTGTCGCTTATCGTGTAACTCGTGCCGTTTATATTTATCTTATCGCCGCTTGATTATTAGAATTACTTTCAAGATAGAAAATGCCGGTTTCATAGGAATGTTTCAGAGATTCAGCGATATTTTTAGCGAGTTCCGGATTAGATTTTTTTATTTCGGCAAGTACAGAGCTATTTTCTCCGTCATTAAGGATACTTTGAATATCTTAGTCTTCCTCGAAGGTTTTAACTACTGATTTAACGTAAGCGGTAGTGAATTCGTGGAAAATTGCTTTACTATCCTCGATTTTTTCTTCATCGTAAACGGTTATGAAATTACCACAAGTATTTTTGACAGTTATTGTACCGAGATTTGAATTGCCGTCGGATATTTTGAGGATAACGTCTTTTCCATTAGAACTTTCAAGCGATTCAGATACTTTCCTGGCAGAAAGAATGATTACATCTTCAGAAGGGTTGAAATTTTTTATAACGTCGTTGCTTGAGTCTTTATGAAGGAAAATATTTGCCTCTTCGTTGCCTGTAAGTGTATTAACATCATTATTTCCGAAAATCAATTCATAATCGCCGAAATTTTCGATTACGTTTTGTTCATTAGCCATAAGAACTGCCTCCTTAACTAAAAACCAAAGAAAACAATACTTGCGTGCAAATTATTACAATCAACGCCCATTTGTCAAGCATTTTTCTATGTTAGCTTGTAAAAGATATATCACAAAAAGCAGTAAAGAAGTTGATATGGAGATAAAGAATTCAACTAGGCGAGCTTTTGCTGGAAAGCCAGTGCATAGAAATATTGAATTTTCCTAAAAAATTTTTGCGGTTTTCTTGACTTAGAGTTGCTTTAAGTTGATATAATCTGCGTGGAGGTGTTTTACATGAAAAAAAGAAAACTTCGCGACTTAACTGTTTCGGCAATCGGTATGGGCTGCATGGGATTTAGTCACGGTTACGGCGCATGTCCGCCTGAAAATGAATCAATTCGGCTCATGCGTTCGGCTTACGAGGATTATGGTTGCACGTTCTTTGACACGGCGGAAGTTTATGCCGCTTATGAAAACGAAATTCTCGTTGGTAAAGCTCTCAAGTCTATTCGCGACAAAATTGTTCTTTGTACAAAATTTATGCCCGAAGTCTTTTTGCCTGGGCAGGAAATTACGGAGGGCAAAACTTCGCGGCGCGGTCTTCGCAGTGCTGTAGAAAATTCGCTTAAACGTTTGCAAACAGATTATATTGATTTGTATTATGAACATCGCGTGCCGCCTAATCGTGACGTGGCAGAAGTCGCTGAATGGATGGGCGAACTCATCAAAGAAGGAAAAATCCTCGCGTGGGGCGTTTCTGAGGCGACACCCGAACAAATTAAACGCGCTCATGCCGTCACGCCGCTAACCGCTGTACAAAGCGAATACTCAATCATGGAACGCAAAGTTGAGGCTGAAGTTTTGCCGCTGTGTAAAGAATTAAATATCGGATTCGTAGCGTATTCACCTATGGCGGGCGGATTTTTGAGCGGCAAATATACTTCTCAAACAAAGTTTGAGGGCGACGACTTGAGACGAGTTATAACGCGTTTTAGTAAAGAAAATATGGACGCCAATCAAGCTTTACTTGACCTGCTGAAAAAATTCGCCACAAATAAAGGCAAAACGCCCGCGCAGATTTCCTTAGCGTGGATGATGTGCAAAAATGATTTCGTTGTTCCGATACCTGGCATGAGACGCGACGAACGCCTTAAAGAAAATTTTGGCGCGGCTGATGTTATTCTTAATAAAAACGAACTCGCCGAACTCGAAGACGCGCTTGCTAAAGTTGAAATTCACGGCGACAGGAAGGATAGCGACATTCAAAAGCTCGGCACCGTGAAAACTGTTGCCACCCATTGAAATACAATTCTGAATGGCTTGATTTATTCTACAAAGTTAATATAATAGCCGCATGAGAAATTATATTCAAATTATGCGGCTTGACCATTGGATTAAACAATTTTTTATTGTACCTGGCATTGTCTGCGCGGCTCTCTTAATGAATGTACATTTGAAGTCGGAAATTTTCGCTACAAATCTTATACTCGGTTTTCTCGCGACGTGTTTGATTGCCTCTGCCAATTACGTCATCAACGAATACCTCGACGCAGAATTTGACAAGCATCACCCGACGAAAAAATATCGTGCCGCCGTCAAACAATCACTTAACGGGAAAATTATTTTCCTGCAATGGCTCGCGCTGACAATTTGCGGATTTTGTGTTGCCACGCTCGTCAACGAATATTTTCTTGCAATGACGGCGTGGCTTTGGCTTATGGGCATTGTCTACAACGTTAAACCGTTACGAACAAAAGACCTCGCCTATCTCGACGTATTGACCGAATCCGTTAACAATATGATTCGATTGCTTATGGGTTGGTTTATCGTCGCAGATAAATTTGTTTTGCCGCCGTCAAGTATCGTGTTGGGATATTGGATGCTCGGCGCATTTCTCATGGCGATAAAACGTTTTGCCGAATATCGCATGATTGAAAATCCCGAACTCGCCGCCGCTTACAGAAAATCTTTCGGGCAATATACGGAAGAATCGTTGCTGTTAAGCGCATTTTTTTATGCAATGTGCTCGACATTTTTTATCGGCGTCTTCCTTGTCAAATATCGTATCGAATTGGTTTTATTTATGCCTGTGCTTATTGGCTTGTATTGTCATTACTTCCGGCTGTCATTCAAAAAAGATTCGGCGGTGCAAAAGCCCGAAAAACTATATCGCGAACGCGGACTTATGCTTTACTGTGCGCTGGCAATAATTTTGTTTACGTTACTGATGACTATTAAAATCCCCGCGTTGGAAATCTTCACAACAAACGAGTTGATTCACTTATGAAGAATTACAAGGCGTGGATTTTTGATTTTGACGGCACACTTTGTAGGCAGACGTCACTGCGAATTTGCATGGCCCTTTGGTTGGCAATGTATTATTTTTTCCGTCCTGCGCGGCTCAAAGAAATTTTTATCTTGCGGGATTGGCGGCGGCTTCGTGAAGCTCGTTTCTGCGCGGAAAAGAAAAATTTCCGTGAACTGCAACTAGAAGAGTTAACTCGACGCTATAAAATTTCTGCCGACGTTATAGAAAAAATTTTGTACAGTTGGCTGATTAAACGCCCGCTTAAAATTCTGCGTTTCTTTGCACGAAAGAAAATCCTCAACGTCGCAAAATTTTATCAAGAACGCGGCGTAAAGATTATTGTTTACTCGGATAATCCCGTTCGCGAAAAATTGTCTGCGATAAATTTTTTCCCCGACGCAAGCTTTTCTAGCGACGAACTTTTTTGCATGAAACCTGATGAACGCGGCTTGAAAAATATTTTAGCGAAGTTCAATCTTAAACCTGCCGACGCACTTTATATTGGCGACCGTGACGATCGCGACGGTGCTTGTGCTTTGAATGCGAATGTTGATTATATGGACGTAAAAAAATTTGAGGCGTTGTTATGAAAAAAAATTTTACTCTCCTCGTCTTAGTCGTGAGCTTGAGTTGTTTCGTGGCAAATTGTTTCATACTCATTGAATTAAAAAAAATTTGGTGGGCGGCAAAATATCCGCTGTTTGATTTTCTTGGGCAGTGGGCACTTTGCGCTTACACGGTGAATTTTGTTGACCCATATCCGTTAATCGGACAGAAAACACCGTTTATCGAAGAAATCGGAATAATTCCCGATGAATGGTCAACGACACCTTGGGGACTTATACTCGGAAATTTTTTTTATCCCGGCTTTTTAAATGTCGAGGACGCGGCGCAATATTTTTGGGTATTAAATCTTTTAATTTTGTTGATAACAGGATTCGTCCTGCGCAATTATTTCCGTTTTGGAGCAATAATACTTCCCGCATTTTTAGGAGGATTTTTAATCTCGGCGTATTTCGGAAACGCGGGCGCGGTCATCTGTTGTCTATTAATCTTAAGCTGTCTTTGGGCAGAGGAACTTCCGATTTTGGCGGGCGTACTTTTAAGTTTAGCAATGGTTAAGCCACAAATCGCCCTTCCGATATGTTTTGCCATGCTCTTAAAAAAATATTTCAAAGTTTTAATCGTCGCGGCTCTGATTGACTTTGCGGCGTGGGGAATAGCGTCGCTTATTACGAATCAAACGCCACTTAATTTGCTGACAGAATTTTTATCGATAAACACGGGCGGCGGAATGGCTTTTGCGGGATTGTTTACGCTCGCCTTTACAGAAAATTTATCGCTCGCAATGGGCTTGAGTATGTTAGCGGGAATTTTATTTATATGGCTGACGTTCAAAGATAAAAAATATTTTTGGGCATGCCACGCTTGCTTGGCAACAACTTTTTTTGCTTATTCCTTCCACAACGAATTTTTTATCTTGATATTGCCCGCGCTCTTTTGTATAGATTTAGCCGCCCGCACCGATTCAAAAGTTTTTTGGCTTAGTACATTTGCCTTTATGTCGTGGGGAGTTTTTGTATTGTTTTTAATTCTAGGAGATTTTTGGCTCACACGAACAATATTTGCTTTGGTGATAATTTTGCTTGGATTCCTAATGGCTAAAAATTTTTAGAAAATTTTTTCGCGGCAAGCAGGAAGATAAAAAAGGGCGGCGAATAGCACAGTTTAAAAGGTTGCTCAAAGGGTGACCGGTCGTTAATAACATTTTGTATAAAGATAGGAGAGGGTTTCTAATGACAGAAGCAACAACCACCATTGAAAACAAAACTGGTATTCATGCGCGCCCGGCGTCGGTGTTCGTGCAGAAAGCCTCCTCGTTCAAGTCCAAAGTTCAGCTCAAAGCTAAGGGCAAAACTGTCGACGCGAAGAGCATTCTCATGATCATGAGCATGGGCTTGGTCAAAGGCACCGAAGTCACCATTTGCGCTGACGGCCCCGACGAAGCAGAAGCAGTTGCCCAGCTCAAAGCTATGATCGACGCGAAATTCGGCGAAGAATAATTCAGAGCATTTATTGTCATTTCAGGGGAGGAGGTTAAAAGTTTTTTCCGCCTCCCCTTTTGCATAATCATGTGGAGGAAAAATTATGGCAGAGAAAATTAAGGGCAAGGGCGTAATCGCCGGTATCGCAGTTGGTAACATTTTGCTCGCAGGTCAAAACCTCGACAGTTTCCTCGTAGAATACAAGCCTGGCACCAAAGCGGCAGAAAAGAAAAAAGCCGCCGCCGCGCTCGTTGCAGTCGCCGAAAACCTCAAGAAGAGTATCGACAACTTCAACGAACAAGGACTTAAGGAACAAGCTGGTATTCTCGAAGCGCACCGCATGATGGTTGAAGATCCCGCAATGAGCGGATCGATTGACGAACAAGTTGACGTAAGCGGCTCCGCGCCTAAAGCTGTCCTCGACGCTTACGAGGCAACTGCTCAAGTCTTCGAGGCTATGGAAGATGAATACTTCCGCGGACGTGCTGTCGATATGCGCGACGTCGGCAAACGCATTGCAAAATATTTGCTCGGCATTAAAGAACCTGAAATTGCGGGTAAAGTTATCGTCGCAGGTAAAGATATTGAACCGTCTGTTATCGCAGGACTTCCTACCGACAAAATTGCGGGCGTTATTCTTGGCGTCGGCTCTACTACCGCCCATGCCGTTATCATTGCTAAAACTCGCGCTATCCCGACTGTTGTTGGTGTTGGTGACGGCATTACTCAAATCGCTGACGGCGACCCCGTTATCCTCGACGGCGAAACCGGCGAAGTTTTGATTCGTCCCTCCGATGAAGAACGCGACAGCTACAACGAAAAGATTAAAAAGCAGGAAGAACTTAAAGCTCATTATGCACAGCTTAAAGATAAACCCGCCATTACTCTCGACGGCAAAGAAGTTGAACTCGTCGCTAATATCGGTTCGCCTGCTGACGCTGATGCTGCTGTTAAAAACTTCGGCGCAACCGGCGTAGGTCTCTTCCGTTCCGAATTCGTATTCATGGGCAAAACCGACGTTCCTAAAGAGGAAGACCAATTCAAAGAATACAAAGCGGCTGTCGAACACTGCGCGAGTGTCACTCACGGCGAAGGACTTTGCGTTATCCGCACAATGGATATCGGCGGCGATAAACCCCTGCCCTATATCCAAGTCGGCAAAGAAGAAAATCCGTTCCTCGGCTACCGCGCAATCCGTATCAGCCTCCAGCGCAAAGATTTGTTTATGCCTCAGCTCAAGGCAATTCTCCGCGCAGGTGTCTACGGTAAAGCGGCTATCATGTTCCCGATGGTTATAAATGTTTCTGAATTCCTCGCGGCTAAACAGTTCGTCGAAGAAGCTAAAATGGAACTCGTGCACGAAGGCAAAGAGTATTCCGACAGCGTCCAAGTTGGTATCATGGTCGAAACTCCTGCGGCGGCTGTTATGGCTCCCGCTTTGGCAAAATACGTTGACTTCTTCTCTATCGGCACCAATGACCTCGTTCAATATACTTTGGCTGTCGACAGAGGCAATGCGCAAATTTCTTATCTCTACAATCACTTTAACCCTGCAGTTCTTCGCCTCATCAAGCGCACGATCGAATCTGCGAACAAGGAAGGCAAATGGGCAGGTATGTGCGGCGAAATGGCGTCCGACCCGAACGCGGCAATTATTTTGATGGCTATGGGCATTAAAGAAT
>CAMJRX010000044.1 GCA_946408355.1 uncultured Selenomonadales bacterium
GGCAGATATTTATGATAAAGCCACTTGGAGACAGAGTTGTTGTTGAAGTTGCCGAAGTCGAACTCAAGACTAAAAGCGGCATCATTATGCCCGAAACTTCCAAAGAGAAACCGCAAAAGGGCAAAGTCGTCGCAGTCGGCACCGGCAAACTCCTCGACAACGGTCAGCGTGCAGCTATGGAAGTCAAAGTCAACGACGAAGTTATTTTCAACAAGTACGCAGGCAGTGAAGTCAAGGTGGACGACAAAGATTATCTCGTGATTCGCGAGAGTGACATTTTGGCAATCCTTTAATTTCGAGAAGTTTTCGGAGGTAATTATTTTATGGCAAAAGAAATTTTGTTCGATGAGGAAGCACGTCGCGCTCTTAGTCGCGGTGTTGACGCTCTGGCAAATGCAGTTAAAGTTACGCTCGGTCCCAAAGGTCGCAACGTTGTTCTTGAAAAGAAATTCGGCGCACCGTCTATCACTAATGACGGCGTGACGATTGCTCGCGATATTGAACTTGAAGACCACTTCGAGAATATGGGCGCACAGCTTGTTAAAGAAGTCGCAACCAAAACCAATGACGTTGCTGGCGACGGCACCACGACTGCAACCCTTCTTGCACAGGCTATCGTTCGCGAAGGCTTGAAAAACGTCGTGGCGGGCGCGAACCCCATGATTATTAAAAAGGGTATCGAATCAGCTGTTGCTAAACTCGTCGACGAAATTAAGAATAACGCTAAAAAAGTCGAGGGTAAAGAGGCTATCGCTCAAGTCGCGTCCATTTCTTCCAGCGATGCGGAAATCGGTCAACTTATCGCCGACGCTATGGAAAAAGTTGGCAATGACGGCGTTATCACTGTCGAAGAGTCCAAGACTATGACGACCAATCTTAAGGTTGTCGAAGGTATGCAATTCGACCGCGGTTACATTTCGCCCTATATGGTAACTGATACCGACAAAATGGAGGCTGTCCTTGACGATCCGTATATCCTTTTGACTGACAGAAAGATTTCTTCTATCCAAGATATTCTGCCGATTCTTGAGCAAGTTGTTAAGCAGGGCAAATCGCTCGTTATCGTCGCTGAAGACGTTGACGGCGAGGCTTTGGCAACAATCGTTGTCAATAAACTGCGCGGCACGTTCAAAGCTCTTGCGGTTAAAGCTCCTGGTTTTGGTGACAGACGTAAAGCCATGCTCGAAGATATTGCAATCTTGACGGGCGGCACGGTTATCAGCGAAGAACTCGGACGCAAGCTTGAGAGTGTAACCTTTGCTGATTTGGGACATGCGCGTCAAATTCGTGCAACCAAAGAAGAAACCACTATCGTTGAAGGTAGCGGCGACAAGAACGAAATTAAAGCTCGCGTTGCTCAAATTCGCAAGCAGATTGAAACTACGACCAGCGACTTTGATAAAGAAAAACTTCAAGAACGTCTTGCAAAAATGGCGGGCGGCGTTGCGGTTATCGAAATCGGCGCGGCTACTGAAGTTGAAATGAAAGAAAAGAAACTCCGCATTGAAGACGCGCTCAACGCAACTCGTGCGGCTGTTGAGGAAGGCATTGTCGCTGGCGGCGGCACAACCTTTATCGATATTCTTCCTGCGCTTGATGACGTTAAGGCTGAGGGCGACGCTAAAGTTGGTGTTGAGATTGTTAAACGCGCAATCGAAGAACCCGTTCGCCAAATCGCCAACAACGCGGGTCAAGAAGGCTCCGTCGTCGCTGAGGCTGTCAAGAAGGCTGATAAGGGCGTCGGTTTCAACGCGCTGACTAATGAATACGTCGACATGATTAAAGCTGGTATCGTTGATCCGGCTAAAGTTGTTCGTTCGGCTCTTCAAAATGCGGCGTCAATCGCGGCTATGATTCTGACGACTGAAACGCTCGTTGCTGATAAGCCTGAACCGCCTGCACCGGCTATGCCTGGTGGCATGGGTGGCGGAATGCCCGGCATGATGTAAGTCGCTTTAAAAAGCGACGGAACAGCAGTCGCGATTCAACGTTGAAAAATTTTCAGCAAATCACCGCGCTGGTACGCAACGCATGCGCATTGCTAGCAACGATTAAATTAACAAAAAAATTCAAGCCTCTGTCAAATTTGGCAGAGGCTTTTTCCGTGCAAAAAAATTGGCGGATTAACCGCCTAAAATTTATCCGAATCGTTTAATTGTTAATTTTGCAAGTAATCTTCGCAATAACACCGTTGACAACTTTAAATTCAATTTTTTTTGTGCGGTCGGTGCTGTAGTATTCGTACTCGACGCCGTCGCTTTCATAGTCAATTTTATCCGCCTTGCCGAATGTAGAATTCAAAATTTCCGCCGATTGTCCTACTCGAACGCCGCTTGGAGTGATGATTGTTTCACTGCGCGTAGAAATTTTTTCAACGATACCGCGCTCAACTTCGACTTGGAAATTTTTATATGTCCAATCGTCGCCGTCGCGGTAACTAGGCTGTCCAAAGGCGTCAATCAAAGCAGCCTCACTCATGCCAGGAAAAATTTTTCCCAACGCAATTTGCCCGCCGTCAACAGCCGCTAAACACAACGACGAACTCAAAAGCATTGCTCCGCAGATCAGAGCCGCCAAATTTTTGAACTTCATAGTAAAACCTCCAAAACTTTACTGCTCGAAACGCTTAACAAAAACGTCTTCGGTTTCGGGATAACCAAAGTAGAATCCTTGAATAACGTCAGCATTGCAAACATCGCGCAGGAAAATATAAGTCGCCTCGTCCTCGACGCCCTCGATAACAACTTCCATTCCGACTGCGTGGCACATCATAATAACATGCTTGATAATTTGGCGGTCGTATTCGCTGTTAACAATGTCCTCAACAAAGAAACGGTCAATTTTAACTTGGTTGCACTTGAAATTTTTCAGGAAGGCGAGGTTAGCGTAGCCCATGCCGAAATCGTCCATTGCGATTTTAATTCCCAGCTCGTGGAAGGCGTTAAATTGTTTGTTGACATAATCCCAATCGTAAACTTTATTGCTTTCAGTCAACTCGAAAACCAAAGTGCGCGGGTCAATCTGATAGCGGTCGATACAATCCTTGACAAAATCATAGAACATTTGCTCTTCAAGTTGGTAGAGAGAAATATTTACGCTGATTTCAAAGTTAGGCATGAATTCGTGCCAACGTTTAGCAGTTTTGACGGCGTTTTCAATAATCCAGTGTCCGACGGGAATAATCATGCGGGAACGCTCCAACAACGGAATAAATTGCATAGGCGCAACAACGGAGCCGTCTCTGTCGTACCAGCGCAAAAGAGCTTCCGCGCCAACGAGTTTACCAGTTTTAGCGTCGACTTGCGGCTGATAGCAAAGGAAGAAATCTTCGCAACCGCGAGCGATTGAATTCTGCATGAGGTTTTGCATACCAATATCATAACGCCAACGGTCATAATATTCCGTATCGAAAAATGCGACTTGGTCTTTACCTTTTTGGCGAGCAAACTCAAGAGCAACTTCAGCGTAGCGCGTCAAGTTAATCACGTCGTCAGCGTCGTCAGGGTAGAATGCCGCGCCGCCCGACGCCGTACAGAAAATTGTATCTTCAATGTTGCGAATTTCGCGCATGCAAAGCTGAATGCTGGAGAAAATAATTTCAATCTCTTCCGGATAAACGTCCGAGACATAAAAGGCGAACATATCGTTATCAAGCTTGTAGAGGCGAATATCAGGTGGCAAAATGTTCGTGATGTCCTGTGCAAGTTGTTTAAGGGCGTTGTCGCCGAATTCATAGCCATAAGTTTCGCTGATAAGTTGGAAGTTATCAAGCCCGACGAAAATCACCGCGCCGCGAGCATTAGGCGAACTGTTCAATTCTTTTCGCAGGTCTGAATAAAAAGCGTTGCGATTAAGAAGCCCCGTAACATAGTCAGCTTTAAGTTTTAAGTCCATACGAGCAATCACGCCCGCGACGAGTTCAGGTTGTCCAAATTCGTCCGCGCCAGCCGTCATACGCAAAGTTACCCAGCCATATTCGCCGTTGCGATTTAAGAGCCGGAACTCACCAAAAATTTCGACGCCAGGTGTTGCTGAATCGAGTTGAGCTATTGCGTCTTCCAAAATTTCGCGGTCATCGTGCCAAACAAACGGCGTTAGGAGCGTGGCAAAATCTTCAACGATAGCATCGGGGAAGTTGAAGTCGCGCACAAAATTTTTCGACAACATGACTTGCCCTGTGCTAACGTCCATTGCAAAAAGATATTCGTCCGCAGAATTTTGCAGGGCGTCAAAATAAGTTTTGATTCGGTTCAACGGTGAATCGTCGCCGAGTTCGAGAAATAAATTTGTGTTCATTGTCATTCTTCCTTTTGAATTTATCGCGCTTATTTCTATCAACGAATTCGACGCGGCGTTAAAACTTCCTGCAAACTTTTATCTAAATAATGGCAGGTAACCTTTGCTTAAGATAATATCTATGTACGATTAAGTTGTTCAGTTCGTTAGCACAGAAAATCAAAATATTTTTAAGCGAATATAAATGGGTAAATTTAATCAAGACAAATAATTTTCTTGTAATGGCGACATAAACTTTGTATAATAACTGAAAAAATTTTGCGGAGGATTCAATCCATGCGGCGATATACAATCTTAATCCTAACGGCGTTCATGATAGTTTTATCGGCAGTTGCGGGCATGACGCTCCCTGTTGACGCTGATAAAAAAACTTTGGGCGCACCAACGGCGGAATTGACAGCTTATACGACGTTGCCGGCTGAAACAATAGCTGTTTTATCGGAAGTTTACGAGCGGGAAAATAAAGTCCGCGTAAATTTTATACCGATGAATTCACAGGAAATTTTGCAGGAAATAAAAAATGACGCCGTAAGCGACCCGACGGTTGTCCGCACGGTTGACATTGTCATTGCTGATAGCAAAGTCCTGCGCGAGGCGGCGAATTTAAATTTGTTAACGCCTTATACCTCTGAAACTAATGATGCCGTTAAAGATATTTTTAAGGACGAATACGACCGCTGGACGGGCATTTGGTACGACCCGATAATTTTCTGCGCTAACAAAGATTATCTGCGTATGACTGTCGACCTGCCTGATACGTGGGAAAAACTTTCTAAGGTGAGCAAAATTCGCGTGGGTATAACGGATTTTCTTGCGGCGGACGCGTCAGCTAATTTGATGTTCCAAATGGTTGGCAACTTCGGCGACGCTAAGACTTACGACATTTTGAAAAATCTGCACCCTAAAGTTGTTCAGTACGCAAAATTTTTATCAAATCCCGTGCGTCAAGCCGGTATGGGCGAAGTTGATATTTCTGTTGCCGTCGAAAGTGAAACCCTTCGCTATCTGCAGAACGGCTACCCGTTGAAAATAATTTATCCCGCCGACGGTACGAGCTGGCTTTTGACGGGCTTTGGAATTACGACGACGGACGCCGCTAAAAATCCCGTCGTTACAAAATTTGCGGATTGGCTCTTAAGTGACGAGGCGCAAATTTATCTGCAGACTAACGGATTTTATTTTATTCCGACAAATCCGCAGACGTTAGCTTATAAATCGTTCGCAGGTAAAAATCTTTTGCTTTTCGACAATCACCAAGAATTTTCTAAAGAGCAACAACGCGCCTTTTTGGATTATTGGGTTAAAAATGTTCGCTTGAAATGAGGAGGCTAAAAATTTGAAAGCAGGCTTTGTGAGTTTGGGCTGTGCAAAAAATTTGGTTGATACCGAAGTCATGCTTGGCATAATGCAGGCGCGTGGAATTGAATTGACTGCCAACCCCGCCGACGCCGATATTTTAATCGTCAACACGTGCGCATTTATTCTTTCGGCTAAGGAAGAGTCAATCACGACGATTTTAAATCTTGCCGAGTACAAGTCGGGGCGTTGTCGTTCGTTGATTGTGGCGGGCTGTTTAGGGCAGCTTTATAAAAAAGAACTTCTTGACGAAATGCCCGAAGTAGACGCGATTATTGGAACTGGTGCATGGAACAGAATCATGGAGGCGATTGCAGAAACTTTATCCGGACGCCGCGTAATTTTAATTGGTGAGCGCGAAATTATTTACGACGCGAAGACACCACGCCTGCGCACAACGCCGCCTTATACTGCTTATGTAAAAATCGCTGAAGGTTGCAACAATCGCTGTTCGTTCTGTGCGATACCGATAATTCGCGGGCGGCAGATTTCGCGTCCGATTGAAGATATAAAAGCTGAGGTTGAAAATCTTGCCGCGCAGGGCGTCAAGGAGATAAATTTAATCGCGCAAGATACGACAGCTTACGGCACGGATATTTACGGCAAGCCAAAGCTAGTTGAGCTTTTGCGCGAGCTGGTTAAAGTTGACGTTCATTGGATTAGAATTCTTTACGCTTATCCGCGCAGATTTTCTGACGAATTGATTGATTTAATTGCCTCCGAACCGAAAATTTGCAATTACGTTGACTTGCCGCTCCAACACGCAAGCGATAAAATTTTAAAGCGCATGAATCGCCCAGATTCCCGCGAATCAATCGAGGCGTTGCTGAAAAAAATTCGCGCCAAAATTCCAGGCGTCGTGATTCGTTCGACATTTATAGTTGGTTTTCCCGGCGAAACGGAAGAGGATTTTTTGAAACTGAAAACTTTCCTGCAGACGCAACGATTTGATAAGGTTGGAGTTTTCACATATTCGCGGGAAGAAAATACAGCGGCTTATGATTTCCCCGACCAAATTCTGGAAGAAGTCATGCAAGAACGTTATCACGACTTAATGAGTTTGCAAAGTTTAATTTCGCAAGAACTCAACGAGAAATTGGAAGGGCAAGAGTTGGAGGTTTTAATCGAGGGGCGCGACGAGGAAGTTTCGGAAGTGGTTGCAGGGCGTTCTTATCGTGACGCGCCGGAAGTTGACGGACTTGTTTACATTGAAAATGACGGACGCAGTCAAGCGGGAGATATTGTTCGCGTGAAAGTTTTGGCTGGGTTCGTTTATGATATTGCCGCCGAAAGGATAAGTTAACATGGAAAATTTTACTATTGCTTGCGCGGAATCGTGTACAGGCGGGCTTGTGATGAGCCGTCTAACTGATTTTGCGGGCGCGTCGGCTCATGTTAAGGGCGGAGTCGTCGCTTACACAAACGAGATTAAAAATAATATTCTGCAAGTCGACGCGGAGACTTTAAAAAATTTCGGCGCGGTAAGTCGTCAAACTGCTCTTGAAATGGCGACTAATGTCCGCGCAATTTTTAATTCGACAATCGGCTTGAGTACGACGGGCGTAGCTGGTCCCGATAAAAGCGAGGGTAAAGAGGTCGGCACGGTTTACGTTGCAATCGTCGGAGAAAATTTTTCCGAGATTAAAGAATGTCATTTTAAAGGCTCGCGTTCGGAAATAAAATTTCAGACTGCAGACGCGGCGTTTGAACTTCTGATGAGGCACATGGCATGAATCGACGGACGTTTATAAAATTTGCGGCGGTGGGTTTTGCAACTTTGTTGACGGGTTGCAAAAAGATAAAAGAAGTTCCCGAAAATATTTTGGAGGTAAAATTTATCCGACAAATCGTCACGAAAGATATTTCAACTTCGCGCTGTATAATGTGGCAAGCCGATGAGCCGTTAAAAAATCCCGTCGTCGAAGTGAAGACAGGAAACGCGATAAAAACTTTTCCTGCGCAAGAAACGAGTTTCACCTACGACGGCAAAAAAACAATTCAATACAACGCGCAGATTGAAATTGGCAACGAGTATCGAGTTGTTGACGGCGACGCGACGAGCTATTGGTACGATATTAAAAAGCCTTCGGGCGATAAATTTAAGATAATAATTTTTCCTGATTCTCAATGTGGCGGAGGCGGTTATGACACATGGGGCGGCATTGCGGGTTCTGCCTTTGCGAAAAATCCCGATGCGGTACTCTTTGTTAATGTCGGCGACCTTGTTGACAACGGCGAGGATAGTAACCAGTGGCGAGATTGGCTTGCGCATGTCGCACAGTTTACGCCGGAAATTGTTTTTGCTCCTATTCTTGGCAATCACGAAACTTATTCACGAGAGTGGACAATTTGCCCGCCCGTTGCCTATTTGAATTATTTTGCGCCGCCCGATAATGGCGTTGAAAATTTTTCGCGGCGATTTTATTCGTTTGATGTTGGTGCGGCTCATTTTGTAGCTTTGGATAGTCAATGGGACGAATTGGGCACAGAAATTATTGACATACAAAAAAATTGGCTCCGTCAAGATTTAAACTCGACTGACAAGCCTTGGAAAATTATTTTTATACACAAGGACGTTTTGCAATATCGAATTAACGGACGCCCCGAACGCAAAGAAGGTTTTTCTGACGTTGGGGAAATTTTTATGCCGGAATTTGAATCGTTCGGCGTCGACGTGGTTTTTACGGCGCATTTGCACACGTACAGAAATCGCGGGCGAATTAAAAATTTTCAACACGACGACACAGGACCTTTGTATATTTTAACGGGCATAAGCGGCAATGTTCGTTACGGCGGACTGTGGATTGACCACGCGCTTGATAAAGTCATTGCTCCACAGCCTGAAACTGATAATTACATAACTATGGACGTTGACGCGAAAATTTTAACTATCAAATGTTTTTCGCCGAACGGTCGCCCGATTGACGAAATTACTTTAACTAAAGCTTGAGTCTTCTCGAACGAAACTTAGAATTTTTTCCGCTATAACGTCGTGTTTTTGCTGATAAGTGTGCCCCGTACCCTCAATAAAGATTAATTCGTTTGTTTTCGCCGTTTTCATGTGCGAATTTATTTTTTTAGGAAACCAACAGGGTCTCCGTTCGTAAAATTGTCGTAAGTGCCGATTATTAAAGCTCCACTGTGTGTAATTTGCTCAACTTGGCTAAAATTTCCGTTCGCGTTATCCAAAATCCCGCTTAACCAGTCGTGCGCCGTGTTCGCTGTGCAAACTACCCAGCCCATAAAGTAAAACGGCAAAATTTTCTTACCTTGACCGTAGCGAACCAATTTTTCTATAAAATCTTTTTCCTCGTCGCTAACACCGCTCATCATGTGCGTTAAATTCGCCGGACTCATCAAAATAAATTTTTCAACGCGCTTTTTATCATGATGACACGACAAATAATAAATAACTTTATTTGCTCCAAGCGAATGACCAGCTAAAAATACATGTCTATAATTTTTTTTTTTGCCGCATAATCAAGGTAAGCGTCAATATCTTCGTCGGTGTAGGAAAATCTTTCGTTCCACGAGCCGATAATTTCTTTTTTGCCCGTCTTCGCGTTGTAAGTTTCAATTTCTCCCAATGCGTCGTTTGTTTGCGCGAAAATAAAATCAATACCGTGTTCGCTTAATGTATATCCGATATTGTAATAAAACGGATTGGAATAAAAATTGCCGTGAATGCCAGTTATCGCGATAACAACGGTGTCTGAACTCTGCGCGGGGAATAAAACGCCATTTAAAACCGTTCCGCGCCGCGTTTCAACGTTAATATTTTCCATTTAGCCGCGATTCCTCTCAAATATGCAACGGTGCGCCAGCGTCCTGTAGCAAGCATTACAAGAAACGCATTTTGAGACGCAATTTTTATCGGCAAAAAGTTTTTTCGGGAAATCCGGCTCTCTGACCAGCGGTCGCGATAAAGAAATCAATTCAACGTTCGTTTGATTCAAAAATTTTTCCATAACTTGTCGACTGCGCCAACCTCCAACGCGAATTATCGGAACGTTGACTTCATCAGCGAGTTTTGCGGCAAAATCTCCGAAATATCCCTCATTAACGCCCGCTTTTATGCCGCCGACCGAAGTTCCATTGCCGCTAACCTCGATTGAATCAATTCCCGCCGCCTTAAGCATTTTGCAAATCTCAAGGCTCTCAATTTCGTCCAAACCGCCGCTTGTAAAGTCACTTGAATTAATTTTTATCGTGACGTGGAGTTTTGGGGCGGATTTTTTTATGCCATTAAGAATATCGAGCAAAATTTTAGCGCGATTTTCAGTTGAGCCGCCGAATTCATCGGTTCTGTGGTTTACAATCGGGCTAATAAATCTACTTAAGAAGAAAAAATGCGCTGCGTGAATTTGAACGCCGTCAAAGCCGCAAATTTCAGCGCGAATTGCCGCGTCAACAAACATTTTTATAATTTCGCGGACATTTTCGGTTGATAAATTATTTTCGGCGACTTCAGCAAAATTTTTATCGTAAAATGCGCCGAGTGCCAGTTGACTAATTACAGCACAATTTTCAGCGTGAATAATTTCAACGAGTTTTTTATATTGCGGAATCAATTTATTGTCGGAAAGGCGCATCATGCCGCCGAAATAAAAATCATTTGTCGCGACGCTTGTAAAGCCGGTAATAATTGCCCCGACGCCGCCTTTAGCGAGTTCACGGTAAATTTCGTAGGTATTTTCGCCGATTGAGCCGTCAAAATCTGCAATGCCTTCCCACGTCGCTGAACGCACCAGACGATTTTTAACGTGCAAATTTTTCAATTCTACCGACTCAAAAAGATTTTTCATGTTAAACCCTCCAATCTTGATGTTTGCAGTATAATATTAAATAAAATTTTTGTGTAGAACGAATAAAAATCTGCCCGATAAGGAGTTTTAGCTATGAACGAAAAAAATTATCCGATTGACGCGACGTTAAGCGACGTTGTAAATAAAAAATGCCCAATACTTTGCGCGATGGAAGTAATCGGGTCAAAGTGGAAGTTGCCGCTTATTTGGTACCTGCATGAAAAGGAAAATACTCGTTTTAATGAACTAATGCGCCGAATACCCGGAATAACGCATTTCATGCTGACAAAATCGCTTCGGGAAATGGAAACGGACGGGCTTGTAATTCGCCGCGAAATAATTTCGGAGCCGCCAAAAGTCGTAGAATATTCATTGACGGAATTTGGCAAGGAATTAATACCCGCGCTCAATGAACTTTACGTTTGGGGACAAAAAATTTTGCAAAACGAGCCGTAAACGAAAAAGCGCGTCTCCAAAATCGGAGGCGGCTTTTCTTATTTAAAAATTTTACGTAATTTATCTTACGGCGGGCAAAAGTTTTTTCGCGATTGTCAGCATTAATTTTAATCGATTCAGCTGATTAACTTCCGACGAACCGGCCTCGCAGTCGATTGCTACAATATTTGCCCGCTCAAAATGTTGTCGCAACGTGTGCATAACGCCCTTGCCCGTTAAATGATTCGGCAAGCACGCGAACGGTTGCAAGCAAACGACATTTTCTACGCCCTCCTCAATTAGCTTGACCATTTCGCCGGTAAGGAACCAGCCCTCGCCGTTCAAATTACCCGTGCTTACGAATTGACTTGCAAGCCGCGCAGTTTCTTTTATCGAGTACGGTGCGCGGAAGTGTTTGGAATTTTTAAGCGCGTTTTTCATCGGGAGGCGGAAAAATTCTATGAACTTTATAAAAAGCTCCGCGAAAATTCTTTCCTTGCGACTGCCGCCTAAAATTTCTTGCTTAACAATCGCGTCGTGGGCAATGTACAGGAAGAAATCCACGAAATCGGGCATGACGACTTCCGCGCCTTCCTCGTGCAAAACTTTTTCCAGAAAATTATTCGCGACGGGGTGATACTTAACCAAAATTTCACCGACAATGCCGACTTTGGGCTTGCCGCCGTCTTTAATCGGTATCGCGTCGAATTGGCGCACAATCTCCTTGATATTTTTTCTATAGCTCAAATAATTTCCGTCGACGAGGTCAGCTTTGGCGATCGTCATCCACTCTTCAAAAAGTTTATCGGTTTCACCGCGCCGAATTTCATAGGGACGCATACGGTTGGAAACGTTCATGAGCAAATCACCGTAAACAGAAGCTTTAATCGCGTCCATGAGGCAATCGCGGCTAAGTTCAAAGGCGTCAGTCTCGTCAGGCAATCCGTAGCACGCAAAAACGGGAACTTGTCCAAAACCCGCGAATTTTAACGCACGACGCAGAACGCTGATATAATTTGTGGCACGACAGCCGCCGCAAGTTTGAAATAAAATTATCGACGTATTATCTGGGTCGCATTCGCCCGATTTTAAAGCCGCGAGCATTTGCCCCGTAACGACAATCGCCGGATAACACATTTCGTTGTTGACGTAGCGCAAGCCCAAATCAATAGCTTTTTTGTCGGGGAGCGCGGGAATTAAAATTCTGTAGCCGTATTTCTGCAAAACAGTTTGAATCAGTTCAAAATGAATCGGAGCCATTTGCGGCGCGAGGATTGTGTGTTTAGTTTTACATTCGGGCGTAAAGTGCGGGCGTTCGGGGAATTTTTTCGGCGAATAAACGACGGGCGATTTTCTTTTCAGTGCGGCGAGCAACGAACGCAATCTTATCCGTGCCGCGCCCAAATTTGAAACTTCGTCGAGCTTAATCATCGTGTAAATTTTTCCGTGCGCCTCTAAAATTTCTTTTACCTGTTCGATTGTCAGCGCGTCGAGTCCACAACCAAACGAGCTTAATTGAATCAACGTGACGTTTGGATTTTGAGCGGCGAACTGCGCGGCGTGATAAAGTCTAGCGTGATAACTCCACTGATTGACGACGGAAATTTGCGGCGCGTCAACTTTTGTATGATAAACGCAGTCTTCAGAGAGAATCGGCAAATTATAAGACTGAATCATTTCGGCGATACCGTGATTAATTTCCGGGTCGACGTGATAAGGGCGTCCGATGAGCAAAATTGCATGTTCGCCAGTCTGTTCGATACGTTTTAAAACTTCGTCACCAAAATTTTTAATATCGCGTCGGAAATTTTCCATTTCAGCCGCCGCCTTGTCGACAGCAAGCGAAATTTCATTAGCAGTTACGCCTTCCGAGTTAAATTCTTCGGCAAGACGCTTTTTTAATTTTTTCAAGTCGTGGACGGGCAAAAACGGCTGAATAAATTTTATGCCACGCTCTTTTAAAACGTCCATGTTGTTGCGAATATTTTCTGGGTAGCTGGCGACAATCGGGCAATTATAAAAATTATCCGACCGCGTATCGAAATTATACGGCTCGCAAGGATAAAAAATTTTCGTCAAGCCGCGTTCCACCAAATCCATAATGTGACCGTGCGCAAGTTTAGCAGGATAACAAAGCGAATCACTCGGAATTGTTGAAATTCCTTTGTAAAAAATCTGCGCGGAAGATTTAGCAGACAATTCTACGCGATAACCCAACTCCGTTAACAGCGTGTGCCAAAACGGATAATCCTCGTAAATGTTCAGTACGCGAGGAATTCCGATTGAGCCGCGCTTGGAATTTTCCAACGGCTGATAATCAAAAATTCTTTTGTACTTGTAAGCGTAGGCGTTTGGAACTTCGGAATTAGTTTTGGGCTTGCCGCCAACGCCGCGTTCGCAACGATTGCCCGTGAAATATTTTCCGCCGTCGGGGAATTTTTGCATGGTGATTAAACAATTATTGCCGCAACGCCCGCAACGATAAGATTTCGTCACGACAGAAAAGTTTTCGAGTTCATTAGCGGATAAAAGTTTCGAGACACCCGTGCAGTTTTCTTTAGCCAAAATCGCGGCTCCATATGCTCCCATAAGTCCGGCGATGTCGGGGCGAATAACTTCTTTATGCAAAATTTCTTCAATCGAGCGGAGGACAGCGTCGTTATAAAAGGTTCCGCCCTGCACGACGATATTTTCTCCTAAGTCTTCGACGTTTTTAAGTTGCATGACTTTAAACAGCGCGTTTTTGATAACAGAAAGCGCAATGCCCGCCGAAATATCGTTGACAGTCGCGCCCTCCTTTTGTGCCTGCTTAACTTTGGAATTCATAAAAACAGTACAGCGCGTGCCCAAATCGACTGGGACCTCTGAAGTCAAAGCTTTTTTAGCGAAGTCGCCAACCGTCATATTCAAACCCTGCGCAAAATTTTGGATAAACGAACCGCAACCCGCGCTACAAGCCTCGTTGAGCGTGATATTGCCAATCGTTCCGTCTTTGACAAAAAAACATTTCATATCTTGCCCGCCAATATCCAGAACGAAAGAAACTTCGGGGCAAAATTCCTGCGCGGCGGTCAAATGGGCAAAAGTTTCAACTTCGGAGCCGTCAGCGTGAAGAGCGGCTTTAACAATCGCCTCGCCGTAACCTGTGGTAAAAACTCCCGCAATCTGCGCGGTCGACGGAATTTTTTCGTAGAGGTCGCGAATTTGATTGACGACAATTTTAAGCGGCGCGCCTTCATTTGAGCCGTAATTTGTGTAGAGAATTTGTTTATCGTCGCCAATCGCGCAAATTTTTGTAGTAGTTGAGCCGGCGTCAATGCCAACGAAAATTTTCCCGCGATAAGTTTGCAAATCGCCGCGCTTAACTTTTGCTTTGTCGTGACGAGTGCGAAAATCTTTATAATCGGCTTTGTTCTCGAATAAAATAAAATCCGCTTTGCCCATTTCAGCTTTAGAAGCCTCTTCGGATTTTTTTATCGAATCTTCTAACTGATTTATGGAAAATTCTTTAGCCTCGTCGCTTAACGCCGCGCCCGTTGCGACAAAAAAATTTCCGTCGGGCGTGTCGACAACTTCCTCTTTGGAAAGTCCGAGCGTCTCGACGAATCTTTTTTTGAGTTCGGGCAAAAAATGCAAAGGTCCACCCAAAAAGGCTACGTTGCCGCTAATAGGACGACCTTGCGCTAAATTCCCAATAGTTTGATTAACGACTGCTTGAAAAATTGACAGCGCAATATCGGCTTTCTTCGCGCCGTCGTTCATGAGTGCTTGAATATCTGTTTTCGCAAAAACTCCACAGCGGGAGGCAATCGTGTAAATTTGTTTGCCCTTTTCCGCTAAAGCGTTCAATCCGAGCGCATCAGTTGATAGCAAGCTTGCCATGTGGTCGATAAATGAACCCGTGCCGCCCGCGCAGACGCCGTTCATACGGACTTCAGGCGCATTGCCCAGATAAATAATTTTTGCGTCCTCGCCGCCAAGTTCGACGACTGTATCTGTTTTGGGAATAAATTTTTCAACCGCCGTTTGACAGGCAATAACTTCTTGCACAAAGGGCAACGAAATTTTTTTAGCAATGCCCATACCCGCCGAACCTGCTAACGCGATTTTAAAAGTTTTCTCGCCGATTATATTTTTCAGCGACGTTAAGGAATTCGTGAGCGCGGAGCCGATTTCAGAAAAGTGCCGCGCATAATTTTTAAAGATAAGCCGTTCCTCGTCCATGACTACAAGCTTTATCGTCGTGGAGCCGATGTCAATTCCGACTTTCATAAAAAAATCACCTCGCCACATGCAATTTTATAATTCATACGTCAAGGTGTCAATCAAAATAAATATCCGCTGTATACCTAAAGCTTAAATTTACTTGACAAGGAAAGTTTGCAAGTTATAATTGAAACAAAGTCTAAGAGGAAAGGACGTTGCCATTATGGAAGTCGGCGAAGTTGTTGAAAAAAGTTTCCTGCGCCCGATTGACAACACGTCGGTAGTGCAACAAGTTATAGACCGTTTGACTTATGCAATGATTTACAAAGAATTGCGTCCCGGTGACAAATTGCCGACGGAAATGGAATTGGCTGCTAGTTTTGGCGTCGGACGCAACTCAATCCGCGAGGCAATAAAAATTTTAGTATCGTTCGGCGTTTTGGATATTCGCCGCCCTGAAGGAACTTTCGTAGCAAATGGCTTTTCTGATAAAATGATTAACCCGTTGCTCTATGGAATAATTCTCGACCAATCTGACTCTATCGACTCGCTAAAAGAGTTGCGCGAATGGGTAGACTTCGGAATTTTGGAATTGGCAATGGAAAAAGCAGAACCCGAAGATTTATTTCAGCTGGAGGAACAACTTCAAAATTTGTTAACGGAGATTGACGGCGGCGACGCGGGGAAAGTTTTCGTTGCCGATGATAATTTTCATGAGGCAATTTCAACAGCGGCCCATAATTCATTGCTCGGACAAATTGCTAAGCTCGTTAGAACTTTAACCAGCGAAATGCGTATGACTACAATTCAAAATATGATTAAACTTAACAAAAGCCAGGAATTAAAAAGAGCGCACGTAGATTTATTTAATATCATTGCGCATAAAAATGACGATTCTGCACGTCAACTGCTCGTCGAAGGTTATTTCTATCGTTACAATGTTTTACGCAAATAATTTAAGCCTCCCGCGCAGGAAGGTTTTTTAATAAATCTAGGAGGTTTTGATATGTTGAAAAAATTTTTGACTGCCGCGTTGTGTTTTGGGATTATTGGTGTTCCGCTTGCGACTAATGCCGCTACTCCCGCCTTTAATCCGATGAATGAACCCAGTTTTAAAGTTCAACCCGAAAATTTGGAGCTGACTAAGGATTGGGATAAAGTTTTTCCGCGCAGTTACAAGATTAATCATAAAAAAATTACGTTTGTTAATCGTTATGGCATTACTCTTGCCGCTGACCTCTACGAACCGCGAAATTATTCCGGTAAACTTCCCGCGATTGCCGTTGCTGGACCTTTTGGAGCAGTTAAAGAACAAAGTTCAGGGCTTTACGCTCAAACCTTAGCTGAAAGAGGCTTTTTAACTATTGCTTTTGACCCGTCATTCACCGGCGAAAGCGGAGGATTGCCACGTTTCGTTGCCTCACCCGACATTAACACCGAAGATTTCTGCGCGGCGGTTGATTATCTTTCCACGCAACCCAATGTTGACGCTAATCGAATCGGTATAATCGGGATTTGCGGCTGGGGAGGCATGGCTTTAAACGCCGCGGCGATTGATACCCGTATAAAAGCCACCGTTACAACTACAATGTACGATATGAGCCGCGTTACAGCTAATGGTTACTTCGATTATCAAAAAAATCCCCAAACTATTGCTAAAGAACGTCAAGAAACTCGCGAAAAACTCAACGCGCAACGTACCGAAGACTACAGAGCCGGAACTTATGCGCGGGCTGGCGGCGTTCCAGACGATGTTTCGCAAATGCCGCAGTTCGTGAAGGATTATTACGCTTATTATAAGACTAAACGCGGTTTTCATAAGCGTTCGCTGAATTCTCATGCCGGTTGGAACGCGACAAGCGCACTTTCTTTTATGAATATGCCGCTCCTCTGCTATTCTTCCGAAATTCAGACGCCCGTTTTAATTATTCACGGCGAAAAAGCACACTCAAGATATTTTTCCGAAGATGCATTCAAAAAATTGACCGGCAACAACAAAGAATTGATGATTATTCCAGGCGCAAGCCACGTTGACCTTTACGATAACTTGAAAGCTATTCCGTTTGAATTGACCGGCAACAACAAAGAATTGATGATTATTCCAGGCGCAAGCCACGTTGACCTTTACGATAACTTGAAAGCTATTCCGTTTGACAAGATAGAAAGATTTTTTAAAGATAATTTGAAATAAGCGGCAGGAAATTTTTATTCGGGCGGCGAAGTTTTGAGAAAATCTTCCTAAATTTTGAAAGGAGTATTTTAAATGATTGGTGTAAGAAATGTTGTTGCGATAGTTTGCGGCGGAGGTCCCGCGCCTGGCATTAATGCTGTTATCAACGCCGTAACTAATACCGCCAATCGTCACGGTTGGGACGTTTTGGGCATGTATGACGGATTTTCTCATCTCGGACGCGGCGAAAAATCCTATATTCGCCTCGATGCGGCGGCTGTTAACAGAATTCACCTCACCGGCGGCTGTATTTTGCGTATGTCCCGCTTTAATCCCACTAAAAAAGAATCCGACTTGCGCACCGTCGTCGATACGTTGACTGAACTCGGCGTTGGCTACCTCGTAACCATTGGCGGCGATGATACTGCGTTCAGTTCTTCCGCTGTTAGCGAATACGCTCGCAAATTGGGCAGAACTATTAACGTTGTCCACGTTCCCAAAACTATCGATAACGATTTGCCGCTCCCAGAGGGAATTCCGACCTTCGGTTTTGAAACTGCTCGCGCTTTTGGCACTACCGAAATCCAAAACTTAATGGAAGACGCTCATACTTCCAATAATCGCTGGTATTTTACTATCGCTATGGGCAGAACCGCCGGACATTTGGCTCTTGGTATGGGGCGCAGTGCTGGCGCGGCGTTAACAATTATTCCGGAAGAATTCCCGCAAGAAAAAATCCGTCTCCAACAAATCGTCGACATTATCACCGGTTCTATCGTTAAACGCTACCTCATCGGCAAAAATTACGGCGTCGCTGTCGTCGCTGAAGGCGTTATCGAAAAAATCGCTGATGAAGACTTCGCCGCACTTGGTAACGTTCAACTCGACGAACACGGACATATTCGCTACGCTGAATTGGACTTCGGCGAAATCCTTAAGCAAAAAGTTCTCGCTGAACTTAAGAGAATCGGCATTAAAATTTCTATCGTCGATAAAGAAATTGGCTACGAACTCCGTTGCACCGCCCCGATTGCTTATGACATTGACTACGCACGCAATCTCGGCTACGAGGCTATGCAATTCCTTATGCGCGGCGAAAGTGGAGCTTTAATCACCATTCAGGACAATAAAGCCGTCCCGCTCCGCTTTGAAGACATTCGCGACCCAGAAACCGGCAAAACTTTCGTCCGCAAAGTTAATATCAACTCCGTGCACTACAGAATTGCTCGCGGCTTCATGACTCGTCTCGAAAAAGGCGACCTCGATGACTCCGGCGTTGCTAATGCCTTCCGCATGAGCCCCGAAGAGTTCAAAAATCGCTATATGTACCTCTTCGACGACGAGCCCTCGCTTGACAACGCTTAATCAGTCTCCATTATAAATTTTTTCCCCTCTGCAACGCTTTGAGGGGATTTTTTTCGCCCAAACGTAAAAATTCGTTTAAACGGAATTTTCGTTTTGAACTTCAAAATCACTTTCAAACCCCAAAATCGCCCGCGCAGGCATTTTTTTATGTTATAATGGGTTTGGAGGTGCTCTCATGGCTAAAAATCATCTGTTCGATAACATTTCAAACGCCCAAACCGAAGAGGAACTTAAATTTCACTTCGCAAAGTTCTTTAATCTGCCTTTCAACACCAAAAATCGTAAAGACCTCTACACAGAACAAATTCTTTTCGAGTTCAAACTGAACGATAACCTTAAAATTCGCGCTAAAGTCATTGCGCAAGCTCTTTATTACGTCAGAAGAATGAAATTAGGCGACTATGACAGCACGCCCTCAGAAAATGTCTGCATTGTCACTAAAAATTTCGCCGCAATCTTCCACACTACAGATTTTGCCGATTTTTATACAAAAAATACTTACGATTGGGATTTAAAGCCATCTTCGCCGTGTAAAAAGCAAATTACCGATAAAAATTTCTATCAAGTCTTCCAACATTGGAAAAATTTTTTCGGCGAGGCGGTTAAAAATGGACACAAATCCTCCGAATATTTTATTACAGACATTGAACAGGGCAAAACGTCGCTCGTCGATTTTGCCAAAAAAGCATTCGATTATATAACGCGTAGCGCCGCCGAGTGCGTTTATAGTCGCGCCTTCGAGAGTACTAGTTGGTAAATTAAAAGTGAATAACAGAAGAAGCAAGTAAAACGAAATTCTCAAAG
>CAMJRX010000045.1 GCA_946408355.1 uncultured Selenomonadales bacterium
TTTTAGCAAAACTCTTTCGAGTTTCAATTCTATTTTTATATAACAGGAGATGATTCAATGCTGGAAGACAGAAAAGTAGAGCTGACAGCTCTGCGCGACAAATTGAACGAAATGGGGAATTCACTTTGACATAGCTCGCAAAGAGGAAAAAATTGCCGAGCTGGAATATAAAATGGGTGAGCCGACATTTTGGGACAATCCCGACGCCGCGCAGAAAATTACGCAAGAACTTAACGATGTTAAATCGGGTATCGAAACTTACAAAAATCTCGTGGCGAAATTCGACGACGCGCAAATTCTTTTGGAGCTTGCACTGGAGGAAGAAGATTTATCGCAAGAGGCGGACATTGCAACAGAGATTTCAGCTATCGAAAAAGGCTTGGAAAATTTGCGGCTTGAAATAATGTTGAGTGAACCTTATGATGCCAACAACGCGATTTTGACATTACACGCGGGCGCAGGCGGAACCGAAGCTCAAGACTGGACGCAAATGCTCCTGCGCATGTATGTTCGTTGGGCGGAACGTCACGGCTTTGAAGTCGAGACAGTTGACTTGTTGCCTGGTGACGAGGCGGGCGTTAAATCGGCTACGGTTTTCGTTAAAGGTCACAACGCTTACGGCTACCTCAAGTCGGAAAAGGGAATTCATCGGCTGGTTAGGATTTCTCCGTTCGATTCAAATGCGCGGCGTCATACTTCGTTCAGCGCGTGTGACATTATGCCCGAAATTGATGACGCTGTCGAAGTTGATATAAATATGGCGGACGTTCGAGTTGACACCTACAGGGCGAGCGGTGCGGGCGGTCAGCATATCAATAAAACTTCCTCCGCCGTTCGCATGACGCATTTACCAACGGGAATTGTCGTTCAATGTCAAAATGAACGTTCGCAAATTCAAAACCGCGAGCGTTGCTTAAAAATGCTACGTGCTAAACTTTTCGAGCTTGAACTGGAGAAAAAAGAGCAGGAACTTGCCGGGCTTGAGGGCGACTTAAAGAAAATCGAATGGGGCAGTCAAATTCGCTCCTACGTTTTTCAACCGTACAAACTCGTTAAAGATTTGCGAACCGGCGAGGAAACCGGCAACGTTCAAGCTGTTATGGACGGAGAGATTGACCCATTTATCCGCGCTTTTCTTGCCGCAAAAGCCAATGTCAAGATTTAATGGAGTGCTTAACTTATGAAAAAATTTTTAGCTGTAATAGTCGTCCTGTTGATTGCCTCCGTTGCGTTTATCCAATTTGCTGTGCCGCGTGCCTTGACGAATTACATTAAAGATAAAGTTACGACGGCGACCAAAGCGCAGGATGTTACCTTATCGCTGGACGCCCTGCCCAGTGCAAAACTCGCGTTGGGTTATGTCGACAAAGTTTATTGCAAAGCCGCCGACGCGACGATTGGCGACCTTAACCTTAAACAGGCGGAACTCAACGGCACGTCGATTCACATTGATATTAAAGAATTGCTCATGCCGACCGACGGAATCAGCCGCGAAGAACATACTAATCGCTGTTTGCAATCAGCAACTAGTCTTGAACTTAGCGGAATAATTACAGAGGACGGCTTGAGGGATTTTCTTGCGCAAAAAGTTGAACAGTTGAAAGATTTGCAAGTCACGATGAATGCCGAAGGAATTATGGCGTCGGCTAGAGTTAAAATTCTCGGACGTGAAGCCGACGTTCAAATTGGCGGGCAGATTATCGCTCGTGAAGGCGACCTCTACTTCCAAATGAATCACATCAACGTTGAGAATGCAATTTTGCGCCGCGTCAATCTGGATAAATTTTTGGGCGACTTCAACTTGACTGAACGGGTTAAAATGCCGTTCGGTATGCAATTTAGGGAAGTCGAGATGCGCAACGGCGAGGCGTTCGTCAAGGCTACAAGGAATTAAGCTGTGAAAAAATTTGCTTACAACAGAACGCTATTAATAATTATCGGCGTTGGACTTTTTGCCGCGCTGATTATTGCCGGTCAACGTTTTTTCGTCGAGTCGGAAAACATGCAAGTTGACATGGCGGTTGATTATCAAAACGTAGTCGACCTTGCCGAGCGCGAGGGCTTGGAGCTTGACGACGTTTTAAAGCTAACTAAAGAGGCGGGCATAACGTCCCTTGCCATTTACGATTCGTCGCTGGAAAAACTTAGTCGTGCGGGAAAAGTTTTTGCGTTGGCGGGCAGTGAAATTTTAGCTAACTATCAAACTGGCACGCTTAACAATGAACTTTGGCGGCAAACGATTGAATTTGATTTAATCGCGCCGAATAGAGTTTACGTTATCGGAGGCGACCTCGAAAGTTATTACGACACCAAAGAGGCACTTGTACAACGGCTGGGTGAAGAGCGCGTTAAAATTTTTGCCGTCGGCGGAATTGAGGTTATCGAGGTTAAAGCGCAGTTCGGAGATTTAATGAAAATGCCGCTCGGCTTGCCCCATGACGAGATGAATAAAGCTCGCGCCGCTGGTTTTAATATTCTTGCTCGCCCGATGAATTTTAAGAAGTGCACGGCGGAAAATGTTCAATTTTTCTTTGACAGGATTGAGCACTACCCGATTTCTGAAATTGTCTTCGACGGTCCTGAAGTTTTGGGCGCGTCTAATTTCCTTGACTTGACGGCTACAAACTTCGTGCAACGCAAGCTGACTTTTGGCGTGATTGAGCATTTTACGCAACTGAAATTTTATCCGCAGTTGGGAATGGAATATTTAGCTAACAAAATCGGTAAAGACCATGTCGCTCGCCTCTATGCAATTCCAAAAGACGAACAACCTAAGCTTGAGATGAGTGCGGCAGTTAATCGCTGGTCGACGACTGACAGAGAGCGTAATATCCGAATCAATCTTTTGCGCATTTACGAAAAGCCCGAACCCGAAATGACTTTGCTCGAAACCAACATGAAATATTTCCGCGAAGTCCGCGCAGTCCTCGAACGCGACGGCTTTACTTTCGGTAAGGCTGGAACTTTCGACAATTATTATCCGAATATAATTCTTCGCGCCCTCGTAATTATCGGAGTCGTGGCGGCGGGCGTTTTATATTTGTCGTTAATTTCGCGTCGCCTCAACCGCAATAGAAAATTTCAGTTACAATTATTTATCGTTCTGGCGATAATAGCAGTGATTCCAATTATTATGGGATCGGGCGGCAAAGTCAGAATTTTGGCGGCGTTCATGAGTGCGAACTTATTCCCCGCCTTAGCGATAATCTGGCAGCTCGATTTGCTCCGTGTAATTCAATATAAAATTCGCGTACAGAATCGGGCAATGCGTCTTAAAGATAATTTGTCGATGTTGCAACTGGTTTGGACTTCGGCATTTGCGCTTTTAATTACGGGCGTAATGTCGATGATAGGCGCGGCTTATTTATCGGGTGCACTATCGGACGTGTCGTATTTTTTGGAGTTTGAAATTTTTCGCGGCATAAAGTTAACGTTCGTCTTGCCGCTAATCTTAGTCGCTGTGGCATTCTTGCAACGCTTTAATATCGTCGACGAATTAAGGCACAACGTCCCGGCAACTCAACAAATAAAAGAGCTACTCGACAAATCCGTCAGCGTAAAAGCACTGCTCGCGCTTATGGTTATCTTGGGTGTGTTTGTAGTTTTAATCGCAAGAAGCGGACATACGTCGGGCATGCCGGTTTCGGGTTTAGAAATAAAAATCCGTGCACTACTTGAGCAAATTTTCTATGCTCGCCCGCGCTCGAAAGAAATTTTCTTCGGGCACCCCGCGTTTATGTTGGCGTTCGCCGCTTTCCTAAAAAAATTTCCGAAAATGATTTGTTTTGCGCTGGTTATGGCGGCGACAATCGGTCAAGGCTCTATGGTTGAAACTTTTGCTCATATGCGCACGCCAATTTTTATGTCGTTCATGCGCGGCATTGACGGCTTAATTCCAGGCGCGATTATCGGCGCAGTGCTGATAATTTTCCTGCAAATCTTTTCAAGGCAACTAAAAAAGGAGTGAGCTTATGATTCATGTTTGTTTTTGTTTTCACGACAAGACAGGCAATTATGCGAAATTCGCGGGGACTGCAATGCTTTCAATCTTTGAAAACACTAAATCTTCGGTTACAGTTCACATTCTCCACGACGACACTTTAACTGCCGATAATCTGGAAAAATTTTCTTACATTGCCGGTTACTACGGTCAAACCGTGAAATTTCATAACGTCGAAAATATTTGTCCGGATAAGATAAAGGAATATGTAAGTTATGTTCCGTCTATTAAAAATTCACGTGTCAGTGTAGGGGCGTTTTATCGTCTCATGCTTTCTAAAGTTCTGCCGTCGAATATAAACAAAATTATTTACTTCGACGCAGATGTTATCGTCAATCTCGATATAAAAGAACTTTGGCAGATTGAACTTGGTGATAAGCCGTTGGGAGCAGTTCCGGAAAGTGTTGCCTCCTCCGAAATGTTCAAATCTAATAGAGGCTACGCTATAGAAAAATATCTGATAAAATCCGGCTTTGTTAAATTTGAGGATTATTTTAATTCAGGCGTCATGGCGTTGAATTTGGATTACCTGCGACAAAACGACGAACTTTTAACGAGCGGCGTAAAATTTAGAGGGGAAAATAAACAGTGCAGTGCTTTCGATCAAGACATTTTGAATTATCTTTTTGCCAACAATTATCTTAAGTTGCCTGGACAGTTTGACCAGTTCATAAGAAGTGAGCGGCGCAAAGAGGATATGAAGTCCAAAATTCGTCAGGCTATTTATCATTACACTAAAAATACTCTTCAACTAAATTACGATGATGTTTTTAATCGGTTGTGGCTTAGTTATTTTATTCGCACGCCGTGGTTCAATACGGACGCAATCGGGCGGCTTTACGCAAGCTTTCAACAAGCTCGTAACAATTTCAAAAGTTATATATCTAATGCCTCTGCCTTTATGCCAAATAGAGCGCGGGTGTTTTTTATTGAGCCGCAAAAATTAAATGCCGCCAAGGACGCTTTCTCTATACGCGACGACGAGGAAATTATTCTCGCTGAAAACACGGACTCTCTTAAAAGTTTAGCTAAGTCAATGGTAGAATCTCGCGGCAAAAAAATTTTCTATATCATGACGGAAAAAGTTTTTGGTAAAAAATTTCCATTTAACCAGTTGGCTAAGATTAATTTCGTTGAAGGTAGAGATTTCATAAAAGGCTGGGAGATTTTATCCGACGCTAAGGGCACGCCGTTTGATTCTTTCCCATTTATCCAAGCGATGTAAAGGGGTGAGTTTATGATTCATGTTTGTTTCTGCTTTCACGATAAAACGGGCAGTTACGCAAAATTTGCGGGAACGGCTATGCTCTCGCTCTTTGAAAATACAAATTCGGAAGTTACAGTTCATATCCTCCACGACAACACTTTAACGCCCGCTAATCGCGAAAAATTTTCTTACATTGTCAATCACTACAAACAATCTATAAAATTTTACAATCTTGATGAGCTTTGTCCGGATAAAATTGCTATAATTATAAAGTTGATTCCGGAAGTAGAAGAGGCAAAAGTTACCATAGGCGCGTTTTATAAGCTGTTAATTCCGCAAATCCTTCCTAAAGAAATTGACAAAGCTATCTTTATCGACCCGGACACCATAATTAATTTGGATATAAGCGAACTTTGGCAAATCGACCTTGCAGATAAAGTTCTGGGCGTCGTGCCTGGTACAGAAAACGGAACCGATTGCAGGAAATCTTTCCGCCTGTGTAGAGAGGGCATTGTTAATAGTTTTGATTATTTTAATACTGGCGTCATGCTGATGAATCTGGATATTTTGCGTGGCGAGGAACAAACTATAATGCAGGGGATCAAGTTTAGAGGTGAAAATCCCGCGCATACATTTTTGGAGCAAACTATTTTGAACTATTGCTTTTCTAAACTAACTTTAAAGTTGCGGGTGCGATTTAATTTGTACGTTAAAAATGCGCGTAAATATAAAGATTTAGATTTCGGCGGAAAAATTCTTCATTATGTAGACGGTTCGTCGCGAATGGGGCTTGATATGAACGACTTCGCCAATCGTTTATGGATGAATTATTTTATTAAGACGCCGTGGTTTAACGTGGAAACATTCGGACGACTTTATACTAACTTGAAAAAAATACGCAATGATTTAAAAGATTACGCCTTAAATCTCTCTACGATTGTGTTAGGTAAGGCTCGCGTATTTTTTATTGCTCCTGGAAAATTAGAGAACGTGAAACAAATTTTTTCTATAGGCGACGACGAAAAAATTATCATAGCCGAAGATAAAAGGTCTCTACATCAATTAATCGCCACTATGAAAACTTCTAAAGATACAAGCATATTTTTTATCACGACGGAAAAACTTCAGAAGAAAGATTTCCCCTTCGACCGACTTAATAAGGAAGGCTTTACGGAGGGCAAAAATTATATCAAAGCTTATGAATTTTTACCTGACGAACAAAATATCCCGTCCGCGTCGTATGCTCTTATCGAGGCAATGTAAAAATTTTTTCCGCTAAATTAAAGGAGTGATTTTAATGATTCATGTCTGCTTTGCGCTTAGGGACGAGACGGGGCATTCTGCAAAATTCGTTGGCACGGCAATGCTTTCTATGTTTGAAAATATCTTTAAGCCTCTTCCGTCGATAACAGTGCATATTCTGCACGACAACACCTTAACAGCAGACAATCGCAGTAAATTTTCTTATCTGACTGGTCGTTACGGGCAACACGTCAAGTTTTATAACGTCGTGGAATTGTGCGCGGATAAAATCGAGGAAATTAACGCAATCTTTCCTAGTGCCGATGAGATACCTTCACAAGGGGCGGCGTTTTACAAATTTTTAATTCCGCAAGTTCTTCCGGCAGACATTGAAAGGGCAATTTACATTGAATCCAATACTATCGTCAATACAGATATAAGCGAACTTTGGCGTATTAAGCTCGGAATTAACGCACTCGGTGCAGTTCCCGCACTTGATATTGGTTTCAACCTTCACACGCAAGATAAAATTGTCGCTGACGGTTTTGTCCAACAGGAAGATTATTTTAATTCGGGCGTTCTGCTGATGAATTTGCGTTTTCTGCGTTTCAAAGAAACCTCTATACCAGAAGGCATGAAGTTTGCGCTCAAGCATAAATATTTTAATCTTTTGGATCAAACCATTTTAAATTATTGTTTCTCGCTTCAAACTGTCAAATTGCCGGCGAAGTTTAATCAGTTCGTTAGTTGGGCTAGACGTAGAAACGAGACCGTAGCGAGGAAAATTTATCAATACACAGACGACGCCCTCCGCCTAGAAATGAATGAGCCGTTTAATTCACTTTGGCTGGAATATTTTTCAAAGACGCCTTGGTTTGACATCGCTACAATCGGCAAGCTCTACGAAGATTTACAGCAAGTTCATATCGGCTTAAAAAAATCAATGGCAAATATTTCGCTGATTATGAACAATAAAACTCGCGTCTTCTGTGTTGTGCCCAGTTATGTTGACGAACTCAAAAAAATTTTCAATGTTCGCGACGACGAAGAAATTATTTTGCTTGAAAACCGCGAATCCATGCGAAAATTAATTGACGCTATGAAAGAGGCTCAAGGTAAAAAAATTTTCTTCATTATGGCGCAAAATTTCCCATTCCACACTTTAACTAAAGCCGGATTTGTTTTCGGCAGGGATTTTTTAAACGCTATGGAATTTTTATCTGAAGAGCAAGGTGCGTCTTTGAATTCTTATAAACTCATTCAAGGTATCTGAAAGGATTGATTTTATGATTCATGTTTGTTTATGTTTCCATGATGAGACGGGACAATATTCTAAATTTGCGGGCACAACGATACTCTCGTTATTTGAAAATGCAAATACCCTCCCCCTACTACCGTCAATTACTGTTCATATCCTCCACGACCACACATTAACGACTGATAACCGCGAAAAATTTATGCGCTTAGTGGGATTTTACGGTCAACTCATAAATTTTTATAACGTTGAGGAATTGTGCGCAGATAGAATTGCAGAGATACGCAAATATTTTCCAAATGCTGATAACAAACGTTTTACTATAGCTACATTTTATCGCTTATTTATTCCCTTTGTCCTTCCCAATACTATCGAAAAAGCAATTTATCTTGATGGAGATATTATCGTTACTTTGGATATAAATGAGTTTTGGCAAATTGAACTCGCCGACAAGCCGCTTGGTGTTGTTACTTGTTATCCCATAGGACTCAGAGGTATTGTAAAATCCGAAGATTATTTTAACGCTGGTGTTTTGCTAATGAATTTAAACATCTTGCGTAAAGAAGAAGAAACTGTTAAAGCGGGTATGAAATTTTTTTCAGAAAATTCTCAGCATCTAAAATGGGGAGATCAAGATCTTTTAGTTTATTGTTTCGGGACACGCGCTATGAAATTACCCCAAAAATTCAATTGTCAGGTGCAATTTCATGCACGCGTGAAAAAAGAACTTCCTGAAAGAAAAATTTATCACTATTTAGGTTTAGCGACTTCACTGACTATGGATTTGTCTGACGCTTTTAATCGGCTGTGGATGAGCTATTTTATTCGGACGCCGTTTTTCGATGAGGATTCAATGGGCAGGTTGTATAATGCTTTTCTGAAAGTTCATAGCGATTTGAAGAATTCGGCATTAAAACTTTCCGCGATTATGTCGGGCAAAACCCGTGCATTTTTTGTGGAACCCGCAAAAGTTGATTCTATGAAGAAAATTTTTTCGATACACGACGGCGAAACAATTATCCCTGCCGAAAACAAAGAATCCATTCACAGACTTATAGGCGCGATGAAAATTACTCAAGGTAAATGCGTCTTCTTTATCATGACGGAAAAATTATTTAATGAAAACTTCCCGTTCGACTTATTTACTAAAGAGGGTTTCGTTGAAAATAAAGATTTTGTAAAAGGATGGAACTATTTAGATTCGCCGCTTAGCTCCGTTGTATCTTATTCCTTTATCCAAGCAATGTAAAAAAATTTTCCCTTGCGTAGTTTTGCGCAGGGGATTTTTTATGCACAAAAATTTTTCTGAAATTTTGAGCAAGAAAGACCTAAAGCGCGTAGAAATGCCTAACTAATAAAACGTTGCTTCGGAAGGTGCGTCTTTGAACTCTTATAAACTCATTCAAGGTATCTGAAAGGATTGATTTTATGATTCATGTTTTTTTTGTTTCTATGATGAAATGAGACAATATTCTAAATTTGCGGGCACAACGATACTCTCACTTCTTAAAAACACAAATTCCCCCTCTATTACAGTCAATTACTATTCATATCCTCCACGGCCACACCTTAACGAAGGATAACCGCGAAAAATTCATGTGCTTAGCGGGACATTACGGTCAGCTCATAAATTTTTATAACGTTGAGGAATTGTGGCGGATAGAATAGCAGAGATACGCAAATATTTTCCAAATGCTGATAATAAACGTTTTACTATCGGAGCGTTTTATCGATTTTTTATTCCCTTTGTCCTTCCCAATACTATCGAAAAGGAAAGTTATCTTGGCTACCGAGCTGTTCTGCCAAGTTTGGGCAAAATATCCCGGCTGCTGTCTGGAAACGTTGTTTTGCCTACGTTGAACAGCTTTTTGAGTTTCCGTCAGCAGTTCGTAAAATTATGTACACAACCAATGCGATTGAGGCGGTTAATTCCAGTTTTGGCAAGGTGACAAAACGCGGCGCTTTTCCTTAATGACTATTCCGTTTTCAAATTGCTTTATTTGAGAGTAGTAGAGTTGCAAAAAAATTGGGCAGATCGTCCGATTGCCAACTGGTCGCTCGGAAAGCAATCAGTTGCTCTTGAACGACCGCCTCGCTTCACTCTTCGACAAATTCGATCGCTAATTTTTCCTACTTACACAATCTGCTTGACACTGCCAATTATTAGCACAAGGAACGTGCTTTTGAATTCAAGTCTTAAATTTGATATTGACTGATGGACACATTCACGACAGAGAACCGGCTATCTTTTTATTTTATGGAATCTGCGCCGTCATCGCAAATTTTAACTTCAAGGCTTGAAATGTACGGTACATGCTTTTTAACGAACTTCACATACGCGATTAATTAGTCCTTACCGGCTTTAAAGTTCGCAGTGATTTTTACTTCGTCTATTATCATTTGTTGCCCTCTTTGAAATACTTTTGTCATTGCTTATTAATTTCTTCTAAATTACGCGACGCTGATACTATATTTTTAAACAGCGGAAAATATATTTCTTGCCGCACTTGCTACTACAAAATTTAGTTCTGCCGTTTAGTGTTAGTGACACTCCCTACACCTAAAGGCGAGGGCTTCTGATTTTAGATTAAACAATTTCGGCGTGGCAGTCCCTGACTAACCGCAAGGTCTTACGAACACTCGTTGCCTAGAATATTTAACAAAATCAGCAACGCGACTTAAGTCGTGGCTGGTGCCTCAGCTTCTACTACTTTCAGCTCACGCCGTCCGTAGATACTTTATTATCTCTTTTATCGGCGTCGTTATACAAATCCTGCCGCTCAAGCCTAAGCTCAAAATATTTCTCGCTCCGTGTATGTCGCGGTGGGCAATGTAGCCGCAACTGCACCGATAATTCCGGCTACCGCATTTATGGCGACGTCCACATTTAGGGCAGGTTTGCGTTGAGTACGCCTCGCTGATTTTCTCCAGCTCAATCCCAACCGCCGCTAATTTGTACGTCAAATATTCCAAGTGTTTGCCGAAATTCCAACGTGACAACTTTTGACTGACGGTTTTGCAACGCTTTTTCCTCTGAACTCCTTCGGGATTGCCGACGTACACTTTGCCGACGACGTTTTCAACTGCCCACGTCACGAATGAGCGCGTTATCTTGTGATTCAGGTCTCGAATTTGCGCGTTCGTCTTTTGGAGCATTCGCCGTCTTGCACGCCGCAATTTTTTGTGCCGGCGCGAATTTTTCTTGCACTTCGACAATTTTCGGCTGAACTCGGCAAGCTTTTTCAGCTGATATTGCTTGACTGAGCGGAGGAGCCGACCCGTTATGATTACCGCATTGCCACTGCTCTCGAACGCCGCGATTGAGTGTATCTCGCCCAAATCCATTCCGCAGAATTTGTCGGATTGAATTGTCGGAGCAGTCGCCCTGCCGTCGTCAACCACTATCGCCAACTTCAGCCAGCCGTCCCATATCAAACTTATCTGCTGGAGTTTCACGCCCGACAATTTTTCCAGTGTCGAATTCGGCAATTTCACTTCGATTTGCGGTTGTTTCTTGCCCGCGAACATTCCAAGGCTTAATCTCAAACGATTGCCGACGAGTTTAAAGCCGTCTGCCTTCCACGTCGTTGGATAATTGTTTTTGCGCCGCCACGGATATTTATTTGCTAATCCGCAATCCCTGGCTGATTTTGTTGCCAAACAAGCGGCACAGTATTTGTCGGCTACGGCTTGAACGCTCTAGGAGTTTATCGGGTACAAACCTTTTAACGCCTTTTGCAAATCGCTTTTGGAACGGAACTTTTCACGTTGCAGTTCTAAAATTTTGTTCCATACGAGAGCAGAAATTCTGTTGCAGGCAAAAAGGCGATTTAAATCTTCACGACTGCACTTGAAGTTGGATTTTACAGCTCGCTTCATTTAATCTCCCCCTTCGGGTGCAGATTGTATCAGAAAGTGAAGGAAAAATCCACGCCGCTTCATCCCCATAGCTGAAGCGAGGGGCTTTCGCGGCGAATTTCCGGTAATTCCTCGCCGTAATTTTCGACTTTCATAATTTCTAGAATAGCCAATTTCCTTTTGACCACGTATTTTTTGCTGTTCGGCGTCCTTGCGTTCAACGAAGAATTCAATTTCACGCCATGTTATCGCGTCATATCTTTGCCGCTATGTTTAGTGCTAACACTGTTTTGCCCATACTAGGACGCGCTGCTAAGATTATCAAATTTGCTTTTTATTTCAGCGAAATAAATTTTATCGCCATCAATCGTCAAATTCTTTTTGAGCGAACTCCATGTAACGCTTTCTTCCTGCGTCACTTTCACGTATTGTAGCAACGTCAATGACTTGCGTCCTTTGGGCAGATTATCAGCGGCATATCGGCGAAAACTTTCTTCTACAATTGCTTTTTCTTTTCGTATTGATTTTTGCGTTACATTTGGCTATTTGTTCCAACAAATCATCGGCTTGCGTTTTGGTCAATTCCTCTGTCATGACATTATCTCCGCCTCAACTACTTCGCCCGTCTCCGCGTCTACCGTTGGTTCTTCTTCCGGCAGATATAAATCATCACGAGTTTGAACATTGCCGCCGTTGTCCACATATGTGAAAGTTTCCCTGTCAACTACCGAATGGTCTGCTTGAAATGCCTCCGCCATATCAGTTGAAATAACGCCCCACGTATTCAACAATTTTTTGAGTACCGTCTTGCTTGCCATTGCCTCAAAATTCGTTGTCCACGGCGAATAACTTTTGCCATAACTCTGCGAATACTTTTTGGCGTGCGCTTCAATCTCGGCAACCGTCATGTAAAGCGTCTTTTCAAAGCCATTGATAAGGCGCATATATGCCACGTAGCCAATAACTGTATCGCTGATTTTTTCGCCGACTTCCGGCTCGCCCGTTATCGGATTGAAGCCGCGAAGTTCGCCATCGTAGACTTTACCTGCGTGCAGTGCGACATATTTGCCCGTGCGGTGCGCCAGCTGAATTAATCCTTTGGTTCCGATTTGGAAAGTTGCGCGTCCTTTATAGGGCACCACATACGCTTGCCCCAGCGACGGCGTAATTGACAAGTCCATTGTTGCCGCCAGCATGCCCGCGCCAAGAATCGAACGCCCGTCGCACTCTTGCAACAGCTTGTTGTTCTGGTAAATATTGAGCAATGCCGACGTGAACGCCGCCGCCTTTTTGCCTAACGTCTCTGCGATTTTCTTTTTGATTCCCTCGTCTTTGAGCCATACTGTCAAACTTTGATTCGCCATTTTTAGCCCTCCTCGTCAAATTCCCATGCTAATTCCATTATAATTAAAAATCCGTTAAGGACGTCTAAGCGCTACGCGAAACTCGCCGGCGGGTTTTCTACCGTCACCGTGTAACTTGTCGGCTCCTCACCTCAAAGTAACGAGATTATTTGCTCTTCGCGTTTGTCAAGCGGCATTATTCCGATTTTCTTGAGCGTGTTGTAAATGAATCAACGCCCTTTTGGCGTCCAATAGTGATTCACGACCGTTTTGCCGCGTTCCAATGTCACAGTCTCGGACGTGTGATAATCTTCGTTGTCATAGGGAGCTTTAATGTAGATATGCCGCCCGCGCTTGTAGATTTTGCCCTGCTTGCCAAGCACTTCATGCAACCATTGCGCCCTTTGCCCGTGTTCTTTGGAGGATTCGTTAACAACGTTGGTATCACCGCACCTTAAATCTAATTTAATTTTTTTCCTATACTTGCTTCCGAGCCTCCGCCGTGATACATTATTTAAAATTTTCTTATAAGTAGTTATCACGTAGAAGTATGCATATATTGCGGCGTTTTGAATTCCATCGCGTCATTTTGCCATGAATAATAGAAAGCGTCAACCACACTTTTTGCACCCGTGCGCGTCGCCTGATGTTTCTAATCTTTTTCATTTGGTAAAGAAGGAATACTAAACCGCGCGAACCGTTCAGCTTTTGTTCGGTAAGTGTTCGGTTAAAATTTCGAACCATGTCACGCCGTTGCTCGTTGTGAATTTTTTGTTTTTGAGTACATCCTTGCACTCATTAGCACTTCTCTTTAACTCCGGAAACCGCGCCGCGTTAAACTCTCCAAGTAAGGAAAAGTATACCGCCTGCGAGCTTGCCGAAAGTTTCAGTTGCCCTTTCAGCCCACTTTAATATTTTATTTCAATTTAATTAATTCACCGACAGTTCTTCGTTTCCAACGAGCTCGCGTAACGCATTGAGTTTTTTCATTCGAGTTTACCGACTTGCAGGTGTTTTTTAATCGTTTCGGCTTTTGTTGCGTAAATGAACTTGTTCCCTGTCCCTTTTTAGCAGAGTAAAGTGAAATTTGATTGTTGGCGCATTCAATGCTCCTTTTGTATAGCGGTTGTTTTAGTAGCTTGATTCGTGTTTAATAATCGTTAAAATTTAAATTTTGTTGCTTTTGTTCATCGGGATTTTGTGTCGTATATATCCGATTGGGTAGATTGACTCATTGGCGAATTATGCATTTATCGGATACGACGGTTTTGTAATTGTTTTAGGTGCCGATATTCTTTACGTTGAATTCAAAGAAAATTAAATTTCGGTCAAGCTATAGTTAACGGCGGTCAATTTTTGTTTCCATTTTTTCACCTCTGTTGGATTATATTTCAAACATTTTTTATTTCCAGTAGTCGAGAACGATTTATGCGCTACATACCAGTTTTCGTGGTTGTCAATGAATCCTTGCCAACAATTTGCCATTCAAGCTGTCGACCCTGCGTTGAGCAGTGACGTAATGTCCACGATATTTGAAAGTTGCCTGATACGATTGTGCTAAGCATTTTTATCCTCCTTAAAATGGGGTATCGTCAATAGACGTGCCGTCGAAGTTATTGGCGGCTTTTTTCTTGCTGTCAGCCAATTCCCCATTCTCAACTCTACCTTCAACGCCACGGGTTAAATTACCACCTATTTGATATCGCTGAGCGTTCAGCGCAAATCCCAACAAGGGCATCCATTTTTTCGGCAACAAAAAAAGTGGAAGGGAAGAAATTCGGGAAACGAGTAAATAAATTAAGACAAGAGAGATTTTTTAATATTGCATATAACTTTAGTTGAAAGTGAATTTCAGGGTATTGTAACGATTACCACAGTTCCGCTACCTTCGCGAGGACTTATCGTCAATTTTCCGCCGCACATTATTTCCAGTCGTTGCCTTATATTTGCCAATGCAATGTGCGGTTCGCAATCGTCATCTGCAGGTGCAAAGCCAGGACCGTTATCCTCTACGATAATCTCACTGCCGAAATCTGTTTCACGGGTCCGAATAATAATGCGTAGCGGAGCATACTCCGGATCCATGCCGTGCTTAACTGCATTTTCTACAATGGGTTGGAGTGTCAACGGCGGCAAGCGAAATTCTTTATGCGGTGTATCGTATTCTACAAAAAGGCTGTCTTCGAACTGAACTTGTTCTACGGCAAGATAAGCGCGGGTATGTTCCAATTCGTCGGAAAAGGGAACTGTATTTTCGCTGGCAATGGCGGTAAAATTTTTGCGAAGATAAGCGGTAAAGTCTAGCGTAACTTGCTGAGCCTTTTTGGGATCTTGTGCACAAAGGTAATAAATACTCATCATGGCGTTGTAAATAAAGTGAGGTCGCATTTGCAATACCATAATGCTTGCGCGTTGATGAGCAATTTCCCGCTGTTGCCCCACATACGATTCAATCTGGTCGTAGAGGATAATGGCGAACATCGAAAGCGAGGATATGCACACGCCTAAAGTAACGAGCAAAACAGTTACGGTAATCATGCCGCTAATAAACAAGGTGATCTGCAACGATAGCAAATGAATCATGAATGCGATAAAATATTTTATGGAAAGCTCGTTGCGGCGGCGAATTACAGCTGACAGATTGATAAATATCATCGTGAATACAGGAGCCACCATAATTGAATGCCACGAACCGCGAATATATTGATTATCCGGCGTGACGTAATAAAAAAACGTCGTAAACTGCGCGATTGCCAACAGAATGAAAAATATTATCCACAGAACGACGACGGCTCGGAATAAAAAACTTTTGCGCCAATTTTCTCCGCAAGTGCGCAAAAGGTAAGCCGTAAACATTGGCATTGTTATCGAAATTAGCAGATATTCAAAATATGCGGTAATTTTTTCCGCCGTTGCCATGCTCGGATCATTGTAAACTAAAAGGTCGACGAAAAAAGTAATCATACACAGCACGAAAATTGCAAACAGTATGACGAAGAAACGCTTATTCCATTTGTTCGTGCCGGGCATGATGACTGCAACACATAATATCAATACCGTCACTAACAGCACCGCGCCACATACGAAGAAATAAATTTGCTCTAAATTCAAACCTCCGCACCTCCCAACGAAAACGGATAACGGAGGTTTTTTAATTGCGCCCGAACGCCTTCCGTTGTTATCGGCTTGAGTGTAAAACCGCTGGCTCCAGTGCTCCATGCGTCAAAAGAATATTCAATATACGCCGTCAAATATACAACATTAGTGCGGGGATTTATCGCAAGTAACGTGCGGCAAAGATCAAACCCATTTGTTTTTCCCAACTCAATATCCAAAAATGCCAAAGCAATTCGATTTGCCTTCGCGTATTCAATCGCCTCCGACGGTCGAGTAAAGCCCGTAATTATGGCATTGGGCATAACCTCTTCCAAAATTGGCAAGGCTCCTGACAAAAAAATTTTTCTGTCGTCAACCATGATGACGTTCGGGGCGTCGTCACTTTCTACAGCCGCTGAAAGCAATGTATTAACGTCTGTATCGAGACATTTGGACAGTCGGGAAATCATCACGGCGTCCGGCAAACGGCTACCGCTTTCCCAACGGGCAACTGTGGAACGAGTCACGTATATTCGTTCTGCTAATTCCCGTTGCGAAAGTCCTTTGTTTGTACGAATTTTTTTCAAGGTTTCTGCAAATAGTATGCGCATTTTCCTTTTAACTCATTTCTTTTTTCTGTAGTTTAGCCAAACAAGACGGGAAAAACAATAAGTCTTTCGCAAAAAGGTATAAAATTTTGGAATCCTCTATTGCTTTATGAGGTAAAAAATAATATAAAGTATGAAACTAATCTGTAAAATATTTTTTCGGATGAATGATAATGAAAAAGTTTGCAGATAAAATCATCTACGGCGATTTTTACACCGTTGATGAGAAAAATCCCAAAGCTCAAGCGGTGGCGATTGCTGACGGAAAATTTATTTACGTTGGCGACGCGGAAGGCGCAAAAGCTTTCATCGGCGAAGGCACTAAGGAGGAACATTACGAGGGCGATATGATTCTGCCTGGTTTTGTTGACGGGCACGCGCACGGCAATCTCGGCGGCTCCAAAATGTTGCTCATGTGTCCGTTGAACGATTGCAAAACGCTCGACGCGATTCGCGACAAGCTGAAAAAATTTATCGCGGAACACCCCGAAATGGATAAAATTCAAGGCATGGGCTGGGACGACGCCACTTTTGGAACGAACGGTCCGACAGCGGCAATGATTGACGATTTAACCGACAAGCCCATTGCTATGATTGATTACGGTCATCATTCGTTTTGGCTGAATTCCGCCGCAATGAAACTGAAAAATATCACAAAAGACACCCCAGATATTTCCGACGGCGTTATTGTCCGTGACGCTGACGGCAACCCGACCGGTTGTTTTCGCGAAGGCACAAGCATTTATTTTAATGACTTGTTGTATCATTTCACGGTTGAGGAGTATAAGAAAGCACTTTTGGCTTATCAAGACGTATTCCTTTCAATCGGCGTGACGATGACTTTCGATCCAATGGTAAATTATGATTACGGTTGGGAAAATGTAATGGAAGCTTATCACCAGTTGGATTTGGAAGGCAAATTGAAACTTCGCGTACACGGCGGTTATCAAGTCTTCGTTGATAAAAATCCCGTCGCAGACGTGGAAAATGGCGTTAAGTGTCGGGAAAAATTCAAGGGCGACCGATTCGCTGTGGATCACATAAAAATTTTGCTTGACGGCGTTGTCGAAAGCGGAATAGCTTACCTTAACGAGCCGTACAGTAACAGCACTGACGGCTATCGCGGTTTGTTGCGCTTTGATCCGGACACCTTAGCCGAAACTGTGAAAAAAGCCAACAATATGAATATTATAATGCATATTCACACAATCGGCGACGGTGCCATAACTGAGGCGTTGAATGCTTTTGAGAAAGCGCAAACCACACCCGATAAACGCGCTGCGCTGACTCACCTGCAAATTGTGGATCCGGCTGATATTGACCGCATGGCGAAACTCGGTGTTGTGGCGGTTACAAATCCCTATTGGTTTATCAAGGAACTGGCTTATCATGAAAAATTGTCGGTACCTTATCTCGGCGAGGAACGCGCAGAAAATCAGTACCCGATGAAGTCATTTTTCGATAAAGGTGTTGTTGTAACTCAAGCCATAGATTATCCTGTCACAGCAGATTTAAAACCAACTAACGGAATACAAACCGCCGTAATTAGACAACTGCCTGGCAAATCCGAAACTTTATTGAATCCGTCGGAATGTGTCACAGTCGAACAGATGATTAAAGCCGCGACTTTTAACGGCGCGTATCAGTTCAAATGCGAAGATACGCTCGGCAGTATCACCGTCGGCAAAAAAGCTGATATGGTTGTGCTTGATTCGGACATTACCGCTTGCGCCCCCGAACATATTAACGACGCAAAAGTTATGCGTACTATGATTGGTGGCGAATGGGTTTACACTTGCGAAAAATAAAAATTTTAGGAGGAATTACCATGAAAACCAACGTAGCAGATCTTGTCGTTTGCGGCAAAATTTTTACTTCCGAAGACAATCAAATCGTCGAGGCGTTCGCAGTTAAGGACGGCAAGTTTATTTACGTCGGCGACAAAGCGGGCGTCGAAACCTTTATCGAAAACGGCAAGACGGAAGTTATTGACTACACCGGCAAAGGTCTTGTCATGCCCTCTTGCGGCAACGGTCACGCGCATTATTCGATTGGTCACGGCATTTCGAAAGTCGGAACGACGATTGACAGAGAAATCACTCCGGAAAAATTTTTGGCAGAAGTTGTTCCCGCCGCAGTCAAGAAGGCAAAGGAAAACGGCGCAACGGCTATCTTCGGTTTCGGCTGGCAAATTCTGCTCTTTGAAAACAATATGCCTACTCGTCAAGATTTGGATAAAATTTGCAGCGATATTCCCATGTACTTTGCAGACGAGGAAGGTCACAAAGGCCTTGTAAATACGCTTGCACTTGTCAACGCCGGAATTATGACGCAAGACGGCACCGTACTCAAAAAAGAAGTTCGCGGCGGAGAAATTGTTTTTGGGGATGACGGCACGCCTACAGGTTTTCTTAAGGAACAAGCCGGAACTTACACGCGCTCTTTCCTCGACAATGACAACCTCTTTTCCGTTGACTTGGCAAAAACCACTTTGATTGACATTGAGCAACATTTGTTGTCCGAAGGCTACACCATGTATATTGACGGCTGGGGCAATTATTTCTTCAATGAAAGTTACTTTAAAGCCGCGCAGCAAAAGGACAAGACAGGCGATATGCATTTCGTCTTGGGCTTGACTTACGAATTTGAAAGCTGGATGGACATTGATAAAAATTTCGACAAGGCACTTGACGTTCAAAAATATGCGTCTGA
>CAMJRX010000046.1 GCA_946408355.1 uncultured Selenomonadales bacterium
AACCGTAGCTACCGAACGCGAACGCCTTATGATTGACGGGACGCAAGCCCTTAAGATAACACAAGAACGCGGCGATTGTCGGCATCATCTGATTGTTAATCGTGGGCGAACCGACTGCCAAATATTTGCTCGTGAAAATGTCCGTGACAATGTCGCTAAGCGGCGTTTTTTTTATGTCGTAGTAAGCGGCGGGAATTTTTCTTTTTGCAAAAGCTTCAGTGATAGTTTGCGCTAAAATTTCCGTCGAATGCCACATCGAATCGAAGACGACAACCGCACGTTCCTCGAATTCGCCCGCGCTCCATTTTTTGTAGCAGTCAAGAATTTTATCAATATGCGTCCGCCAAATGACACCGTGCCCAGTCGCAATCATTTTAATTTCCAAATCGCCTAAAGCTTTTAACGCCGTCTGCGCTTGTTTGCCGAAGGGCATTAAAATATTCGCGTAATACTTCCGAGCCTCGTACATAATCGTTTCTAAATTATTTTCATCGTCAAAGCGCAGAGAGGTCGCGAAGTGTTCGCCGAATGCGTCGTTAGAAAATAAAATTTTTTCTTCCGGACAATAAGTAACCATAGAGTCAGGCCAATGGAGCATGGGCGTCGGGACAAATTTAAGCGTACGTTTACCAATAGAAATTTCATCGCTCGCTTTAACGGCGTTATAATTCAGCTTGCCATAACGCGCTGTCAAACCTTTTAAGCCGTTGGGATTCGTCGTAATAATTTCGGCGTCAGGAGCGAGTACGGCAACTTCTTTAAGTGCGCCGGAGTGGTCTGGCTCAACGTGGCTGGAGACGATAACTTTAATCTGCGCGGGGTCGACAACGGAAGAAATTCTAGCAATCAGTTCGTCTTTGAAATTAATCTTAGCCGTGTCGATAAGCGTAATTTTGTCGTCAAGAATCAAATAAGCATTGTAGCTGGAGCCACGCGAAGTTTCGTAGCCGTGAAAATTTCTCATCGACCAATCGACCGCGCCCACCCAATAAATATTTTCGCTGATTTGAATCGCCCTGCAGTTGTTAATCATCGTAAAAACCTCCATAAAAATTTTTCGTTAATCTTAGCATACTTGACGCGCCTTTACAAATTTTGCTACAATCGCCGCAATAAAGGAGGCATTTCAATGGAGATTAAAAAAGTTTCTGAAGGCTCCGCATTGACGGTTGCGCTAAGCGGGCGGCTCGACGCAGTCACCGCGCTCGAACTCGATAAAGATTTAAATGCGTCGCTTGATGGCGTCGACGACTTGACGATTGACCTTGCCGATTTAGAATATATTTCATCAGCGGGATTGCGTCTGTTGCTCAAAACTCAAAAGCGAATGGATAATCAGGGCGCAATGCGTATTAAAAATGTCCGCGAAAACGTCCGTGAAGTTTTAGACATGACGGGCTTTTCTAGTCACCTCACGATTAGCGACGATAAAAAAACCAAATTTTCCGTAAGTTTTTGAGGTGACAGCATGATTAAGAATTTGGACTTTGAAAATATTTTTTTGCGCTCGAAAATTGCGATACCGTTCGTTGAGGACAATTCCTTTTTGCCCGAAAAAGTTTTTGTCGACGGAATTTTTCCGGCGGGCACGGTATTTAAATTCTTGGAGCCGATTTGTAGCAAGAAAGTTAACGCATTCGGTGACCAAGTCAACGATTATTCACATGCGGCGTCGCTACTGTTTAGCAACAAATTTAACGGCGCAACTCCCGACGAAGACGAATACACAATAATTTTCCACGTCGACTTGAGCGCACTTTTTTTGCTGACTGACCCGATTGATGCGCAAGGAAACTTAATCGAATTTTGACAAACAAAAAAGCTCGCGGGCTTTGAAACCTGCGGGCTTTTCTCTTATAAAAAATCTTTCAGCGGCACGCCGTCTTTAGTTTTCCAATTTGCATTTCCGTCAGTAGACACTCCCAAAACAAATTCTGCGGCGGGCGAAAGTTTTGAAAATTCCACGTCCGCAAGCAATCTGCTGTTGTCAATTTTTGCGAAATGTCTAGCCTTTTTTACATTTGCAGAAAGATTGTTGTTGTCAAGCGGAGAAATTTCACTGCCTGCCAAAACTTTATAGCCTGTAGGCGTGCGTTTCATCTGCGCATTGACTTTTCTGCCGAGTCGTTTAACAAAGCGCGACAGATAAAAAATTTCTTCAGCGGACTCAACGACAGGCGGCGGAGAAATTTTTTGCGGCTCAAAAATTTTATAGCCGATTGCGCCTAAAATTAACAACACAAATTCTACTTGTTCTTCGAGTTCGCTTTCCTTTTCCTCGCTGACGTTGCCGGGCGGAGGTTCGTTGCCACTTGTGACGACACAACGCGCCGCCTTAATCGCCATGTTGCAAAATTTATTTTCAAGCCAACTTATTTCCGTCGAGCCAAAAGAATTATCAGTTGTAGTGAAGACGATTGCCTCTGTCCAAAAATTTTTATCGCCGTTGCGGTCGTGTTCACTAAGGCGACCAAGAATGCCATTACCGCTCTTGCGACTGCTCGCTTGCCCAACGTAAATTTTTTCGCGCCCGTCCTCTTCGCCCAAAAGAAAATAAATGCCGTCGTATTTCAATTCGCTACGATCTTTGCTCTTAGACAAATCTTTTCGCGGAATTCTGAAGATAATCCCCGACCTGCCGTTGATTGAACATTTAAGTCGTCCGTTTGCTTTATCGTCAAGCAAAAACAAACTTATCGTCTTTGCCATATCGTCACTCCCAAAAAATTTTTTAACGCAAATATATCAGACGCGCCGTCAAAAGGCAAATTGAAATTTTTTTGTTGATGTATTACACAAAAAATTTCCCCCGCGATAACAGCAGGGGATTTCTGATTGTCGCAAAGATTCTAAGCAAAATTGATTCGCTCCAAAATTTCTTGCGGGTGGTCAACGATAATTTTTGCGCCGCTTTTTACGAGTTCACTGCGCGGGCGAAATCCCCACGTCACACCGATTGGCAAAAAGCCCGCGTTCTTGGCAGTTTCCATATCAACTGCGGTGTCGCCAAAATAAGCAATATCTTCAGGCGCAACTGAAAATTTTTTTGCACCTTCCAAAGCGCGAGTTGGGTCTGGCTTGCGCGGTTGACCTGGCTCGTCGCCGCTAACATAAGAAAATTTTATCGGCGCAAGAATTTTTTCAGCAATCTCAATCGCCGCGAAGTGTTGCTTATTCGTGCAAATGCCTAACGGAATTTTTTTTGCCTCCAATGCCGCTAGAAACTCCATAATCCCCGCGTAAGGCTTAACTTTGTTCGTGCAGTTGCGAGCGTAGCAATCGTTATAATAAGCTAAAGCCTCGTCTACAAAATCACAATCAGCGGGCAAGCTCCGAATCATCAATTTTCTTGCGCCATTGCCGACAAATTGTCTGACCTCGTCGAGCGTTCTTAGTGGCAGGTTGTAATGAGCGAGCATTTCATTAACACTATCGTATAAATCGGCGAGCGTATCAACCAACGTCCCGTCCATGTCAAAGATAGCCGCTTTGTAAGTTTTCATTCAATCGCCTCCATTTTGTCGAGCCGTATCAAAAATTTTTCTAGCCGCGCAAGTTCTGCCGAATCAGTTACACGCCGTCCCGAATAAAAAAATTCTACAGATAAATTTTCAGCCTGCGCAGATTTTATTTTTGTTCGCCTGATGAGTTCGTTAATCGTTCCCGCGTTGCCGTCCAAAATTTTCACATGCGGCGGCAAAATTTTTCTCAACGTGTCCTTAAAATAATTAAAGTGAGTACAACCCAAAACCAGCGAAGAAAATTTTTCCCAATCGTAAGTTGCCAATTCGCCGCGCAGATATTTTTCAACAGCCGCCGAATTAAATTCTTGCCGCTCCGCAAATTCCACAAGTTCCGGTAAAGCTTTCAGCTCCGATAAATTTTCCGCGTGAAGATTTTTTATCAGCCGCTGAATTTTTTCGCCCGTGATTGTTATCGCCGTCGCCGTCACTAAAACTTTTCTGTTTGGGAACGTGTCCAATGCCAATTTTAGCGCAGGTTCCATTCCGATTATTGGCAGAGAATATTTTTCGCGCATGATTTTGACTGCCACCGAAGTTGCCGTATTGCAAGCTACAACGATTGCTCCGACCCTTTGCGCGATTAAAAATTTAAACGCCGCGTCGACGCAATCTAAAACTTCTTCTGGCGATTTTGTGCCGTATGGTACGTTGTCCTCGTCTGCATAAAATATAAATTCTTCTTGCGGCAAAATTTTCATCGCATGATGTAAAACGCTCAATCCGCCAATCCCAGAATCAAAGAACGCTATCCTCATACGCTTAACCCCGCCGCTTTGATTAGAATAAAAATTGCAAGTCCGACGACCGAGCCGACGATTGAGCCATTTAGCCGTATCCAAATAAAATCTTGTTCCGCCTTGTCGTAAACTAGATTGTTGAGCTGTTCTTCCGTTAATTTGTCGAGCGCGGATTTGGCGACAACTCCGACCAGCGGTTGAGCGTGTAGAGCCGCCCGCGCAGTCAATTCGTCGATAAAATTTTCAAAGGCAACTTTAGCGGCAGTGTCTTCGCGCAAAAGCTGTAAAAGTTTATCGTATTCGTCATTGAAAAGTTTCATTATCAGCCCGCCGAGATTTTTGGCGTCGGGAGCGCGTAACTGATTTTCCAAATGAATCAGCGCAAGTTCAATCGCCTCTTCCAATGGTAAAGCCGTCGCCGCGTCTATTTGAATTCGTTCGACTAAATCTTTAAATTCGGGCGTGTCACTTAGCTCCGAAATTTTTAAGCGACATTCGTTAAGCGTGCGGCGGTGCAGTTGCGTATTGTCGGCGAGTTCGTCGAGGAGCTTTAGCAACTGAACTTGCATAATCCGCGCCGCCTCCTCGAAATTAACCAGGTCTAACATCTGCGCAAGCCCCGCCATTAAAATTGAAAAGCCACCCATATTTTTAGTTTTCTCGTTGGCGTATTCTTCCAAAATCGTCTGCAATTTGTCGCACGTTTCGGGCTTAGCGGCGGTACGTCTCATTGCTTTAACTATGCCGATAAAAATTTCGCGGTCTTTATCGTTGCGCTTTATATGTGAGCCGAAATCATCAATTAAACTTTGCGCGGGAATGTCGCGTAAAATTCTGCGCAATTCATTGGCAATCGTCTTGGAGCGCGTCTCCTTATTCTGCGCGGCAACATATTTTTTCACGACTTTAAAAAGTTCATCGGCAACCATTTTGCGCGTCTTTTCGCGGGCGAGGTATTCAACGATACGCGGCATAAGTTTAAAATCGCCGAGCTTTTTAAAAATTGTCCGACGTGAAAAAAATTCTTGCTGAACCATGACAACCGACGCTTTAACGAAATCTTTTCTGCGACGCGGTAATATCGCCGTGTGGAATGAAAATCCCAGCGGCTTTTTGAAAAGCGCAGTCACCGCAAACCAGTCAGCGATTCCTCCGACGAGTGCCGCCTCCGTCACGAATAAAAAGCCCTCTGCGATGAAACTGCCGGGAAATGTAATTTTAAACCCGACCGCCATTAGGAAAAATAACGCGGCGCAAAGTAAAGTTGTATCTGCCGTGTTCCACCTGTTCAAAACTTCAGCCCCCTTGCGCAATGCGTTCAATAATTTGCGAAACGATAAATAAAAACATGCCGACAATCCCGCCGCAAATCGAACCGTTGATACGAATCATCTGCAAATCGTCTGCAACGTGACTTTCTACAAATTCCGTCAACTCGTCGTCGCTAAATTTATCAAGCCGTTCGCGAATCATTGTCGGAATTTGCCCGCGATATTCTTCCAACAAGTTTTCGATAAAATCTTTTATCAGTTTGTCGAAACTTTTTTGGAGCTTTGTATCCTTAATGAATTCGTCAATCTTAGCGTCAACGAGATAATCGACCGCCTCTTTCCAAATAACCGGCTTGCGTTCGACTTCAACGACGCGCGGGGTATTCGGATTAGCCGCCTGCTGTCGACGAAGTTTTTCTAAAATTTTCGGGTCAGTTTCGCCCTTGACGTTCACATCGAGCCACGTCTTAACAAAATTCGCCGTATCAAATTTTTGCAGGAAAAGTTTTAACAAGTCGTCGAAAAATTTTTTAGTATTGAGATTGCCCGCCGCCGACGTAACGAATCCGCCGAACATTTTAATCATTTCGTCAGCCTCAGTAGCCGTTTCGCTGTCGACAAGTGCGCCCGTCGTGTTAAGAACTTTTTCCGCATTGCTAATTTTTTTCTCTACAGTTTCGTTGAGGATTGTCAAAATTTTCTCGTCGGTCAAGTCCATTGAACTAAGGACAAGTGCACGCCCCGCCGAGTCGCCCTCATAAGCCGTGCGCAGTTCGGTAATTTTCTTAAGGATTTCGTCTTGCATGTGCGGACTACGCAAAATTTTATGTCCGGTGTCGAAGAGCGTTATTAAAATTTTCCGGCTGTGCGTATCATTTGTGACGACTTTAATCACGGCGTCGAAAAGTTTTTGCGCGTCGAGATTTTTAATTTCCCGTTCAATAATTGGCGCAACGTCTTTGGAAATTTTTTGCGTGTCGAGCCCGTTAAAAAGTTCGGTCAAAACTTCGCGCACGAGAGCTTTTGTTTTCACCCTGCCCTTATTCTGCTCAAAATAATCAATCAGCAACTGCGCGGTGTTTTCGTCGTGAACGGTCTCCATAATATTTTTTGTGTTAAGTAAATCGGTGCCGACGAATTCGACAATGGCGTCCATGATTCGCCCGCGATTACGCCGCAAAATTTCCGTATGAAAACCAATTCCCAGCGGCTTGCGGAAAAGTGCCGTCACACCGAACCAGTCAGCCATGCCGCCGATTGTAGCCGCTAAAAAGCCGTGATTTAAAAGTCCGAGTATAAAACCGCCAGTCGCGCCCGTCATTATAAATTTCAGCGGCGATATTTCCGGCAAAGTCGAAACTGCAAAGAGCGCACTTGTTGCCAATGTCGCCGTCGCCTTTGTTTTATTTTCCAAAAAAATTTTCACCTCCGTTTTTTAATATTTTATCACGAATTCGTTGCGCTGTCTTCAAAAATTTTTCAGGTAACAAAAAAACCCCGTCGAATCAATCGGCAGGATTTTTTTATTTCCACAAAACCGCAAGCGGTAAAGGATTCTGAGGCATGCACGACTAGAATAGAGCGTGGGCGTAAAGAATCCGAGCAAAGGATGGCTGTTTCAAAACCGTAAACGGTATGAGGCATGCACGACCTACGATGTCGAACTTGTCAAAGAAGGAGACAGTTTGGGAAAGTTTCAAAACCGTAAACGGTATGGAGGCATGCACGACTCTCTTTCCGTTTTTAAAACTTACTGATAAACTTATATCACGTTCCGGATAAAATTGCAAGGAAAATATTTTTGAGGACATTGCGATTATTTATTTTGGAGAGTAAAATTTCCGAAAAATCTTTTCGAGGTGATAAATATTGACTGACGAAAATTTTATGCGCGAGGCGTTGAGGATAGCGCGTAATGCACAAGGACGGACTTCGCCAAATCCTTTAGTCGGTGCGGTTATCGTTAAAGACGGGAAAATCATTGCGGAAGGTTGGCACAGGCAAGCGGGAACGCCTCATGCGGAAATTCACGCGCTGAATATGGCGGGCGAACTTACAAAGGGCGCAACGCTTTACGTAACTTTAGAGCCGTGCTCACATTTCGGACGAACGCCGCCTTGCGCGAGGGCGATTGTCGATGCGGGCATAAAAAAAGTTATCGCGGCAATGACAGACCCAAATCCTAAAGTTGCAGGTCGCGGTTTTGAAATTTTGCGTTCGGCGGGCGTTGAAGTCGAAATCGGACTTTTAGAGGACGAAGCTCGCAAACTCAACGAAATTTTTATCAAATGGGTCACGAAAAATTTGCCGTTCGTCACGTTGAAATTTGCCTGTTCGCTTGACGGGAAAATTGCTACGGTTGGCGGCGAATCTAAATGGATTAGCGGCGAAGAGTCTAGAAAATTTGCTCATCACCTGCGCGACATCAACGACGCAATTTTAGTTGGCGTGGGAACAATTTGGGCGGACGACCCAAGCTTAACGACGCGGCTTGTTGAGGGGAAAAATCCTATTCGCGTAATCGTCGACAGCAACGCACGGACGCCGATTGATTCAAAGGTCGTGAATGATAAATCTGCGCGGACGATTGTTGCCGTCACGGAAAACGCGCCGCCTGAAGATATTTCAGAATTAAAAAATCGCGGCGTTGAAATTATCTGCGCGGGCAATGGAAAGCGCGTTGACTTGAAAGTTTTAATGCGTAAACTTGCCGAGCGTGAAATAACTTCTGTGCTGGTTGAGGGCGGCGGCACAATTCATTTCTCCATGCTTAAAGAAAATCTCGTTGATAAAGTTTTGACGTTCGTTGCGCCTAAAATTATCGGTGGAAAAAATGCGTTAACTGCCGTCGAGGGCGCGGGCTTTGAAAAATTATTCGACGCAATTAATCTTAAAAATTTCACGGCGCAAAAACTCGGAGAAGACATTTTAATTAGCAGTTATATTACGGAGGTTTGAAATTGGACATAAAAAAAGAATTGCCGCATTTTTATATCGGTGAATCATTAGGCGGTCAACAGAAATGGTATTCGCGAATCACGGATTTTGCAATGAACGTCGGCGGGTGCGCGGCAATCACGGCTTGCGACTGCGCCATTTATTTTGAAAAATATTTTAATTTGTGCGGGCTTTATCCGTTTAATTTAGAAAATATTTCGCGGGAAGATTATTTACGCTTTGGAAAAATTATGGAGCAATATTTATATCCGCGTTGGTCGGGCGTCGATAAGCTGGAAATTTATTTGGACAGCTTTGGACGATTTTTAAAAGACAGAGACGCAAATAATTTAAAAATGTCGTCGTGGTCAGGCGAAAATAATTTTTTTGATTCATGGGAAATAATTTGCAAACAAATCGACAATAAATATCCGATTCCGTATTTAAATTTAAAACATCAAGATAAAAATTTGCAAGATTATGTTTGGCATTGGTTTATTTTAAATGGCTACGAAGCGCGCAAGGGCAATTATTTTGTTAAGGCGGTGTCTTATGGGATTGGTCGTTGGTTTAATTTCGCGACGTTATGGGACACGGGTTATCAGCGAAAAGGCGGGCTAATACTCTTTAAAATAAATTAATTTGCGTTGACAGACAAGATTAATCGTGATATTTTAAAAATAAAATTACGGAGGATAAAATGTTCACGGGAATAATTGAGGAAGTCGGACAATTAAAGAGTTTAGACGGCGGGCGCATTGAAATTTTTTGCGAAAAAGTTTTAGAGGACGTAAAAATTGGTGACAGCATTAACACAAACGGAATTTGCTTGACGGTTGTCGAATTTGGCGAAAATTTTTTTACGGCGGACGTTATGCCCGAAACTTTACGCAAAACTTCGCTTGTCGATAAAAATTTTAATCTTGAACGCGCTTTAAAACTTGATGGCAGGCTCGGCGGGCACATTGTCAGCGGGCACATTGACGGCGTCGGGAAAATTTTAAGTATTCGCGAAGAGGGCAACGCGCTTTTAATTAACTTGACGGCTGAAAGTTCTTTGCTTAAACAAATTGCGCCTAAAGGTTCGGTTGCGCTTGACGGGATAAGCTTAACGGTCGTGGACGCGGGCGCAAAAAATTTTTCCGTGTCGATGATTCCGCACACTCGCGAAGTCACGAATTTTAAAAATAAGCGCGTCGGTTCGCTCGTCAACATTGAGACTGATATTTTAGCAAAATATATTGAGCGACTGATTAACTTTAAAGAAGAGCCAACCATAACAAAAGATTTTTTAGCGATTAATGGTTTCATATAATAAAATTTATTTTTTAATTGAATGGGGGGAAAAAATTTTATGCAAGATTTTGCGACGATTGAACAGGCGATTGAAGATATACGGCGCGGCAAGATGATTGTTGTTGTCGACGACGAAGACCGCGAGAACGAGGGCGATTTAATCGTAGCCGCCGAGACTGTCACGCCTGCAAATATAAATTTTATGGCGACTTATGCTAAAGGTTTAATTTGCACGCCGATTGACGGAAAAAGGCTTGACGAGCTGGAAATCGGGCAAATGGTTATCAACAACACTGACAATCACGAGACGGCGTTTACGGTGTCGATTGACGCTTACGACACGGATACGGGCATTTCCGCTTATGAACGTTGTCATACGATTAAAATGTTGCTCGACCCTGCCGCCAAATCGTCAAGTTTCAGAAAGCCTGGACATGTTTTTCCGTTGCGTTCGGTTGAGGGTGGAGTTTTGCGCCGCGCAGGCCACACGGAGACGACGACGGATTTAGCGCGTTTGGCAGGATTTTATCCGGCGGGGCTTTGTTGTGAGATTATGGACGACGACGGGCACATGATGCGCACGGAAAATCTTAAAAAGTTCGCGGCTAAACACGGCTTGAATATAATCACCGTTCGCGCCCTAATTGAATATCGCAAGCGTACAGAAAAATTCGTTAAAAAAATTGCCGATGTCGACTTTCCGAGCAAGTACGGACATTTTAGGTTGAAGGCTTACGAAAGCACACTTGACGGCAAATGTCATCTTGCGCTGGTTAAAGGCGACGTGGCGGGTAAGGAAGATGTTTTGGTGCGCGTTCACTCTGAATGCTTGACGGGCGACGCGCTAGGCTCTTTGCGTTGCGATTGCGGCGACCAACTTGCTACTGCGTTGAAAAAAATTAATTCAGCGGGCGAAGGCGTTTTGCTTTACATGCGGCAAGAGGGGCGCGGTATCGGGCTTGCAAATAAAATGCGGGCTTATGCGTTACAAGACGCGGGCAAAGATACCGTTGAGGCGAATGTTTTGTTGGGCTTTAAACCCGATTTGCGCGATTATGGAATTGGTGCGCAGATTTTATCGGATTTGGGCTTGACGACGATTAGACTTTTGACGAACAATCCCGCTAAACGTGCAGGGCTTGAGGGGCACGGCTTGACGATAACCGAGCGCGTCCCGATTGTCATTGCGCCGACTAAATTCGACAAAAAATATCTTACCGTCAAAAAAATTAAAATGGGTCATGTATTTGAGGAGGGTAATTGAATGAACATTTACGAAGGCAATATCAACGGAAGAAAATTTAGGTTTGCTATCGTTGTTAGCCGCTTTAATGACTTTATTACTAACAAACTTTTGGACGGAGCTTTGGACGCGCTTAAACGTCACGAGACACCCGAAGAAAATATTTATGTAGTTCGGGTGCCTGGCGCATTTGAAATTCCTCTCGTGGCAAAAAAAATGGCATCTACTAAAAATTTCGACGCTGTAATTTGTCTGGGTGCAGTGATTCGCGGCGCAACCAATCATTATGATTACGTCTGCAACGAAGTTTCAAAGGGCATTGCGCAAGCTGGACTTCAAACTGGCGTCCCCGTGATTTTCGGAATCGTCACAACGGAAAATATTCAGCAGGCGATTGAACGCGCCGGAACAAAATCTGGCAACAAAGGATTCGACGCGGCAATTACTGCTATGGAAATGGCGAATCTGCTAAAAAGTTTGCCCAACGACGGAATCGCAGTTAAGACGCGCAAAAGAAGAGGTCGTCCACCGAAAGATACTGAAGCCGTTTAAAACTTTACCTGCTTTAGAAGCGGGGCAACAGCGGACGCGAATTATGTTAACCCGTTGTAAGTGTTGAACAAAAGAAACTTCACACAAAAAATTTTGAATTTTCAAGAATAGAATAGCGCAACAATCCTTTGAAGATTTAATCTTAGTCATTTTCGTTTTTGCTAAAACTTTTGACGGGCTTTATGGTAGATTGTTGTCAAAGGTTATTGCCTTTAATCTTTCGTTGTTTCTCGCTCAATCAAATCGTATTAAATCTTTTTTTTTTACACTCACAACGGATTAATTATTCATCTTTTGCGAAGGATTGAGCTTGTTCCCGTGTGCCCATTCTCGTGTTGCCCTTCTGTATAGTCATTATGTCTTGAATATTACCAACAACCCCTAGATAAATTACTCTGTCCACCGTTTCGTTTAAGCCTCCGTCAACTATGGCGAAGGCTTAATTTTATTTGTAAAAAATCTTATGTCGAATTGCTTGCCCTCGTTTTAAATTTTAACGCGACGATAAAATAATTACGCCCGCTATGCAAAGAGTCGCGCCGAAAATTTTTTGTACGGAAATTGGCTCGTGATAAAAAAATCCGCCGACGATAAGCATTGCAAGCGCAATTAAAATATTTACGATTAATGACGCCGTTGACAATTCGCCACCCGCCCGATAAATCATCACGAACGCAACCTCCACGCCCGTTATCGACAAGCCCATTAATATGCACGCCCAATTAGATTTTACCGCTTCAACTAAAATTTTTTCGTGCGGTGTAAGGAAAAATAAAATCGCGCTCGTAATCAGAGCCGTCGCGTAATTGACGACCAGCCCCATAAATGCATTTTGTTCCGCGGGAATAGATTTGCTCGCCACGTGATAAAAGACGTTGGCTAACACTGCAACTGTTATCGGTAAAAAAAGCATTTCTACACCTCCAAAAAAATAAGGCACCCAACGAACCTTCCGAGACTTAAAGTCCTTGCCTACGGTTCGTTTGAATGCCTCGCTTGCGTCATCCGGCGACGACGCTCGCAATTTATTTATCTAAAATTTATTTCTCAACGACGGTTGTCATTTCGGCGAAAATGTCATCAAGTGAGCCGTCATTTTCTGGAGCTTGATTCAAATTCGGCGGCAGAGTAATTCTTTCGCCTTTGGGTGAAACGTAAGTTGTATAGGAGCGCAACTCACTGTAGTAGCCCATAGCATCGAGGAGGTCGCGTTCCTCGTCGGTTAGTACAACACGACCTGCGGCGGCTTCATTGAGTACGTAGATAGAATAAGCGCGCATGATGTTTGTTAAGTCAAAAGCGGCGGTGACAGTCGTCCAGCTCGGTTTATTAACAGTCCACGCAAAAGTTATATCGTTCGCCCTAATCGCCGCAAGCCATCTGTTGAGAACTTCTTTTTGTTCGGCGAGTTTATCGCCAGAAAGCCCAGCAAATGAAGCTTGACTGTTTTTATTTAAAATATCCGCGATTTTATTGCCGTCCAGTGTAACGTTCATGATTCGCATATCGGGCGTATCGTTAAGGACTTCAACTTTTTTAACGGCGTCAATGTTTTGGCGGAGCGTATCCATTTCGGACGACTTCCAAATAGTTGCAATACCAGCGGGCAAACCGGGCAAAAGCATTTTACTCCACTTGCCGCGCCGCTGGACGTAAAGCGTCATATCGTTGCCGATTTGCTCAATGTAAAACGGGATACGGCTGTTCGTCGAATAATTTTTTTGCAAATTTGTATATGTCCACGACAAAATACCGCTCATTCTCATAACGCCATCTTCGGTAACTTGTCCTTTTGAATCAACGTCGAGATGAAAATTAGTTGAGATAAGTGTAAGGTCTTGGTCAATCATGCGCTCGTTGGCAAGTCGTCCCATATAAGCTTCGCGAAAAGCCGCCATGCCCGCATCATTAGTAGTAGCCGCGTCTGCAGTGCCGCCGAAAAGAAACGTGCCACTTATCGCCGCAACTATAGCAACCTTAGCAAAGCGTTTGAATCTAAAAAAACTCATTACAGTACCTCCAAAATTTTTTGTTATGATAGGCTTATCGATTTTATTTGTAATGGCAGGAAATATAACATAGCTTGTTGAAATAACACTGAAAATTTTTTCGTGGCTAGGAGATAAGTTGCTTGTATGAAAATTATAATATTGCGATTCCCGAAAGTTGACCCGACATTGAGTGGAGTTATTTGTCTTATGGCGGAGAGGCTCGGATGGGAAATTACAGGTTTTGTTTCTTTTGATAAGGGTGAAAAATTAACCGTAATCAATGACTATCCTGTCTATGACATGATGCAAATTTATGATTTGACTTGGGACGTAGCAGTTTATGCTTATAGTGATGAGGATTTTGAAACTATTCGTCCACGTCTTATCAAGTTACAAATGGGAACGGACGATCAGTTTAAAAATGTTAACTGGCTCTTAAAGCAAACGATGATAAAAAAGTACGAAGATTTTAACGACCCAATAATTCAAGCAACGATCAAGTGGTGGAAGACGAACGAACTTTCCGTTTACAATCAACAGCTCACACAAGAAACTTTAGATAAAGTTTATATGGATGAGACTTGCAACTTGCCTTACATTAACTTTAAAACTATCGGCAACGAAACTCGCAAAATGTATTTTCCAAACGATTATCCGTTCTTTATTCATAATGACGAAAAATTTGTGCCGAATATTTTAAGGGAGCAATTACCTAATTCGCCGCACCTTTACATAAAAGGCAAGCATAAGATTAACAAAGGCGATATTGTCATTGACGCGGGCGTTTGTGAGGGAAATTTTGCGCTTAGATACGTCGATATTTGCTCCAAAATATATTTGTTCGAGCCGGAACCCTTATGGCAAGAGCCGCTTAATCAGACGTTCAAAGATTATCGCGACAAGGTAGAAATTATTCCGAAATTCGTTTCAAACACTACGGGGGGGGGCATTATCACACTTGATGACGCCCTGCCCGATTTGAAAGGCGAAAACATTTTTCTAAAAATGGATATTGAGGGAGCAGAACCCAACGCTCTGCGCGGCGCGAAAAATCTTCTTACTAACAACAAAGTCAAAGCGTCCGTTTGCACTTATCATAATGCCGACGACTTAATTACAGTGAAAGGCATTTTCCAAAGTTACGGCTACAAAACTTCAACGAGCGCGGGCTACATGGTTTTTACTTATGATCCAAATATTTTCAAAACAGCGGACTTTAGAAAGGGAATTGTTTACGCTTCTAACTAAAACTTGCGAAAGAACAATCTAACTGTTATTATATAAAAAAGCTGAGGAGGCAGCGCAATGCGAAAAAGAAAAGGGTTTAACTGGTTTGCGTTGTTGATGTTCGCGATGATTGCTTACTTCTCGACGGTTTTAATTTCTCAACAAGTACATTTGGCACACGTCAGCGAAAGTCAACGAATAGCCGACAAAAGATTGGAGAAAGCAAAGGCGACGAACGAAAAATTGCGTAAGGAACTCGCCGCCCTGCAAGACATCAACAATATCGAAAAGTTGGCGCGTGAAGATTTGGGGCTTGCCAAAGAAGGCGAAATGCCCTATCAAGCAACGCGGCAATAAAAAAAATTTTTTGGGAGGACAGGTATTTTGGCAATGGAAGCAGGTAGCATTGTGGAAGGCAAGGTCACGCGAATCACGAACTTTGGAGCCTTCGTGGAGTTGGAGGAAGGCAAAGTTGGACTGATTCACATCTCGGAGGTTGCCGACGTTTATGTAAACGACGTTCACGATTTTTTGAGCGAGGGCGACACCGTTCAGGTAAAAGTTGTAAATGTCGACGGCAACAAAATTGCGCTATCATTAAAGCAGGCAAAAACAAAGCCGCCGGAAGATGACGGGCAATCATTCAAACGGCGCGGAGACTTTCGCAGACCACAACAAAGGCAACTGTCCGCCTCATTTGAAGATAAGCTGTCAAAATTCCTCAAGGACAGCGACGAGCGATTGACAGACCTAAAGCGCAAGACGGATTCTAAGCGCGGCGGTCGCGGTTCGCGTCATTCGGACTAAAATGCAATTAGGGATTAAACGGTTCATTGATAACTGCGCGGCGGAAAAAATTTTCGACGACGTGCACAAAATTTTAATTGCGGTATCAGGCGGCGCAGATTCTTTAGCGTTGGCAGAGCTTATGATAAATTCGCGGCGACGATTTGGCGTGGAACTTGCAATAGCGCACTTTGAACACGGATTGCGCGGACAAGAATCACTCGACGATGCGGCGTTTGTTAAAAACTTTGCTGACGAACGCGGAATAAAATTTATCGGCGGGCAAGGCGACGTTAAAAATTTCGCGACGACGAATAAAATTTCCGTTGAGACGGCGGCACGAACTTTGCGCTACGAATTCTTAAACAACGTCCGACGCGATTTAAATTTCGACGCGATTGCATTAGCTCACCATGCCGACGATCAAGCAGAGACAATTTTAATGCGACTTCTGCGCGGCGCGACTTCAACAGGTTTATCCGCTATGAAGTTCCGAACTTTATCTAAGGATTACGGATTGTTGATTCGCCCGTTGCTAAGATTTAGAAAAGTGGAGCTGGAAAATTTCTGCCGCATGAAAAATTTATCGCCGCGCCTCGACGCAACCAATTTGGAACTCGACGCGACGCGCAATAAAATTCGCCTAGAACTTATCCCGACATTGGAAAAATTTAATCCCGAACTTGTCGAAACACTTTGCCGATTCGCGGAAGTTACAGCGGAAGAAGTAGACTTTATCGACGCGCAAGCCGAAAAAATTTTCCCCGCCGTAGTAAAAGATAACGCAATAATCCGCGCAGATTTTTTAAAACTTCCCCCTGCACTTCAACGAGTTGTCATAAAAAAATTTCTCGCGCAAGTTACAGACTCGGCAAAAGATTTCGGATTCGTGCATTTTGAAGGCGTTCGTAAAGTTTTAATTCACGGCTTGGCGGGCGTCGAATTGCCCCAAAATTTGCGGGCAAATTTACGTAAAGGAAAAATTACCATAACTAAAAAGAAAGGGTTGATTGCTTTGAAGAGTAAAGAAGATTACATCGAACGCGTACTGTACACCGAGGAGGAAATCGCCGCCCGCGCTAAGGAGCTCAGTGCGCAAATCAGCGAAGACTACAAGGATATTGCCAAACCCCTCTTGACGGTCGGCATCCTCAACGGCGCAGTCATGTTTTATACGGACGTTGTGCGGCGGCTGACTATTCCCGTCCAATTCGATTTTCTAATCGCCTCCAGCTACGATGCAAATTCGCACACCACCGGCAAAGTTAACATTCTCAAAAATCTCGACAACGACCCCAAAGGACGCGATATTTTGCTCGTGGAGGATATTATCGATTCCGGCACGACTATGAACTATCTTATTGATTACTTCATGGACAAGAAAGCTAACAGCGTTAAAATTTGCACACTGCTCAACAAGCCGAGCCGCCGCAAAATCGACGTTAAAATTGATTATTGCGGCTTTGATGTTCCCGATGAATTTATTGTTGGTTACGGGCTTGACTTCGCGCAACATTATCGCAACCTGCCGTATTTGGGCATTCTCAATCGCAGTGTTTACGGCGGCAAGTAAAGTTGAGGCAGAATAATTTTCAAGACAAAGGAGCGTTTTGATTGAACAATTTTTTGCGCAACGTCGGGTTTTATTTGCTGGCGATTTTTATTGCGGTAACTGTCTATGATTACTTCACGATAACGCCCAAGCCTGTGGAGGAAGTCAGCTATTCGCAATTCCTGCAGCTGGTCGCAAAAGACGAAATCGAAAAAGTCGTCTTGACTAAAAATATAGTTAAGTTCACGACAAAGGACGAGAAAGAATTTACGACGATAGCCCCAGACCAGCCGGTTAATGACGATGACCTTGTTGACGTACTGCAAGCAAAAGGCGTAGAAATAGTTGCGCAGAATCCAAAAGACCCGCCGTGGTGGATGACGTTCCTTACGTCTTTGTTGCCGATTGCGCTTTTGATAGGTTTCTGGTATTTCATGATAAATCAAGCGCAGGGCGGCGGCAGTAAAGTCTTTTCATTCGGCAAGAGTCGCGCAAAACTCATGGGCGGCGATAAAGTCAAAGTCAAGTTCGAGGACGTGGCAGGCGCAGACGAGGCTAAGGAAGAACTTGCAGAGGTCGTCGAATTCCTCAAGCACCCGAAAAAATTCAATGACTTAGGCGCGAGAATTCCCAAGGGCGTATTGCTTTTCGGGCCGCCTGGAACGGGTAAAACGTTATTGGCTAAGGCGGTCGCAGGCGAGGCGGGCGTTGCATTTTTCACGATAAGCGGTTCAGATTTCGTAGAAATGTTCGTTGGCGTCGGCGCGTCCAGAGTTCGTGACTTATTTGCGCAAGCAAAGAAAAATTCGCCGTGCATAATCTTTATTGACGAAATTGATGCGGTCGGTCGTCAGCGTGGAGCAAATGTTGGAGGCGGGCACGATGAACGCGAACAGACTTTGAATCAGCTGTTGGTAGAAATGGACGGCTTCGCGCCCAACGAGGGCATTATCATAATCGCCGCAACGAATAGACCCGACATTTTGGATAGAGCACTTTTGCGCCCCGGACGTTTCGACAGACAAATTGTCGTTGATAAGCCTGATATTACTGGACGCGCGGCGATTTTGAGAGTCCACACGAAAGGCAAGCCGATTGCTAAGGACGTTGACTTAGACATTTTAGCGCGACGTACGCCAGGCTTTACGGGCGCGGATTTAGCTAATTTGGTTAACGAGGCGGCACTTTTGGCGGCGCGACGCAATAAGCACGAAATTTACATGACGGAGCTTGAAGAGTCAATCGAACGTGTCATGGCTGGTCCCGAAAGAAAATCTAAAGTCATGAGCGAGGACGAAAAAAAGTTGACTGCTTATCACGAAGGCGGGCACGCGCTAGTTGGCATGATGTTAAAGCACGCCGACCCTGTCCACAAAGTCACGATAATTCCACGCGGCAGGGCGGGTGGTTATACGCTTATGTTGCCTAAAGAGGATAGAAGTTATGCAACACGTTCCGAGCTGATCGACCGCTTGAAAGTTTCAATGGGCGGGCGCGTCGCTGAAGAAATTGTCCTCAACGAAATTTCAACGGGCGCATCGCAGGACATTCAACAGGCGAGCCGACTTGTTCGCGCAATGATTATGCAATACGGCATGAGCAACGTACTTGGACCTGTAGCTTATGGCGGCGACCCCAATCAGCAATATTATTTTGGACAGCCGCAGAAAAATTATTCAGAGGAAGTTGCCAGCGAAATTGATAAAGAAGTTCATAAGTACATGGACGCGGCTTACGAAGCTTGCCGCACGATTATAAACGAAAATCGCGACAAGTTAGAGGCAATAGCTAAGGCGTTAATGGACAAAGAAACACTTTCGGCGCAGGAACTTAAGGATATTGTCTTCGGCGCGGAAAAAACGGAACTTGAAAAATCGCTTATCAAAGAGCCGCTGCCCGTAACCGTCGAATTGACAAAGCCAGTGGAGGAAGTCGAGCAACCGAAAATTCCAGACACTCCGACGCCGACACCCGCTTAAACAGAACGAAAAAATTTTTGGAAGGTTGAAGAAAACTTTAGCCTTCCAATTTTTTTATCACGTGAATATACAATCCAAGTGCAACAAATAAAAAACTCATAGTTTCCTGCTAA
>CAMJRX010000047.1 GCA_946408355.1 uncultured Selenomonadales bacterium
TTCTGACTATCATAAAATTTCTTCTACTTTTTGTTAAGTTAATGCCATTGCCCATAATGGACGGCAACATCTTAATGATAGCTAAAATAATCGCCGGAATAATCACGAACAGATAAAGTATAACAGCCGGCATAATGTTCACGCTACTTTAAAACAATTTCCAAAAGTATATCAGCAGAATATTAATCTACTATAAAATTTTTTCTCAATAATTTGGTTGCCCGCGCAACAGCACGCCAAAAATCTCAATGATATAATCAGCAAAATTTATCGAAGGGAGGCGCGACTTGTGCGGGGAATTTTTTTGATTGTCTTGCTTGTCGGCTTCGTTGCTTATGCGGGCTTAAATCTTGCTGAAAGTGTAACGCCTTACGTTAGCATTGCTGAGGCGCGTGCGACTTCAAACGGCGTGCAAGTTAAAGGTCTTCTCGATAAAAATTTTGAACCTGTGCAGACTGGCGACGAGTTTAATTTTAGCCTTCAAGATGAGGCGACAGGCGAAACTATGCGCGTTAAATTCGACGGTATTAAGCCTGACCAATTCGACGAGGCTTATCATATTGTCGCAGTCGGCAAGTATGATGCGACGGACGAAACTTTTCACGCTAAAAAACTTTTAATTAAATGTCCGTCGAAGTATGAAGGGCAAAAACCGAGGTGAGGGCTTGACGGGAAATTTACTTTTAGGCGGCGGCTTGATTGCGGCATTGACGACGATGGCGATTTGTTTTGTGCAAGAAATCCCGTCGGCTCGGCTGGTAAAGATAATCGCATGTATATCAGCGGCATTTATCACTGCGGCAAGTCTGCTACTTTGGATTTTGATCTTTGAAAACAATTTTAGCGTCGAATACGTCGCGGTTTATTCCTCAACGACGCTCCCGACGATTTATAAAATTTCGGCGTTTTGGGCGGGGCAACAAGGCTCGTTTCTGTTGTGGCTGATGATTCACGCGATAATTGGCGCAGTCTTGACGTTCAGACGGACTTCAGCGGCGGCATTGGGAATTTATTTCCTGTTGCAAAGTGTGCTAGTTTTTTTAGTCTTAGTGAAGTCACCATTTGCTGAACATTCCGCGCAGGTTTTCGAGGGCGTCGGCTTAAATCCGTTGTTGCAAGATTTTTGGATGGCAATTCACCCGCCGATAATTTTTGTCGGATATGCGCTGTTAGCGGTGCCGTTCGCGTTGAGTTTAGGAAGTTTATTAACAGAAGCGGCGTCGCGAAGTTGGCTTGAAGAGGCTCGCAAGTGGACGCTTCTCGCGTGGAGTTTCTTAGGCGCGGGAATATTTATCGGCGGATATTGGGCTTATAAAGTACTCGGCTGGGGCGGCTACTGGGGTTGGGATCCCGTAGAAAATTCGTCGCTGGTGCCCTGGATTTTAGCGGCAGTCCTCTTGCACTTGATAAATCTTGCGCGAAAAAAATCTGCCGTCTTAGCTCAAGCACACGTGGCGGCGACGTTTACCTATTCGCTAGTAATTTATGGAACATTTTTAACGCGGTCGGGGATTTTGGGCGATTTCTCGGTTCATTCGTTCGCAGGCTCGAATATCGGCATGGTAATTGCACTTGTCAACGCGCTTGTCCTAATCGGCGGACTTGTGATAATCCTCGTCAAGGCAAAACAATTTCCGCAGGGCGAACTTTATAAATCTTACGGCGAATCATCATTTATAATTTTGTTGAGTTGCCTGTTGATGATTTTTATCGCGACGATAGTTTGGATAGGAATGTCAATGCCGCTGTTGACGCAACTGGTTGGACAGGCGGCGGCGGTTGATTCAGATTTTTACGTAAAAAGCACCGCGCCAATAGCTTTAACCTTAGCAGTGCTGATGATTTACACGTTCATAAAATTTGGACGCATGATAAGTTTAGGCGGCAAAATTGCACACGTAGGATTTTTGGCAATGTTAGCGGCGATTGTAATTTCCGCGCAAGGTGAAACTATCACGCAAGAATTGCCAACACGCGCTAAAGTTTCAATCGCGGGACATGAAATAATTTACGAGGGGCAAGTCTTTCAAGAGGACGAGCGGCAAAAATTTTACGTCTACAATATTGACGGCGAAATTGTCAGAGCTTTAACGAAACTGCGCGGCAATGGCGAGGACGCGGCTCGTGAACCGGCTATATTGAAAAATTTTTTCGGCGACATTTACATAGCTCCACACGCGCCCAAAATCGATAGCGTTCAAGAGTTAATGCTTACCAAAAAACTTTTCGCAATGGACGGCGAATATGGCTACGTATTTGAAGATGCGCATATTGACTACGACGAACACAATCAACCGATTCAAGCGACGGCGGCAATCACGATAACCGACGGCGAAGTTGAGGAAGTAATTCACCCGCTGATAACCGTTACACCCGACGGCGGCTCGTCAAAGTCAATAGAAGTTTTCAACGGCAAGCGGCGTGTTCGATTAACGGGCATATCGGGCGATTTGGACAAGGCTCGATTGGAAATTTTGCCGACTTATGAAAAACTTTCTGCAATGCCGATAACAGCAACGATTAGCACAAAACCGTTTATATGGATTTTATGGCTAAGTGTTACGGCAATTTGTATAGGAACGATATTAGCGATTAAAAAATTTTAAGACGCGGCGATAACGTTAAAAACATTGAACGGCAAGGCGCGTCAACTGGATGCAACGTCACGTTGCCCGTTTATATGGCTGTTGTGGTTGAGTGTTACGGCAATTTGTATAGGAACAATGTTAACGATTAAAAATTTTAGGAAGGAGGAGGGAACATGTGCATAAAAGATTTGCTTGAAAAGCACACGCTTAAATGTTTAGCGGGCGGCTTTATAGTCGGAGTGCTGGCAGTCGGCGTAGGCATGGGAGCATTGCACGCAAGCGGAACGAAATTTTTCTGCGGGCAATGTCATTCCATGCAACACGAATCAAAAACCTTTGCGGTTTCAAGTCACAGGGAACTTGATTGCGTCGAATGCCACTTGCCGCACGACAACACCGCGCATTATCTGATTGAAAAGGGTCGCACGGGTATGGTTGACATGTACCACGAAATCATGCGCGATTATCCCGAACGAATCAAGCTTGACGCCGACGCCCGCACAATGGTCGCTGAAAATTGCGTGCGTTGTCATAGCGCGACAATGTCTTATGTTGAGACTGCGCCCGAAGGTACACAAGACGATTGCTTGAAGTGCCACAGCAGGATTGCGCACGGCTCGAATCACTTGGAGGGAGGTATTAAAGTTGAGTAAGATGCAAAAATGTATCGCGGGCGTACTGGTCTTGTGCGTGGCATTTTTCGGCTTGCTGTTTACGCGAGTCATAGCCAAACCCGCGACGAAATTTGAATTGGCACAAATTCCCGAAGACCAAAAATTAACGCGCATGGGCTACGAAAAAGCTTATCCTTTGCAATTTAATTCTTATAAAATGACAATGGACAAATCGCCTAGCCCGACAGGTTTTGGCGGCGCGGACGCTTATTCGCACCTTACCGAACAGCCCGAACAAATTGAGCTGTTTAAAGGTTACAAATTCTCGATTCAATACGACGACGACAGAGGGCACTGGTACGCCGGCGAAGATATTTTGAACTCTAAACGCCGTCCCGGTCAGCTCGGCTCTTGCATAGTTTGCAAAGGCTCGTATATGTACGACGTTTACTTTAAGGAAAGCGGCTGGGAATTTGCCTCTAAGCCGTTCGATGAAGTTGTTGCTCCGATTAAAGATGACGAGTGGTTTGGTTGCTCAAGTTGCCACGACCCCGACACGATGAAGTTGCGCATTTACAATCAAGGTTTTGTTGAGTCAATGGCTGAACTCGGAATTGACGTAAACAACGCCACGCATAACGAAATGCGCGCTTATGTCTGCGGTCAGTGCCACAACGAATATTATTTTAAGAAAAAAGAGGACGGGCGTGTTCATATGCCGTTCGCCAATGGTCTTGGTCCCGAAGAAGAATGGAAATATTATCATGACGGTCACGACCCGAAATTTGACGCCGACTGGATTCACCCCGACAGCGGAGCCGCAATGTTAAAAGTTCAGCACCCCGACTTTGAATGTTGGACGGATTCTGTACACGCGCTTAACGGCGTAACCTGCGTTGATTGCCATATGCCTTACGTGCGCAAAGACGGACAAAAATATACTTCGCATTACATGACAAATCCGCTTAAACATTACGATACCGGTTGTGCGAAATGCCACGACGAATCTTACGAAACTATGCTCCACCGCGTGCAGACAATTAACGATAACACATTTAAACTTTTGCGCATGGCAGGACAAACGACGGCTCGCGCTCATAAAGTCATTAAAGCTGCTCACTTGGCAGGCGCAACAGATGAACAGCTTGCTGAAGCTCGTCAACTCGTCCGCGAGGCGCAGTGGTATTGGGATTGGGTCTCCGCAGAAAGTGCAATGGGTTTCCATAATCCCGATAAGTGCATGAAATCATTGGGCATTTCGATTGACGCGGCGCACAGGGCGATTGAGAGTGCAACAGCCGCAGTTAAAGGCGGTCAGCTCGCGATTGAACCTATGCCGACGGAACCTTTCACAGATACAAAATTTGACGACGCAATTAAACCTGGTATGCCGGCTCCCGCTCAATAAAATTAAACTCCATAAAAAATTATAACCCCTTGAAACTTGAGGGGCAATTTTTTTTTAACGTTATTAAACTCTGCTTTTTATCCTAATTAGGCGAGGGATGAATCGCCGCTTGACTTTGTGAATATTTAATTGTGGAGGCCTACCACATTAAAAAAGTGTAATAATGACCAACGATTTGAAACGGAATCTTTTAGAAAATTAAAAGTATAGGTATTGCATAAATTAAACTTCTCATGAATCTCTCGCTTGGCGGTGCGTTGTTCAACTGGTATCACGATAAAAATTTTAGATTCGCCAATAACTTGAAACGAGCCACGAGCAGTTGTTTCGGCAAGGTTATTCGAACCTGCATTGTGGACAAGTGCGCCTTGCCTGCGTTGAGTACCTCTGCCTTGCTGATAAGTCCGAGTTTCACGTCCGCAAAGAGTGCCGACAGGTGACTAAACAGCTTTGCACTATTTATTTTTTCTTTCTTACCAACTTCTATGATCTTGTCTATCAGTTCCCCTAACTCATCATGTATTGTCGAGTAATTTTTTTCGCATTATAAGAATCGAGGTAATTTTTATGATAACGATATACAAAATAACAAATAGAAATGGCGCGGAGTTTGGCGTTATTACGCAATTTATTGTAAGAAAAAAATTATTGCTCGATAAAATTTTTCTCTAAGAAACCGTATAATTGTTATATTATTATACAGTTCGCATAAATATTTTTTTACACAGCATTTGACATTGCAGAGGATTTTTTCTAAAATTTTTTGTGAACCTGAAATGCTACATTATTTTCAAAAGGAAGCCATAATCGAAATTGACGATGGCTTTATCTTCGCAATACCGATAACAATTTTGAATTGGAACTGTGCATTAATAAAAATTCCGTTAATTTTTTTGAGTAAAGGAGATGTTAATATGAAAAAATTTTTCCAAGTAGTCTTCGTAATGTGTATGCTTGCGATATTCTCTTTTGCCTCTGCTAATGCGGAGGAAGGATATATCGAGGCAGAGGGGATTGTTTATTACGAAAAAGGCATGCAACCCAATGCAATGCGTCGAATGGCGATATTAGACGCTTACCGGTATTTGGCAGAAGAGGTCGACAATATTCACGTCACGTCAAAAACGACGGTTAAAAACATGCGCGATTTAGATGATGAGATAAACAGCAATGTGGAAGCGGTACTACACGGCGCAAAAGTTATCTCTGTGACCCGACAAGGCGACGGCTCCTTCCACGCTAAAGTTCGTTTGCCTATGTACGGCGGCGAAAATTCTTTGGCGGGCGCAGTTCTTAAAAAAGATATTCCAATTGAAGATTTCCCAAAACCAAAATTTACTAATGTGCGCAGTGAAGTCAACTATACGGGGTTGATTATTGATTGTCGCGGCTTGAATCTTTCGACTGCCATTACTCCCGCGATAAAAACCGGCGGCGGCGTTGAAATTTATTCTTATAAAAACGTCGGCTATCAAAACGCCGTCAGTAAAGGCATTGTTGAATATGCGGACAATATAGATTCGTCTCGTGCGGGAACTTCGCCGCTGGTCGTAAAAGCTGTAAAAATTTCCGACTCATGCGATGTGGTAATCAGCGATGAAGATGCCGATAGAATTTTGGCGGCTAATCAATCTACAAATATCCTCACAAATTGCGCAATCGTTTTGGTGAGGTGATTTGTCATGAAGAAATTTTTTGCGTTAATCATTGCCTTTGCAATCGTTTTAAGCACCAATACTTCTTCGGCAAGCGATCAGTTAATTGAGGCGTCGGGCAAATATATCATGGACTCGCGACTTGATGAAACTGCCGCAAGTGCTACAGCTCGTGCTCGCGAAGAGGCAAAACGTGCCGCTGTCGAAAAAGGCGGCGTCTATCTGCAAAGCTATTCAAAAATGGTTGGTTTCGTTTTGGAAGAAGACGAGGTGCACACTGTAACTTCTCAGTTAATAAAAATTCAAGAGGAATCAAGCAATGTGGAAGTCATCGAAAAAAATTTGCTCAAATTCACCGTGACAATCAAAGCTTTAATCAGCGATTTAGACGAAAACACTTTGACGGCTATAATGAAGGACAGACAAGCCGTTGAAGAACTCACACGCAAAAACAAAGAGCTACAGGAAAAATACGACGCTTTAAATCGGCAAATGCTCATGTACCGCAATGAATTTGATTCAGCAGACGCCGCCAAAAAAGTTAAAATAAAAAAAGAGGTTGCGCGCAACACCGAAAAATTTTATGCGATTAACGAATTCTCTAAAGGCAATGATTTTTCTTTTCGAAAGGACTTCGCGCGGGCTTTAGCTGCTTATGACGAGGCAATTAAACTTGATCCGCAATTAGCAGAAGCTTATAACAATCGCGGTATTGTAAGATACGAGCTTGGACAATTTTCGGCGGCAGTTGAAGATTACACGACAGCTATCAGATTGAAATCGAATTACGCCGACGCGCTGAACAATCGCGGAAATGCTTACGCGGCTCTCGAACAATTTCAAAATGCGGAAAATGATTTCCGAGTAGCCCTTAAACTCAACGATAAATCCGCCGCCGCTCATAACAATTTGGGTAGCTTGTTCGTCTTTAAGAAAAATTTTAATGCGGCTATCGACGAATGCACATACGCCATTCAACTTAACCCGAATTTTGCTGAGGCCTATTACAATCGTGCGCTCGCCTATTACGCTCAAGGCGACTACTCCAAAGCTTTGAACGACGCGCAAAAATCTCTGCAACTGAATCCTAATGACAACGACGCAAGAGAACTTTACAATAAAATCAATCGGCAATCCCGCTGAAGTAAAAACGTTTGTACAAATTCTTCAACGACAACTGCCGATTAGTCGTCAAAAATACTTTTAAAGTAAAAAGCGACCGCAATAGCGCGGTCGTTTTTTTGCGTAATGAAAATTTTATTATCCACGATTTATTTGAGTTTCTTACCGCTGATTGAATAATTCTTGCCATTAATGTTGAAAACGTCATCTGCATTGACGTCGCTAAAAATGACTTTGCCGCCGCCTAAAATCGACAAGGTGAGGTTATTGTTCTTAAATGATGAATTTATAAACGAGCCGCCCTCTGTGCCGTTAGAGTTCAAAATTTTTAACATGTCGCCTGCCGTGTAGTCATAAATCGTGTCGGAACCTTCGCCCGGTCTGTAGATAAAAACATCGTTGCCGTCGCCGCCATAAAGTTTATCGTTGCCATAGCCGCCCCAAAGCGAATCATTGCCTGCGTCGCCGCTCAAAATATCTTTACCACTTTCACCGTAAATCAAATCATTGCCTTCGCCGCCAAAGATTGTATCCTTACTTGCGCCGCCAAGAATTTTGTTGTCCAAAGTGTTACCCGTGATTTTGACGGCTTTTGTGCGAAAGGAGGCGTCGACAACTTCAATAGCGGAGCCGACAGTCACTGGCGACTTTGAAAAATTCGTTATGGTCAAGTTCGTCGATTGTGTATCTATGGTTTCAATATTTACCTTAAACAAAAGTGCCGCGCCTTTTAGAGTAATTTCTTCCTCGCCGACCGGAACAATGACATCTAGACCTTTTCTAACCGGTTTGACTTCGGAGCCGTCATTGTAGATTTGGAGAGTCGAAGTCGAATTGAAACCTTTAATTAAATCGTTGCCGTCGCCTTGAGAATATTTAAACAGAACATTTAATCCGGTGCTTTGAATCGTGTCGTTGCCCGCACCGCCCGAAATCGTCGCGTTATTTCCGCTGAATACAATTTTATCATTTGCATTGCCGCCATTAAATGAAACATTTCCACCTTTTCCGCCATTAAGCAAAGATTTTATTATGTTGCCGCCCGAAATTGTCGCGTTGTTTCCGTCGAACGAAAGATTATCGCAGGCAATGCCGCCGCTGAATGAAATATTTCCGACAGAGCCGTTCCAACCTTTGCCGACGCCCGCCGCTTTTGTACTCGTTGTGTTGAGAGTGCCGCCCGTGATTTTTATATTGCCAATAGAACCTCCTGCGCCCGAACCAATGCCCGCGCCCAATTCCGTTACGGTTATTATCGAGCCGTTTTTAATCGTAATGTCAGATTTTCTATCATCGTCGGAGTCCAAACCAATTCCAGAACCTTGACTGCCAGCCGTCAAATTAAGTGAGCCTTTTCCGTTGACTGTCAAGCCGCCGCCAACATTAACAACTGCCGCCCAAACGTCGGAGGTTTTCAAAATATTTTTGCCCGTGAGCGTCAACTTATTATTTTTACCCGCACCAAAAGTTATTACGCTGTTTTCCTCGTTCGTTACTTTCAAATTTTTTATCGTCAGGTTAGCGGTTTCTTTAATCGTAACGATTTGGACGTCGCTCAAGCTGCCCGCGTTCGTTCCGTCGATTGTCACGGCGTCGCTTGTGCTAATTCTTATCGTACCTGAAAAATTTTTCGCGATTTTATAAGTGCCGCCTCGCGAAATTAACGTGTTGCCTTCAGCAAGGACGGTATTAAATATCGGCTTTTCTTCTTTTGGCAAATTGCCGCGTTTAACTGTCATCTTGGTTTTCAAAATTTCACTCGTGCTCAATTCATTTGGCGAACTTAAATCACTTCCGAACATTTGCACCCAATGATATTTATATTTTGAATTTGAATCGTAAGTATAACCTACTCCCAACTTTTTAAAATTTGGATCCAAAATATTTTCGCTGTGTCCTTTAGAGTTTATCCAGTTAATCATTGCCGTTTCAGGCAAAGTTTGTCCCAAAGCGAGATTTTCACCCATTTTCAAATAAGATTTTTTCACTGCCGTAAAACAACTTGAGCCGTTAGGTCGTTTGTGCTCCGCTTTTTTGATAATCTCTTTAGAACGAATAACTGCACCGTCCGTTAAACCTTGCGACAGCGTCAGAGGACTCAAGCCTTGAGATTCGCGTTTCTCATTCGTAATTCTCAAGATGTCCCAAATATATTCGTGCGCTTCACCTTCGTAGTAATCGCTTGCGTCGCTCGAACCTTTTAGCGTAAGTTTGAAATAACCTTTGTCGTCCGTCCAGACAACGTCGGAACCTTCGATTTTATATTGGAGTTTTGGTGTTTTGTTTCCGTTAAAGTTAACTACGATTTTATCTTTGTTCGGATCAATATCCTCAATCACTGCAGAAATCTTTTTTTTAGATGAATAGTTCAACTCAAAAGTATCCTTACCTGCGCCGCCAGAAAGCGTGCCGGAGCCACCCGTCATTTGCAAAACGTCGTTGCCGCTCCCGCCGATGAGATGGACTTCATTTTTGTTGTCGCTTATGAGTGTGTCGTTGCCCGCCAAGCCATAAATTTGCGTTCTGCCTTCAAAAGCGACGAGTTTATCTTTTTTGGATTTTCCTACGATTACAGCTGCCATAAAAATCACTCTCCGCTAGAAATTTTTTATAGTATATCATAGTCCGAAATTTTTTGTCCATTCTTCATAAAAAAATTTTTTGTGGGAGAAAAATTTTTACAAACTCTTGTTGATTTTCTTACACTATAGTATATTTTATAAAATAGATTTAAATAGCTTTTAGTGTTGGGAAGGAGTCGTTTTCTATGGCAACTTTTGATAATAGTCAGTCCAACAAAATTATTACCGGTACTTCTAGTAACGACACCATTACCAACATTGGTGCTAGCGTTACAGTTGATGCGCTTGACGGTGCCGATTCAATCATGAGTTGGCAAGTTGGCACTAACACGCCCGACCGTTCGTCAATTTCAGGTGGCGCAGGCGATGATTTTATTGATAACAGAGGATTGTACGTTACGATTGACGGCGGCGCAGACAACGACACAATCCAAAACTGGCAAACGGCTAATGGAACGCCTGACTATACGTCGATAAGTGGCGGCGTGGGCAATGACTCTATCGATAACAGAGGGTTGCACGTAACGATTTCGGGCGGCGACGGTAAAGACACAATCACAAACTGGCAAACAGAGCATGGAACGCCCGATTATGCATTGATAAACGGTGGCGCGGACGATGATTCTATTGATAACAGAGGCTTGAACTCTACGATTGACGGCGGCGCAGGCGCGGATTCTATCCTCAGCAATCACGCCGATTCAGTAAAAATTTATGGTAGCGCGGGCGACGATTCTCTTAACAATTACGGCGGCAATAACATTACAATTGACGGCGGCGACGATAACGACAAATTATTAAATATAGGCGAAAACGTTTCGTTGAATGGTGGAGCCGGCGACGATGAACTTTTGGTCTTCAATGGTAGCGACAGCGTAACCGTCACGGGCGGAACTGGCAACGATACAATCAGTCTTGAATCTGCTGTTGGAAATGTTTTAATTCAATACGCCAACGGCGACGGCAACGATTCTATAAGAGGATTTAAAGCAACAGATACGCTAAGCATTTCGGGCGGAGAATATTCCACGCAAACGAGCGGCTCGGATATAATCGTAACAGTCGGCGAAGGAAAAATAACTTTAGTTGGTGCGGCGAGTTTGTCGACGGTGAACATTTCGGGCGAATATAATTTGCTCATCACGTTGACTGAAGACGCCGATAATTATACCAACACTCTTGACGGGGCGACGGTTCTGGCTCTCGGCGGAAACGATAAAATCGACAACTGGAACGCGAACGTCTCGATAGACGGCGGCGACGGCGACGACACCATTGGTAATTGGAGCGATAACAACTTTGTGAACGCGGGCGACGGCAACAATTCCATTGTCAACGGAGGCTGGAACGCGGAGGTCGGCGGTGTTGTCAGCGGTTTTCACACGACAATAATATCCGGTAAAGACCAAGATACAATTTGGAACGGAGCCGACTACGTAACAATAAGCAGCGGCGCAGGCAATGACTTTATTGACAACGCCAACGCAAAAACTTCCGTTAAAATTGATTTGGGCGCGGGCGACGACTCCCTCTGGAATCAAGCGTCAAACTCCACGATAATCGGCGGCGAAGGCGACGACACGATTGAAACCTCCAACGGCGAAAACATTCTCTTCAATTACAGCAACGGCGACGGCAACGATTCTATCAGCGGCTTTAAAGCAACAGATACGCTAAGCATTTCGGGCGGAGAATATTCCACGCAAACTAGTGGCACGGATATTATTGTAACGGTTGGCGACGGGAAAATAACTTTAGTTGGTGCGGCGAGTTTGTCGACGGTGAACATTTCGGGCGAATATAATTTGCTCATCACGTTGACTGAAGACGCCGATAATTATACCAACACACTTGACGGCGCGACGATTTTGGCTCTCGGCGGCAACGATATTATTTACAGTAATAATTCGAGCGTTTCAATCGACGGTGGTGTTGGCAACGATTTTATAAAAGTCGATAATTGGTCAGCCGAAAATGTCTCAATAACAACCGGTGACGGTGACGATACCGTTTTCAACATAAGTAATAACTCCACAGTAAACACCGGCATAGGGGACGATTCCGTTGCCAATGCGTCGAATGCGTCAATTGAACTCGGCGACGGAAATGATTACATTGAAAATAACAATGGCTCCAAAGTGACAATAAGTGGCGGAAAAGGTAATGATTCAATTCGCAATAACAATGTCAACACGAAAATTTTGTTCAAATACAGTTCTGGTGATGGCGACGATACTATCAGCGGTTTCAATGCTAACACGACGCTAGAAATCGGCGAAGGCTCCGGCACTTATTCTACACAAGTCAGCGGCTCGGATATAATCATAACAGTTGGCGAAGGAAAAATAACTTTAATCGGCGCGGCGAGCTTGTCTACCGTCAACATTTCGGGCGAATATAAAGATTTGCTTATTACGTTGACCGAAAACGATGATAGCTACTCCAACAACCTTGCGAATGCGACGATTTTGGCTCTCGGCGGTAACGATACTATTTTCAACATGGCTACAAATGTTACGATAAATGCGGGCGACGGCGACGACAGCGTAGGAAATCACGGTGGTTATCAAAACGCAAATGATTTAATTGACGCGGGTGCAGGCAACGACACTATTGACAACCATGTTCATGACGTGACCCTCAAAGGCGGTGCAGGTAAAGATTATATCTACACTGGTGACAGAGCCACAATTTGCGGAGACGAAGACAATGATACTATCGTCAGTGAAACTTTCAACGGAGACAATGTTACTATCATAGGAGGTTTAGGTGACGATAGTATTTCTCTTCATAGTAGTAGCGGGAATACTTTTATTAAATACACTTCCGGTGACGGCAACGATACCATTCACGGTTTCAAGGCAACAGATACGCTTTCAATTTCGGGCGGCGTATATTCCACGCAAACGAGCGGCTCAAATATAATCGTAACGGTCGGCGACGGGAAAATAACTTTAATCGGCGCGGCGAGCTTGTCTACCGTCAACATTTCGGGCGAGTACAACCCGTTGTTCATCACGCTCACTGAAAACGACGATACTTATAACAATACTCTCGAAGGCGCAACGATTTTGGCGCTCGGCGGAAATGATAGCGTAACCAATAGCGGCGCAAATGTCTCAATCGACGCAGGCGACGGCATCGACCGGATTATCAACAACGGCTCCAACATCAGCATTTCAGGCGGCGAAGGTAACGATACCCTCTACAGTAGCGAATCTGAAGTTACACTCGACGGCGGCGAAGGTAACGACAGGCTCTACAACAATATTCAAGGTAATACTGCATTGATGAACGGCGGAGACGGCGATGATACAATCAGTAACTATTTTTCGAACGTCACGATAAACGGTGGTGACGGCAATGATTCTATTGACAATGGCGGCTCCGATAGCACAATCGACGGTGCCGAGGACGACGATTACATTATCAACAGCGGCTCCAATGTCAGCATTTCAGGCGGCTCAGGCAACGATTCCGTTTTCAACGGCAACGGTGGCGAATCGGTGACAATCGACGCTGGCGACGGTGACGATTACATTTCCAATAATAACAACGGTCAGTATTATGGTAAAAACTCCGGCTTGAAGGTTTCAATCAGTGGTGGCGCGGGCAACGATACTATTAACAATGCCGGCAACCTTGCAACAGTTTTGGGCGGCGCGGGCAACGATAGTATTTATTTGCGCGCCACAAGCGGTTTAGTTCAATATGCCTCTGGGAACGGCAACGATACAATCGTTGGATTCAATGAGTCCGATACGCTGACTGTTACGGGTGATTCTTACACAACGGATATTGACGGCGACGATGTAATTGTTCGCGTTGATGAAGGTTCTATTCGTCTGGTCGGCGCAAAAGGTAAAGACCTTAACATTAACAAGACCGGTTCCACAGAAATTATCACGCTTACCGAAGACGATGACGAGCTTTATAATTATCTGGGAAACGTCACAATTTACGGCAACGCGGGTAATGATACCATTTACAACGACCTTAACTCTAACGTTTCAATCGACGGCAACGCGGGCAATGATACCATTTACAATATCGGCGCGAGCGTATCAATAGACGGCGGCGCGGGCAACGATTCAATCAACAATGAATACGGCAATTCAGTGATGATAAGTAGCGGCAAAGACAACGATTATATTCTCAACGTGATCGGCGATAAGGCAACAATCTACGCGGGCGACGGTAACGACACTATTTACAACGGCGGTAGCGAAAACGTAACAATAGACGGCGGCGCGGGCAACGATTTAATCAGTTTGCGTTCAGACGCGAGTTTAAGTTTTATTGAATACTCTTTAGGCGACGGCGACGATACGATTTACGGTTTTAATGCAACGGACACGCTTTCAATTTCGGGCATTTCCTATTACACGCAGGTTAGCGGCGACGATATAATTGTCAGCGTCGGCTCCGGCTCAATCCTTCTCAAGGACGTAGCGAGTTTGGAGTCTGTCAACATTGACGGAATCTATAACGACAATCCGTTACTAATCACGTTGACCGAAAATGACGACACCTATTCCAACAGTCGCGACAACGCGACAATTTTGGCTCTCGGCGGAAATGATTCAATTTCTAACACAGGCGCGAGCGTATCAATCGACGCAGGCATGGGCAATGATACGATTATAAATAATCTTAGTACGGATGATAGCATATATACAAATGTGACAATCGTTTCGGGCGACGGCAACGATTTAATTGTCAACGAAAGTCACAGCGAAAACAGCTCCAATGTTTCAATCTTCGGCGGCTTAGGTAACGATTCAATTCGCAATCGCGGTGCCTCCGACGTTTTAATCGACGGCGGCGACGGCAACGATTTCATTTATACCTGGAACGGCGACACCGTGACAATCAATGCAGGTTCGGGCGACGATTCCATTTACAACCACATGGGCGACTCGGTGACAATCGAGGCGGGCGAGGGCAACGATACCATTCACAGCTACGGCAAAAACGTTTCAATCAACGCCGGCTCGGACGATGACTTAATCAGCTTGGATTCGAGCGCGAGTTTGAATGTAATTGAATACGCCTCTGGCGACGGCAACGATACAATTTCGGGTTTCGCAACAACAGATACGCTGAACATTTCGGGCGGCGAATATTCAATTTATGCGGACGGCAACGATATTATTGTCACGGTTGACGAAGGCTCTATCCTGCTAAAGGACGCGGCGTCTTTGGCGAGTTTCAACATCAACGACAAAGCAATCACCGCCGAAGATATTTATTACGCGCTGAATTTGCCCGACGGAGTTACAGTTGAGGTTGCCAATGCCGTTGACAAGTACGAAGTCGATGGCAAAGCTTATTATAAAGGTGGCGCGGAATTAACTTTTACTGCGCCCGACGGCTCCTACTTCAAAGAAGACAAATTACTTACAACGAAAGATTATACCATGCCCGCCGCTGATAGGACTTTAACAGCAGAAGATTTAAATCTCTACACACCGACAACAATTACGGGACTTAATTTCGTCCTCGACAGTGAGGGCAACGGTTATTACGAAATAAGCAACGCCGACGAATTAACCGCCCTTTCCACTTATACCAACGCCGGCAACACTTGCGAAGGCTTAACTTTTAAAGTAGTGGCGGATATTGACTTGAAAGATATTGCGAGCTTTACGCCAATCAGTGACTACAACGGCACTAACAGCCGCTTTTTTAAAGGTACGTTCGACGGGCAAGGATATACTATTTCCAACTTAACCATCAACGGTCTCTACGGTGAAGGGCTTTTCGGTGCATTGCAATCTGGTACGATTAAAAATGTTAATTTAACCAACGTCGACATTACGGGTGACGAAACAGTTGGCGGTTTGGTCGGCTGGCTCTACGGCGGCACTATCAGCAATTGTTCAGTTTCCGGCACAATCACGGGCAATTATCATGTAGGTGGCTTGGTCGGTGATAGCTTTCAGGGCATAATAAACGGCGTAAACAACGTCGACGCTACAGTTACAGGCACAAGCAATCTCGGTAGTTTTGTTGGCGGATTGATTGGCGAAGATAATCAAGGGACAATCAACGGCACAAACACCGTTAAGGTCACGGTTACGGGCACTTATCATGTCGGCGGGCTGGTCGGACGTACCTACGGGAGCAATGTCGACGCCACTAATACAGTCAATGCGCAAGTCATAGGTAGCAACAATTTTATCGGAGGCTTGGTTGGTAGCAACGTCAACAGTAGCACAATCAGCGGCACAAATACCGTAATCGGCACAGTCAGCGGCACAGAGAGCGTCGGCGGCTTGGTGGGTGCTAACAGTGCAACAATCTCCGCTGACAACAAAGTCGACGTGCAAGTCAAGGGCAACGAAGATGTCGGCAGCTTGGTTGGCTTGACCGAAAACACCGATGCACTCACGGGCACCAACTATTATCACAGCAACAAGGATGCGGGCAGTTTCGGCATTCGCGTTTATTCGGCTGACGCGGACGGAATTACAGTTTCGGGCGGCACGGCAATTCAAATTGGCGAAAAAAATTTCTACGAGGCGGGCACGGAACTCACTCTCACGGTTAATGACGGCTTGGCGATTAAGGGCGCGACCAATGGCACTTACACCGTCATCGATCACGACTTGGCAGATGATATTTACTACGTAGTAAAAGTACCCGACGGTTACGAATTTTTAAGCGGCGACGAATACAACGGCTTTTATCGCGGCGAAGTTGTCTTCAAACCAAAAGCGGGCTATCTGGGTGAAAATATAACGTGCACGATTAGCGAAACCAATCAAACGCTTGAGGGCGGCACGTTGACTTTAGACCCCGATAATAATTACGTCTTCAAAAATTCTGATGAAACTTACTCGCTGGCGACAAGTCAAAACGTTGTCGATAATAATTATCCCGACCTCACGCTGGTTTACAAAGTCACAGTTCCGGACGATATGACGGTTCAAGGCTCTGATACTTATATTGTCGACGGAACGATTTATTGCAAGAGCGGCTCGACAATCATCATCGACGACAACGAATACACCGTCAACAGCAATATGACTTTTATTAAAGAGGTTGAATCGGCGAGCTGGTCTTTTACCGACAGCGTGGCAAGCTATAAATCGGCTAAAATTACAATATCTTACACTCTCGACGACGATGAAATCCATAATGTCTCCTCAAGCGGCGGCGAAATTTTAATCACGGTCAACGGAGTAAAATCGCTTGACGGATTAAGCTTGAACGGTTCAACAGTCACAGTCGGCAATGATTCCCTAAATAAACAAACAGTCACAATTTCCGACGGTTACACGCTAAAGCTTGCCGACGACGTTACAAAATCTTCAACTAAAGCGGCGGGCTGGACTTTAAGCGGTAACGTTGCCACTTACAAAAATTCTACGACTAGTGAAGGCTATACGCTCAACGACAATCAAATTAATTATGTACCTTCAAGCGGCGGCGAAACTTTAATCACAGTCAACGGAGTAAAATCGCTTGACGGATTAAGCTTGAACGGTTCAACAGTCACAGTCGGCAATGATTCCCTAAATAAACAAACAGTCACAATTTCCGCCGGCTACACGTTAAAACTTGCTGATGACGTTACAAAGTCTTCAACGACAGCGGCGGGCTGGTCTTTGAACGGCAACGTTGCCACTTACAAAAATTCTACGACTAGTGAAGGCTACACGCTCGACGACAATCAAATTTATTATATCCCTTCAAGCGGCGGCGAAACTTTAATCACAATCAACGGAGTAAAATCAGCAAACGGACTTTCTTTAAGCGGTTCGACAGTCACAGTTGGCAATGGTTCCTTAAATAAACAAACGGTTACAATCAACGCCAGCTACACGTTAAAACTTGCTGATGACGTTACAAAGTCTTCAATGACAGCGGCGGGTTGGACTATGAGCGGTAATGTTGCCTCTTATAAAAATTCTACGACTAGTGAAGGCTACACTCTCGACGACAATCAAATTTATTATATCCCTTCAAGCGGCGGCGAAACTTTAATCACAATCAACGGAGTAAAATCAGCAAACGGACTTTCTTTAAGCGGTTCGACAGTCACAGTTGGCAATGGTTCCTTAAATAAACAAACGGTTACAATCAACGCCAGCTACACGTTAAAACTTGCTGATGACGTTACAAAGTCTTCAATGACAGCGGCGGGTTGGACTATGAGCGGTAATGTTGCCTCTTATAAAAATTCTACGACTAGTGAAGGCTACACTCTCGACGACAATCAAATTTATTATATCCCTTCAAGCGGCGGCGAAACTTTAATCACGGTCAACGGAGTAAAATCGACTGATGGATTAAATTTGAGCGGCTCGAAAGTCACAGTTGGCAACGATTCCCTAAATAAAGAAACAGTCACGATTTCCGACGGTTACACGCTAAAACTTGCCGACGACGTTACAAAAACTTCAACTAAAGCGGCGGGCTGGACTTTGAGCGGTAACGTTGCCACTTACAAAAATTCTACGACTAGTGAAGGCTATACGCTCAACGACAATCAAATTAATTATGTACCTTCAAGCGGCGGCGAAACTTTAATCACAGTCAACGGAGTAAAATCGCTTGACGGATTAAGCTTGAACGGTTCAACAGTCACAGTCGGCAATGATTCCCTAAATAAACAAACAGTCACAATTTCCGACGGTTACACGCTAAAACTTGCCGACGAGGTCAC
>CAMJRX010000048.1 GCA_946408355.1 uncultured Selenomonadales bacterium
TAAGATTTCTCATATTCACACTTTGCTTAATCGTTTATGAACACTAATTCTTAGGTTTTTGCTTTGAGCCTGTAGGCTTGATAGTGCCTGTAACACACTGGGGTATTTCATATAAAAGATTTTTACTCAACCACATCTATAGCGAATTAACGCTACTTTGCATTTCTACAAAGCAATAGTTTAGACCCGTACCTTCGCAAATTCGTCAGTCCCTTTTCGGGACATTCTAACCTTAATTGATTTATAGACCTCCGGCATATAGGTAGCACCAACCGCCTCCGGTCAGCTTTCCTCAGCTTTACCTGTTAGGACTACTCTGTGCCGACTTCACCGAGCTTCTGACGCTTTCGCGCCAGTCGGAGTATTAAGGAGAGCGTTTCGGGGCGTTACTCCCTCATTCCACTCTTCAAGTTATCAGTTCGTCTTTTCTAAGCGGAGTATCTTTTCACTACTCAACAAGTCGCACCCATAGCTATTTTGTAGACCTCCGACATATAGGACACACAGCTCACCTCTGAACTGCTTTCGTCAACTTAATGTTACGGTGTCTCTCTGCCGGCTTCACCGAGCTTTTAACGGTTTCCCGCTAATTGGAGTATTAGGGAGAGCACTTCAGAGCGTTACCCCCTCATTTTACTCTTTGGATAACCAGTTCGCTTTATTTAAGCGCAGTAGCTTTTCACTACTGAACAAGTCGCACATTTCTCATATTCATACTTTGCTTAATTGTTTATGAACACTTGTTCTTAGATTTTTGAGCCATTGCCAAAATAAAACTTGCCGCGAAATTTTTCGTATGATATAATGCGCAACATCACAAATTCACGCAGAATGGAGCGTCGCCTGTGCCGTAAGGTTTATCGGCGCGAAAAATATTCTGCGAATGTAAAACAGGAGGAAATTCAAATGGCAGTTATCTCAATGAAACAGCTTTTGGAAGCGGGCGTGCACTTCGGGCACCAAACTCGTCGCTGGAATCCGAAAATGGCGCGCTACATCTTCACCGAGCGCAACGGCATTTACATTATTGATTTGCAAAAAACCGTTCGTAAAGTCGACGAGGCTTATAACTTCGTTCGTTCCGTCGCCGAAGAGGGCAAAACAATTTTGTTCGTTGGCACCAAAAAACAGGCTCAAGAGGCAGTTAAGGAAGAGGCTGTCCGCGCAGGTCAATTCTTCGTTAACGAACGCTGGCTCGGCGGCATGCTGACTAACTTCCAGACGATTCAGAAGCGTATTAATCGTCTTAAAGAACTTGAGACTATGGAGCAGGACGGAACTTTTGAAGTCCTTACCAAAAAAGAAGTTATGCAACTGCGTCACGAAATGGCGCGTCTCGAAAAATATTTGGGCGGTATTAAGGAAATGAACAAATTGCCTGGCGCGTTGTTTGTTGTTGACCCGCGCAAGGAACGCATTGCCGTTGCAGAAGCTCGCAAACTCGATATCCCGATTGTCGCGATTGTCGATACGAACTGCGATCCCGACGAAATTGACTACGTTATTCCTGGCAATGACGATGCAATTCGTGCGGTTAAACTTTTGACGGCGAAAATTGCTGATGCTATGCTTGAAGGCAATCAGGGCGCGGAGAGTGCTGAAGCCGCCGAAGAGAACGAGGAGTCGCTTTAAAAGCGACTCAACAGCTGTCGCGTTTGGCGTGGCGAAGACCGAAATTGATTGCCGCGCTCGAAAGCGAAAAATAATTTGGAAAATTTTTTTGAGGTGAAATAAATGGCTATCAGTGCTAAGACTGTTAAGGAATTGCGCGAAAGAACCGGCGCAGGCATGATGGATTGCAAAAAAGCGTTGACCGCTAACGATGGCGATATGCAAAAAGCGATTGACTGGTTGCGCGAAAAGGGCATTGCTAAAGCGGCTAAAAAGTCTGGACGTATCGCGGCGGAAGGTGCCGTTGCGGCTTATGTTTCTGACGATAGAAAAACCGGTGTCCTTTTGGAAATCAACTGCGAAACTGACTTCACGGCTAACAACGAAAACTTCCGTGCGCTTGAGAAAAAAGTTATCGAACACATTGCCGAAGCTAAACCCGCCGACCTCGACGCGCTCAATGATTGCGTTATCGACGGCAAAAAAGTTTCCGAACTCGTTACCGAAGCGACTGCCACCATTGGCGAAAAAATTTCTATTCGCCGCTTTGTAACTTACGAAACTGAAGGCAAACTCACCAGCTACATTCATATGGGCGGCAAAATCGGCGTACTCGTCGACATGACTGGCGGCTCTGACGAACTCGGTAAAGATGTCGCTATGCAAATCGCAGCGGCTAATCCTTCTGCTGTTGACCGCGCAGGCGTTGACGCTTCCGAACTTGAACACGAAAAAGAAATTCTGCGCAAACAGGCTCTCGAAGAGGGCAAGCCCGAAAAAATCGTTGAACGCATGGTTGAAGGGCGTATTAATAAATTCTACAAAGAAGTTTGCCTCATCGAACAGGATTTTGTTAAGGCGGATCCTGGCGAAAAGAAAACTGTTAAAGACATTCTCAAGGGCGAAAAAGTTTTGAGATTCACGCGCTATCAGCTCGGCGAAGGTATTGAGAAAAAAGAAACCGACTTCGCGGCGGAAGTTGCAGCTCAACTTAAATAAAATTCTCAACGCATAAATAAAAAATCCTCCACAGTGCAAATTGCGGGGGATTTTTCTTTGATAAAAATTATAATCAGCACGACAACGCGGCGTTGCTTCCGATTCGTGACGCGCTAAAAATTTTTAATCTACACAAGGGAAGACGGGCGAATCAAAATATTTTCCAACTATTTTAACCGCGCAATAATCGCCGCACATACTGCAAGCCGTCTCACCAACTTTATTTCTTGCGCCGCGTTTTTTGCGAGCAAGTTCGGGATCAATCGCTAAACTAAGTTGCTCGTCCCAATCCAAAACTTTGCGGGCGCGTGCCATTTTTAAATCCCAATCGCGAGCACCTTTGACACCCTTAACTAAATCGGCGGCGTGCGCGGCAATCCTCGAAACAATAACTCCGTCGTGAACGTCTTCAATCGTCGGCAAGCAAAGATGTTCAGCGGGTGTGACGTAGCACAGAAAATCCGCGCCACTTATCGCCGCTAAAGTCCCTCCAATCGCCGCCGTAATGTGGTCGTAACCAGGCGCAATGTCCGTAACTAAAGGTCCCAAAACATAAAACGGCGCGTTCCTGCAAAGTCGTTTTTCAAGTTTCATGTTGGCTTCAATCTGATCGTAGGGAACGTGTCCGGGACCTTCAACCATAACTTGAACGCCGCGTTTCCAAGCTCTATCAACCAAATCGCCCAAAGTTATAAGCTCCGTTAATTGAGCGCGGTCAGTTGCGTCGGCAATACAACCAGGTCTCATGCCGTCGCCAAGACTAATCGTCACGTCGTATTTCGCGCAAATGTCTAAAATATCGTCGTAGCGTTCAAAGAGAGGATTTTCGCGTTCGTTGTGAAGAATCCAGCCCGCAATAAAACTTCCGCCGCGACTTACAATATCCATTTCCCGCTTTTGCGTGCGAAGTTTTTCAATCGCCGCCCGTGTAACTCCACAGTGCAACGTCATAAAATCTGCGCCGTCTTTAGCTTGCGTCTCAATCGTGTGCAGTAAATCTTCTTCCGTCATGGAAACAATCGCGCCGTGAACTTTAATCGCCTCAACCGTCGCTTGATATATCGGAACTGTTCCAACCATTATCGGCGAGTGTTCGATAATTTTGCGCCGCGAAATATCAATATTATTGCCCGTGCTTAAATCCATTACTGAATCCGCGCTACAACGAACCGCCTCGTCTAATTTCAAAAGTTCCGGTTCAATGTCAGGGAAGGTTGAACTTGTGCCGATATTAGCGTTGACTTTGGTACGCAAGCCTGCACCTACTCCGCACGGTTTTAAATTTTTATGGTTGACGTTCGCGCAGATTGCAATGACGCCTTGCGCAACGCCCTCGCGAATTTTTTCAGCGGGAATTTTTTCTTCCTCCGCTACAATTTTCATTGCGTCGCTAATTTTGCCCTCACGAGCCATTTGCATTTGTGTAGCCATTATTTTCATTCTCCTATCAAAAATTTTTTAAATTTCTTGACGACAAGTCCCGCGATAATCGCGCCGCAAACCGTCGAAATTAAAAATGGTGTGACGTAAAAATAAAATGCTACATCGCCCGCATTTTGTCCTAAGATAAAAATTGCTATAGGATATGCCGCAAGCCCGCCGATTATCCCCGTGCCGAACGCCTCCGCGATAACCGTCAGCAAAATATTTTTCGTCCGCACATAGACGACGCCGCTTAAAAATGCGCCAATCATACTGCCTGGAAACGCAAATATCGTGCCCAAACCTAAAAGATTTCTAAGCAAACTTGCTGTGAACGCCGCGCCGACGCCATATCGCCAACCCAACAGCACCGCGCAGAATACGTTGACCATGTGTTGAACCGGCGCACATCGGCTGCCCAGCACAGGAAACGAAATCAAACTGCCGACAACCGCTATAGCCGTTAGCACTGCCGCCAGCGTCAATCTTTTTGTGCTGTTCATTACATCAACTCCTTGCGTAAAAAAGAAGGCTCCCAAATTCGGAAACCTTCTTGTCGCGTCAAAACTTTTTTCCTACGTCGGCATTATCCGAATCAGGTTCGCGGGTCGACGTGCTTAACGTCCTCTCAGCCTGTCTGCAAGCTCCCCGATATTTATTTTATTTAATGATTGATTACTTAACTAAAGCGTCCCAAGCCTCGTCGGCACGCTCAACAAAAATGTTACGAATTCTTTTGTTTTCGCCGAGACCTTGCAACTTCGCCTCGACTTTAAAACCCATTTTCTCCAAGATAACTTTGTGCGAATCTTCCTCGTCGCCAGCCATATCGTTATTAGCGTGGTCGCCGGCAACCATCATCAGCGGCATTAAAATTATCTTTTCGACTTTGTGCATTTTGAGCTTGCCAGCCCAATCCTCAAGACGCGGCCAGCCCTCTACCGTGTAAATATGCACGTCGTTGCGTTTCATTGCCCGAAGTTTTTCTTGCATAACGGAATAATAAGCGTTTGACGGGTCGGGCGTGCCGTGCGCCATTAACAATATCGCCGTGCCCTTTTTATACGACGGCAAATGTAACGCTTGCATAACTTGCATAACGTCATCGGGTTGTTCCTCTTGTCCTTGCCAATACATCAGCGGCGTCGCGAGCGTCATTTTCTTAAATTGCGTTTTGTACTCGTGGAAAAGTGCAATGTCGTATTTGTACTCCATGCCAGGAATAACGTCCAGAGAGACGAGCGCAATCCGCGTGTAACCTTCCCGCTTAAGTTGGTCAAGCGTCTGTTCAGGCGTCAGATAACCGCATTTGCCTTCGTTCTCCATAATGTGCTTGAGAACTATGTGACTGGTAAACGCCGTGACAACTTTGGCGTTGGGGTGTGCGGCTTTAATCGCGTTGGCGGTTGCGTCGATTGATTTCGTGCGCTGGTCTTTAAACGTTGTGCCGAAACTCAAAACGACAATCGCGTCTTTGTTTATGTAGGAGTTGAGCGCGGGGTTTTCGTATTTGAGCACGCCAATTTGAGTTGCCATTTGCAAAGCGGCGGGAGGATTAGCTACCTCGTCGTTAAGCGTATAGGCGGCATCGGCGGGCGAGCTGATTAATATGCTCGAACACGCCACGCCCATTGCCAATAATTTCTTCCAAGACTTCATCAAAATTCCTCCTCAAATTTTTTAGCTTGCTCATACATTTCTATTTGCTGAGGAGTGTTTTTATTTTAGCGCGTCGATTTAATTTGTCAAATCTTTTCAAATGATATAAAATACAGCGGTTATAAAAGGAGGCAGAAATATGAAATTCAGTTGCTATAAGAATGATTTAACCGAAGCTTTGCAATTTGTGATTCGCGCAGTTGCCGTTAAGCCCATGACCCCTATACTTGCCGGAATTTATCTTAGGGCGGAAGGTTCCATGCTTGAGTTGCAAGCTAATAATTTTTCCACCGGTATTATCACGCGCATTCCGGTTAATACGGAAGTTAGCGGCGAAACTGTTGTAAGCGGCAAACGTTTTCAAGAATTCGTGCGCAATATGCCCGACGATACCATTACTTTTTCCGACGAAGACAGCAACAATACTTTAACGATTGAATCGGGCGGCGCAAATGTCGAATTGCTTACCATGACGGCGGGCGATTTCCCAAAAGTTAAGACGCCCGAAACTGATAAGTCGTTCAGGATTAGCACGACCGCGCTTAGAAGTTTGATTCGCAAAACTGTTTTCGCCGTTTCAAAAGACGATACGCGCCCCGTATTTACTGGTTGCTGTTTTGAAATTAAAGGCAATAAAATTTCGCTTGTTGCCACGAATACTCACCGCTTAGCACTTGCCAACGAGCAACTTTCCAATTCTTACGAAGAATGTAGTTTTGTCGTGCCCGCTGAAACTCTGCGCGGCATTATGCTTAGAATTGACCCTAAGGACGTGGAAAATTACGTTGCGATTAATTATTCGACGCGCTATCTAACTTTTACGTTCGATAATGTTTTCGTGAACTCGCGCCTTATCGAGGGCATGTTCCCGCCTTACGACAGAGTTATTCCCGCGTCAAGTACAACTCACGTCACTGTTGACAGCTTAGAATTTAAAAACGCCGTTGAATTCGTTTCGCTCATGTCAAAGGAAACCGAATATAACACCGTTAAATTTGCTTTTGGCAACGGCGGCATTGAAATTTCCTCGAATTCGCCCGAAATCGGCGGCGCAACTAAAAATGTCGAGGCGCAAATCGACGGCGACGATTTGGAAATTTCCTTTAACGTTTCTTATATCGCTGACGTTATGCGCGTTATCGACGCTAAGCAGATTAATATCGCGCTCAACGATAAGTACAGCCCCGCCGCGTTCACCGAACCCGATAATCCCGATTATATTTATATTGCCACGCCGGTTAGAGCCTAATGTACATCGCCGAAATTTTTCTTAGTGATTGGCGCAACATTTCTGAAATAAATTTTCACCCCGACGAAACTATAAATATTTTTCTTGGAAGAAATGCGCAAGGTAAAACTAATATTCTTGAGGCAATTAATTTTGCGTCGCTATTGCGCAGTCGGGCGGGCAAAGATACGGAACTTGTACGCTGGGGAAAAACTGCCGCGCTTATACGAATAAAATTTTTCAAGGCGGGCATTTCTCACGAGTTGGCTATAGAAATTCCTTTGGAGCGTCCGCGCAGAATTTTCCTCGACGCCAATTTGATTCGCCCGCGTGAACTCGTTGGCAAATTAAATTCCGTATTCTTTTCGCCTGAAGATTTATTTTTGTTCAAAGGCTCGCCTATGGGGCGCAGAAAATTTTTGGACGCGCAAATCTCGCAAGCCGCGCCAATTTATTTTCTGGACTTGCTACGCTACAACAAAATCGTCGAACAAAGAAATGTTTTGCTGAAAAAAATTCGCGACGAAGACGCCACAGCTAACGAGCTTGACTTGTGGGACACGCAACTTGCTTTTGCCGCCGAAAAAGTTCTAAGCAAGCGGTTAAGTTCCGTTCGCAAATTAAATTCCTTAGCAAATGAAGTACAACAAAAAATTTCGGCGCAAAGTGAAGATTTATCCGTCGTATACGATATGCGCGGGCTTGATTCAGAAGCGGAAATTGCGGAGAATTTTTTTGAGTTGCTACGCGCAAAACGCGCCGACGATATACGCAACGGCTCAACCAGCAAAGGTCCACATAGAGACGACTTGAAATTTTTCGTTAACGGGCGGGAACTGAAACTTTACGGCTCGCAAGGTCAACTGCGTACAGCCGCACTTGCCCTTAAACTTTCCGAATTGCAATTCCTAAAATCGGAGACGGGCGAATATCCGTTGCTCTTGCTTGATGACGTGATGAGCGAATTGGACGCCGACCGCCGCGAAATGTTGCTTGAATTCTTGCAACGCGAAAATATTCAAACGCTTATAACTGCCACCGACCGCACTTATTTCCCGTCGCAAATGTCAGCAAATGTTTTTTACGTTGAGGCGGGTGATTTAGTTCAATGATTGAAATTAACCACGTGCTCCATAAACAAATGCGCTCGCTCGAAACCGTGACTTATAAAAAATTCCTCTGCCGCGAAGTGATTAATAATTGGAGCAAACTCGTTGACGAAAGCATTGCCGCGCAGGTTGTGCCCGTCGCCATTGAACACGGCAAACTTTTGGTTAACGTCGAGAATTCCGCCTTTAAAGACCAGTTGAAATTTTTTAAGGAAGAAATTATCGACGCCATTAACGAAAACTTCGGGCAAGATGAGCCGCTCGTCAAGGATATTCAAATCGCTAAAAGTTTTCAAATCCCAAATCCGCCACAAAAAAAAACGCCGCCCGCGCAGGTTGAGGAATTTCAAATTGAGGACATAATTTTGACAGAGGAAGAAACTAAAAGTTGCCAAAAACAAGTTGAAAATCTTCCCGACGAACTTCGCCAAATTGTTTTAGCTACGCTGGTGTCGCAAGCTAAAGCGCAAAAACGTCGCCTTAAAAACAGTTGGCATAAATGCGCCAAATGCAACGCCCTTTGCCCGCCTGAAGAAAATTTTTGCGTCGTGTGTAAGGTAAAGGAACGCGACATTATGGTTAATAAACTGTTCGATATTTTTTATGACGCGCCCTGGTTGCGTTCGTGGGACGCTCAAAAAATTCTGATTGAGCAAATGCCTCATATGCGCTCGGAATGTACGCTTGATTTAGTTGATTCGGCGCGAACGTCTCTTATACAAAATCTTGCAAGCCATATTCGTTACGGCGACGAAGATTCACCAGACGTAATGAAATTGGTTATGCTGAAAAAACAGTTGCCGCCCGATAAACTCACACCTGCGATAATCAAACGCGCTCTATACGAATTGCAATTTAACCTAGCGGAAATACCTCGACGAAAATAATTTTAATTATCCCTCTGCGTGGGGGAATTTTTTTTGCCCAAAACCTTCTGCCTTGTACTAATCACATAAAATTTGTATAATGCATAAAAAACCTTAGGAGGAAATCGTTAATGAAAGTTATCCAGTATGATAAAAAATTTATCGGCGCGGCTATAAATATTTGGAATGAAATTGTTCGCGAGGGTATTGCCTTTCCACAAGAGGACGAACTCGACGAAATTTCTGGCGATGAATTTTTTAAGGCGCAGTCATTCACCGGATTAGCTGTCGACGGCGACGACGTTTTAGCACTTTACATTCTCCACCCAAATAACGTTGGGCGATGCGCTCACATATGCAACGCTAGCTATGCTGTTCGTTCAGACCTGCGCGGGCGGCATATCGGCGAATTTATTGTCAAAGATTGCATTGCTAAAGCTCGTGAATTATGTTTTAGAATTCTGCAATTCAATGCTGTCGTCGCTACCAATATTCACGCTCGACATTTATATCAACGGCTCGGCTTTAAAGAACTCGGAATTATTCCGGGCGGTTTCCGCATGCCCGACGGTTCGTTCGCAGATATTGTTCCGCAATTTATCAGCTTGACTTAGGAGGTCAGCACCTTGCAAGAACTAATCAGCATTACTAATAAATTCAGCGATAAAAAAGTTTTAGTTATTGGCGATATTGTCGCTGATGTCTACCTCGACGGACGTATTTCCCGCATTTCCCGCGAGGCTCCCGTTTTGATTTTGGAAAAAGCCGGAGAAAAAGTTGTGGCTGGCGGCGCGGCTAATGTCGTTGCTAATGCCGCTACTCTTGACGCGGAAGTCTATGCTATCGGCGTTATCGGCGACGATTTCCACGCTGAAAGTCTTCGCAATATTTTTAAGGAACTCGACGTTCACATTGAGGGGCTTGTCCGCGATAAATCACGCCCGACAATTTCTAAAACTAGAATTATCGCTGGCGGGCGCGCAACCGTCAGTCAACAAATTGTCCGTATTGATTCTGAATCTAAAGAGCCGCTCTCTAAAAAAGTTGAGGCTGAACTCCTTACTAAAATTGATAAAATTCTGCCCAAAGTCGACGGAATAATCATGAGCGATTACGGCTCCGGAACTATTACCGCTAATGCCCGTAAACTTATCACTCGCTACGCCGGCAAGAAAAAAATTCCAAGTATAGTCGATTCGCGCTATAATATCGGTGACTTTGCGGGCGTCGGATTCGTCAAGCAAAATGATTCCGAACTCGGTGCATTTGTAGGACACCAGCTTAACGACGTAACGGATTTAATCGGCGCAGGTACTCAACTCCTTACTAAACTTAATGTCGACGGCGTTTTAATCACTCGTGGCGAATTGGGTATGAGTTTGTTTGAACGCAACGGCGCGGCTCATCACATTCCCGTTAGCGATATGAGCGAAGTTTATGACGTGTCGGGCGCGGGTGATACTTGCGTTGCCGCGTTCCTGCTGGCGTTAACTACGGGCGCACAACCCGCCGTTGCCGCTAAGCTCGCCAATTTCGCCGCCGGTATTGCCGTCCGTAAACTCGGTACAAGCACTGTTAGCGCAACCGAATTAATTTCTACTCTGGAAAGGATTAGATAAATGTTAATTGATAAAAACGACGCCGCGCAGTTCTGCGAAAATCTTAGACGCGATAATAAAATCGTCTTTACAAACGGTTGCTTTGATATTATTCACGCGGGGCACGTCCGCTATCTTACAACCGCTAAAAATTTCGGCGACGTTTTAATTGTCGGGCTTAACTCTGATAGCTCCGTTCGTCAACTTAAAGGCGCGTCGCGTCCCATTAATAATCAAGCCGACCGCGCAGAAGTTCTTTTAGCTCTTAAACCTGTCGACTATGTTATCATTTTTGACGAACTTACCGCCGAAAATCTTATAGCTCAAGTTAAACCCGATATTTACGTTAAGGGCGGCGATTACACTTTGGAAACTCTACCCGAAGCTAAAATCGTTCAAAGTTACGGCGGGCGCGTCGAATTCGTTAATCTCGTCGCCGGCAAGTCCACTTCCAATATTATTAAAAAGATTGAGGCTACATCATGAACGAAGATTTAAAAAATGTCCTAATCGTTAAGCTTAGCGCAATGGGCGACGTGATTCACGCCTTGCCCGTCAGCTACGCCATTAAAGAAACTTTCCCCGACGCTAAAGTTACTTGGGTCGTTGAACCGCCCAGCTTAGACTTACTTAAAATGAATCCTTGCGTCGATAGAATTATTCTCTTTAATAAGAAAAATTTCCGCACGCTTAAAGGCTTCATGAAAGAATTCTTCCCATTTAAACACGAACTCCAAGAACAAAGTTACGACGCCGTTTTAGACTTGCAAGGGCTGTTTAAATCCGCCGCGATTGCTTTCTTTGCTAAGTCTAATATCAAGCTCGGTATCTGCAATATGCGCGAAATGAGCGATAAAATTTCTAAACCCGTCGTCGGACAAAATGCGGAAGGTCATATCGTCGAACGCTATCTTGATACTGCGCGGGCTGTCGGTTGCGTAGTCAATGAAGTCGTCTTTCCTATCCAAATTCCCGTCGAACAATCCGAAAAATCCCGCTACATTATGGAACATGCCGGCTTGCGCGAAGGTAATCCGTTTGTCGTGTTCGTTGTCGGTGCAAATTGGCCTAATAAACGTTGGCCAACTGAAAATTTCGCTAAACTCGGCGACTGGTTTTATCAACTTGCCGTCGTTCCTGTGCTCGTTGGCAACGGCGACCTTGACGATATGCTCGCTAAAGAAATTTCTTCTAAAATGGAAATCCCGCCTATTAACCTCGTCAACAAAACTAATGTCTATCAACTGGCGCACGTCATAAGAAGTTCGCGTTTGGTTATTGGCGGTGATACGGGTCCTGTACATTTGGGCGCGGCTTTTGGTGTTCGTACTATTATGCTTATGGGTCCTACGAACGTTGAGCGCAATGGTCCGTTTGGGCAACTTGAACATGCTATCGAAGTCGAACGCCCTTGCAAAGGTTGTTGGAAACGCGCCTGTCCTAAAAAAGAAATTTGCCTCGAGAAAATCCCCGTCAGTTTCGTCGAGGATAAAATTAAATCTATGGGCTAAGGGGGCTTTAAATGAAGTTCTTAAAACGTTTTTTCGACGGCATACAGCGCGACGCTAGATTATTCCTCTTTATCCTAATCCTGCTAGAAATTTACCGCGCACTGTTTATCTTGATAATGTCTAACTACATGAGCGACGACACCGCCACAAGTCAAATCGCGACTGCATTGTTCGCCGGTTTGCGCTTATCACTTAAAACCGCCGGAGCAGTTACTTTAATTTCTTTTGTAATCGTAACTATAATCGGCTTGCGTTCACGGCTAAGATTGCTTGTCGGTATAATCGCGTCGTTCGTGTTTTCTCTGCTGTTTATGCTAAGGTTTCCTTATTTCCGCAATTTCCAATCGACTTTTGGCTTTGAAGTCGTGCAAGGGCTTAACGACGACTTATGGTCTATTATCGTTACTGCCGTCCAAGAATACGGAATTATCTGGCGTTTATTTGTCGCACTAATTTTAACTGTTATTTGTATTGCCGCCCTTAGCCGTCTGCTTATTATTAAAACGCGCCCGTTGCCTAATCTCGACACTAAGAAAAAAATTGCCGGCTTTAGTGCAGGGCTTGCCGTCGCGATATTTTTATTCGGATTGTTCGTGCGTTTTGGTGGCTCTTTTAATTACGCTAACGGTATCAACTGGGAAAATGCCGGCGTCACTACCGATAACTTTTTAAATGAATGTATTCTCGACGACGCTCAAGCACTTTATCGCGCTCGTGCTATGGCTAAACGTATGGAGGCTGGCGAAATTTACGGCGTTGACCCAAATAATATTCTTGCCGCCGCGCAGATTGTCGCTACTAATCACGAACTCACCGAATCAAATCTTGCGCCCTTCCTCGAACGTAAAGCCGACGGGCAACGCATTCCTACGCCTAAACATATTTTTATTATACTCGGTGAAACTTTTATGCAGTGGCCAATGCTCGGCAAATACGACGAACTTTTAGTTGCTGAAGGTATCAAATCACTCGTAGCTGAGGATAATTGCTATTACTCTCGAAACTTTATGCCTAATGGCGATTTTACATCAACGGCGATTACGGGATTAGTTACTGGATTACCCGACGTTAATATTAAAGTCAATTATCAGCCACGAACTTACGATAAACTTTATATAACCGCTATGGCTCCCGCTTTTAAGGAACTCGGTTATCAAGTTGATTTCTGGTATGGCGGCATGCCCTCGTGGGATTCAATTTCTAAAATGTCGCTTGCGCAAGGCTTTGATAATTTTTACGGTTATCCGGACTTTAACGCGCCTAAGCAAACTACATGGGGCACGAAGGACGAAAATTTATTCAACGCGCTACTTGCTCATCTGCCCGACGAAAATCCTACCGTCCATTTAATTATGACGACGACCAATCACCCGCCCTATAACTTAGACTTAGCCGCCGAAGGTTACGATATTAACGCCGTGACTGAAGCTCTTAAAAAAATTCCTAGCGTCGACGACGTGAATCAGCTCGCAGTTGAGTTGGGGCATTATTGGTATATGGACGAGGTTATTACTAATTTTGTTCGCACTGCTTACCAGAAATATCCGGATAGTATTTTCGTTATAACCGGCGATCATGCTGTTCGTTGCGACCCGTCAACTCACCCGACAATTTTTGAACATCAAAGCGTTCCATTTGTACTTTACGGCGCAGGTATCACCAAAAACATTATCCCGCCTGATTCCGTCGGAGATCATATTTCTATCGTTCCAACTCTTATCGAACTTATCGCGCCTAAAGATTTTGCATATTATTCTATTGCGCCGAGCCTCTTCCATTCTGACGGCGTCGGCTTTAATAATTCAACTTTTTTAACTTCCAAAGTTGCTGGGCTTATCGAATCTGACGTTATCGAACTTTTGCCGCATGTCCCCTCTAACGAACTTAACGACGTTAACATTACCGACGAACGCAACCACGCCACTAATATTATCGGGGCAATGCGCACTGTTGCTTGGTGGCTTATCGTCAATGGACTTTTTATCGGGCAAAACTAAAAAAAATCCCCCTTCGCTCTAGAGGGGGATTTTTTTTATTGATTAGGTGTCACAGTCAAGACGTTTAGATTTCCTTCATCTGCGATTGAAAATTTTAGATTGCCTTTAACGACACTTCCGGAAGAATTTTCTGCCGTCAACTCGCTCATCAAAGTTTGCGGATTAACTTCAGGCGCGAGGCTTTTAATAAATGCCGTCATCAGCCAAATTGTAAAAATTGATTCGTCCTTTTCTTCGGGCGTCGTGTAGTAGAAGTTCAGCCCTTTAAAATTGCCGTCCGCCGCGCAGGAGCCGATAACCGCAACTCGATAATCGCCGAAAATGTTCGCGAAGGTATCACCGATAATTTTGTAATCCTTAATTAAAAACAGGTGCTCCATTGCCGAAACGTCATCGGTAGACATTGCCTCTTTTAAAATCGGCGTTATCAGCCCGTTGAATTTTTCCTTGAAAGTTTCGACGTTTAAGTTAAGTGTTGATTCGGTTTTAATTTGCTGCACGTCAAAAAACATTTTGTCCAGTTGCGTGCTATGGAACGGCAAAGCTTCTGCCTGCGCGGCAAATAATAAAAACGCAATCGCCGTTACTAAAAATTTTTTCATGTCAAATTCCCTTCGTCGCGAGGTAATCTTCTAAAATTTTGCGCTTAGCAATTTTGCCCGTCGAAGTGCGCGGAATTTCGTCAAGCTTGTGGAATTCGCGAGGAATTTTATACAAGGCAAGATTTTTCTGCAAAAATTTTTTCAGTTCACGAACGTCAACCGTTGCGCCGTCTTGAACGTCAAAGAAACACGCGCCGACTTGCCCGCGCAATTTATCATCAACGCCGATAACAGCCGCGTCCTTAATGCCTTTGAATTGATAAACGACCTCTTCGACTTCGCGCGGATAAATATTTTCGCCCATGCTGATAATCATTTCTTTGATTCGGCTGACAATGTAATAATAACCGTCCTCGTCGACCTTGCCAACGTCGCCCGTATGCAACCAGCCGTCCGCGTCCAAAGCCTCCGCCGTCGCTTTAGGATTATTCCAGTAGCCAAGCATGACTTGCCCGCCGCGTACCAAAACTTCGCCGACTTCGCCTTGAGCAACGTCTTTTCCGTCTTCGTCAACAAGTCTAACTTCTGTCCCTTTAAGAAGTTTGCCGCAGGAGCCTTGACGCTCTTCGCCATGCGTAGTTAAAAATACTGCCGGCGACGCCTCCGATAATCCGTAGCCTTCCGCGATTGGCTTGCCAAATTTATTTTTGAACTCGTCGACAATTTTATCTGGTAAAGTTGTGCCGCCGCTCATGAAAAATCTAACCGATTTAAAATCTTCGGGCTTAGCAATCGCGGTTATCAATTTAAAAATCGACGGAACAATAATTACGTCGGTTACCTCTTGTTCGCGCACCATGTCAATCATATCTTTAGGCTTGAAAAGGCGCACTACATCGAGTTCCGCGCCGCGATAGAAAGTGTTAAGTACAACACATGTCCAACCAAAGCAATGATACATCGGCAAAACACAGAGAACTTTACATTTGCTGTGGCATTTGAAAACCTCGCATTGGCGCGTATTGCACACAAGATTTTTATGCGACAGGATTGCGCCCTTTGGATTGCCGGTTGTGCCGGAAGTGTAGATTATGACGCAAGGATTATTTTCGTCGAAATCAGCGGGCAATTCCGGCGCGCCGGGGAAAATTTTATCGCCAAATGCCGCAATATCGTGTTGAGTGACGGCAAGTTTTTCCTCGAACGTCAATGGCTCATAAGTCAGCAAATGTTCAACGCCCGCATCTTGCAAAATATAAGCGGTTTCACGCGGACTAAGCTGAAAGTTTATTGGAACGTTGATTGCGCCCAATGAACTCGTCGCAAAGTATGCGTAAATAAATTCCGTGCTGTTGCGTGAAAAAATTCCTACGCGGTCGCCCTGCCGAATTCCCAGTTCGTAGAGGTGATTGCGATATTTTTTTATGCCCTGTTTGAGTTCGGAATAAGTTATCCGCCGCCCCTCGTCGACAACTGCAATATCCTCGCTTTGTCCGCGATTTATAATTTCGTGAACTAACAAAATTTTTTCGCTCCCTTCATTTATTCGTAAATTCCTCTAAAACTTTAGCCCATTTGCTCGCCACGATATTTGGCGAAAATTTTTCTACGCTACGTGCGCAATTTGCCGACAATTTATCGCGCAAGCCAGGCTCGGTGAGTATTTTTATAATTCTATCCGCCAATGCCTCAATGTCGCCAAGCGGTACCAGATAGCCATTAACGCCGTCTTCAATCATGTCGCGTGGTCCGTAGTAGCAATCGAACGACACCACAGGACAATTATTTTGCAAACTTTCTTGAACAGCAAGCGAAAATCCTTCCGAATCGCTGGTACAAATCGACAACGCTACGGAAGAAAATATTTCGGCGACGTTAGGGCTAAATCCTTTAAACATAATCGAATTACTTAAATTTAGTTCCGCAATTTTAGCTTGAAGTTCCGCCTGCAACGGTCCCAAGCCATAGAATAAAAGTTGCGCCTGCGGAATTTTTTCTACGACAAGTTTAAAGGCGTCGATAGCTTTGGCGTGTCCTTTAGCGGGAACAATTCGTCCGACCATAACCGCAGTAAGCGGATTAAAATTAACTTTGCCAACGTGAACTTTCTGCAATGCGTGCGGAATGGCATAAACATTTTGCAAATTATAGCGGGTGATTATGTCGCTCCGTTGTTGTTCAGTTAAGGCGATAATGGCGTCGGCTTTAATCTTTTTGCGTTCTAAAAACTCGTAATTATCTTTAACAGGCGACGTTAGCGGCGTTTTATCTCCGTAGACGTGGAAACCGTGCAACTGGTGAATAACTTTTACGTTGTCGAAATTCGCCGATTTAAAATACTCGTAAGTCTTGTGATATTCCGGCGTTCTGTCACCTATCAGAATATAATTTTTATCCTTGTAGCTGAAAAGTTGCTTAAGCCAATGCAACAACGCCTCGTTGAGCCTGTGAAATTTTTTTATAATTTTGCCCTGCCGATTTATAAGTTCCATTTTCTCCAGAGAATTTTTGCCGCGAATAAATTGATAGGTCTCATGGATTGCAACGGTGCCGTCCGGTCGATAGTAAAAAATTTCTTTCTCACGTTCGGTCTCGGAATTTAATTCTTGACGGCAACTCAAAAATCCAAACGTGTCGTAGCAATCGCGCCGAATTTTTTTGCGCTCCTCGTTAAAAAAGTTTATAAAACTTAACCTTTGAGTTTTGCGCGAAAAGACGCAGTACATTACTAAAACGCCGTCTTGTCGCCAAATGCACAAATCATTTCGGATTCGCTCAATGCGCCAGCCCTCGTGCATTGGCTCAATTATATTTCTGCGCGGTTTCTCAACTTCCCGATTAATTTCTTGAAAATAATCGTACATGTTCAACACGCGAGATTTTATCTTGTAATCGTCGCAACGCTCAAGTAAATCGTGCTGATATTCATTCGTGATAAAAGTTACGTCAACGCCGAGATAATCTTTAAACAATTTTGCTCTGCGAAAAGACGCCAGTTCAATTCCGGCGGTCTCCTGTTTAACGGAACGGAGCATAAAAAATATATCATTAACGGACAAGAAGACACCAACTTTCTTTACGGTGCCAAAGATTTTCTGTACTTAATGCACTCGAAAAATTTTTCTACGCTAGAATTGACGACGAGTTCAGCAGGGAAATTATTATCTGCCAAAACTTTCTGCGACAACGTATGATTGCCAACGTCAAGGTCAATGTGTGCGTCTGACCCCATGATAACTTTCGTGCCGTATTTCTTGCAAGCCGCTAACATTATCTTTGCATTTTCCGCCGAACCTACGCGGGGACCTTTCGGCAAATATGAACTGTTGTTTACCTCAAGCAAAACTCCATTATCTTTGGCGGCGCGAGCAACCGCATCTAAGTCAACGGGGAATTTCGGATTATCGGGGTGCCCAATTATTACGACGTGAGGATTTCTCATTGCTCCGATAATCGCCGCTGTATTTTCCGCAACGCTGCCAATTTCAATACACTCTTTGTGCAAACTGGCAATTCCATAATCGAGCCGCTTTAAAATTTTCGCGGGGAGGTCAGTGCTACCCGAATAGTCGATTATGTTCAGCTCTGAACCCATTACAATTTTTATCCCGTAAGCATCGCGAGGTATAACTTTGAAATTCATAAAATAAAATGGGTGAATCGAACCCGGCACGGACGGCGCATGATCAGCAATTCCGATAAGCTCCAAACCTTTTGCCTTCGCCGCCGCAATGCATTCGCTAAACGTGCTGTAAGCGTGCCCGCTTGCCGTCGTGTGTATGTGAACGTCCAAAATATCTTTCATAAAAAAATTTCCGCTCCTTTCGCCGCGATTATAACATATAATCTTGTCAGCGCAAAAAATTTCGTCTATCAACATTAAAGTTTGCGAAAAAATGATTGAGCCGCAAAAGAATTTATCGTTGGCGAAAACTCTACGACTGAACGGAAGACTAGATAGTGTTCACACTATAGCGAATAGAAAACAAAACTGATAAAATAGGAAT
>CAMJRX010000049.1 GCA_946408355.1 uncultured Selenomonadales bacterium
CTTGTTCGCTTTTTTAACGAAAGAACCGAGCTTAAATCGGCAAATGAAACTCTTAGCGAGGAAATCGACGACTTGAAAAGCCAAATTGAACCTCTTCGCAATGAAATTAAAACTCTTCGCGCAGAAAATGACGAATTTAACTTTCAAATTGATAATCTTCGCAGGGAAAATAAAGCTCTTCGCGTGGAAAATGTCGACTGGAAACGTCAAATTGAACATCTTAGCAATGAATATAAAGCTCTTCGCGTGGAAAATGATAACTTGAAAAGAAAAATCGACGAACTTACACCGAAAGTTATAAGTAAAGATAAATTTGCCATTGTTAATCAAAAATCAGCTGAAGCAATGAGACTTTTCACTAAAGCAGATTTTAGAGGCGCAATTAAACTTTATGATGAAATTATCGAACTCAGTCCAAATGCAAATGCATATTACTATCGCGGTTGGGCTTATCGAAAGATAGGAAACGAGGAACAAACTCAAGCAGACTTCGCAAAAGCAAAACAACTCGGTTATAACTTCTGAAATTGCAAAAATCCGCTATACTGGATTTCCACAGACATTTTAAGCCCTAAATCTGGGCTTTTTTTATTATTTCGCACCACGACGCAATTTTACCCATTTGAAAAATCCGGTATTTGGGATTTTCCACTTTGAACAAAAAAATCGCCCTCAAAAATCATTTTCAAACCTCGAATCAGCATTTGAAACACGTTGAGAGCAAAATTTTCACTATCGAAGAAAAAAATCCTCCGACAATGCGCCGAAGGATAAATTTTATTAAATATTATTTGTCATGGAATACTTGATAGCATTTTCGATTATTTCTTCGTCTTTCATTCCTTTAAATAGATTTTCACGTCTCCATTCCGTATAATCGTCATATTCATTATTATTATCAGCTATTTCCTCCAAAAATTCTCCGGCTTCAATGTATCCTAGATTTTCTATTAAACATTTTACTCCTTTAGCTATCAATTCTTCTCTATTCACGTTTTCACCTCCAATTTTTTAGCCAATTCTACCAGACTTATTATTTCTATCTCTTCCGTTACAAATTTTAGCAATTTTTTATCTACCGTAACGAAGAAATCACATTCAGCCAATATCGCGCTTGCTATGTGATATGCATCTTTCATTTTTATTCCTTGTTGCGTAATCAATTCTACTTTTTTTGATAATTCCTCCATTTTTTCTACGCCTATGTATATCTTCTTGTAATTTCTGATAAAGAAGTCGTCATAATCCCTATTTATAATATTTTTATTCTGACTGTTCTCATAATGCAACATGAATGATGTCGCTAGCTCTATATTTTTGTTTATAATCTCCTTTTTAATCGCTATAACTGCGCTTTTATCCTGCACAATATCTTCTGATAGCTTTTTATCGTGTTGTCTGCTATAACAACAATTATCCAAGTAAATTCTAGGTGGACAATCTCCAAATAATTTCTCGTTTATCATTAACTACAACTTCCTTTCTGTCGAAAAATTTTTTACAAACAGTGATTTTTGCGCAGTCTAGCAAAAAAATTTTACTCTGTCAAATAAACGCTTTAACATTGAACACTTCCAAAAAATTTTCTACACTGAAAACAATTTCGTGATAAATTATTAGCCGTGCGCTAACTATTGCAAAAAATTTTCATGCCGCAAAAAATTTTTATGATATAATCGACGTCGAGGGGTGGTCTAATGAAGATACAGACAATCGAATATTATTTCCGCGAAGTTCTCTTGTCGATGATTCGCAATCGCTGGATGACTTTTGCCTCAATCGGGACTGTTGCGGTTTCTCTGTTCGTTTTGGGCGTTTTTTTGATTCTGGTTATGAATATGAACAAAATGGCGTCGTCTTTGGAAAGCCAAGTGCAAATTTCCGTATACATAAACGATAATCTGACCGAAGAGGGACGAAAAGAAATTGAACGCATGACCCGCGACATGAAAAGCGTTACGGCAATCGAATATGTACCGCGTGAAGAGGCTTTAAAGAAATTACAAGAGCGGCTCGGCGAAAATAAAAAAATTTTGGACGCGCTCGGCGAATCAAATCCCTTGCCGAATTCTTTTTTGGTAACGGTTAAAAGTGCTGACGACGTAAAAAAGACTGCAACACATATCGCAGACCTTTACGGCGTCGACGAGGTTAAATATGGGCAGGACGTTGCGGCGAATCTTTTTGAGCTTACACATTTGATTAGATTTTTTGGACTTATATTAATGGCGTTGCTCCTTTTCGCTACGATTTTTATAATTTCTAACACGATACGCCTAACAGTATTCGCCCGCCGCAAAGAAATTGCAATTATGAAGTACGTTGGCGCAACCGATTGGTTTATTCGCTGGCCATTTATCTTGGAAGGCGTCGGATTAGGCATAATCGGCGGCGGAGTGAGTGCATTTACGTTAAGAAATTTTTATTCGGCAATGGTCGCCAAAATTTATGAGTCGCTGGCATTTTTTCCGATGGTTGAGCAATATCCGTTTATGAATTACTTGACAATCACGTTAATTATCGCAGGAATTTTTATCGGCATTTTGGGCAGTACCGTTTCACTCAAGCGTTTTATGGAGGTTTGAACGGCAATTAGGAATGAGGAATTAGGAATGAGGAATTTTTTTATAATCTGCGCGGCGTTGATGATTTTATTGACGAGTGCGCCCGCATTAGCCGACGACGAGGAAGAAATTCAGCAACTCGAAGAGGAAAAAGCAGTTTACGAACAGGCAGCGGAAAAAGCGAGAGCGGCGGCAGAATTAATTCAGGGCAAAATTGATTCGGTTTCTGAACTCAAGCGGCAACTCGACGAGGAGGCATACGTTGCAACTGTCGATTACGAGGAAAAACAATCTGCACTCGACGAAACACTCTATCGCATTGACGAAAACGAAACAAAATTGGTAGAAGTAACAGAAGAACTTAACGAGAAACACGCCGTATTAGAAAAAAGGGTTCGCGACATTTATATCAACGGACAAATTTCATATTTAGACGTTTTATTTGGAGCAAAAGACTTTGGAGACTTTTTAACGCGAATGGATTTGCTAAAGCGCGTGATGATTCGCGATTCTGAACTTGTTGCAGACGTTTTAGCATATCAAACGGAAATAAAAGAAGTCGGCAAACAACTTGAGGCGGATAGACAAATTCAAGAAGAGCTTGCAACCAAAGCTCAAGCGGCTATGGACGTAAAATTAGAGAAAGTAGCAAAGCAACAGGCACTAATCGACTTAATGCAGAACGATAAAGACGTTTACGACCGTCAATATGATGAGATGATGGCGTCATCGGCTGAAGTTGAACGATTAATTCACGAAAAGGAAGAGGAAATGCGTCGTGCGGCAGAGGCGGCGCGTCGACAAGCGGAAATGGAAGCGCGAGCGGCTCAATCGGGAAATGTTGTAGAATTTGGCGACGACGGCGGCGGTTATGTCATGCAAAGTTTTGGTGGAGGAATGATTTGGCCAATTTCCGGTCCGATAACGTCAGAATTTGGTTGGAGAACGCATCCGATTTTCGGCAGTCAAAGATTTCACAGCGGATTAGACATTGGCGGCGATTATGGCATGCCAATTCACGCGGCGGCAAGTGGTGTAGTGATTGAGGCGGGCTGGATTGGCGGTTATGGCAATACGGTTATGATTGAACACGGCAGCGGGATTGTTACACTGTACGGGCACAACGAAAGTTTAGCCGTTGGTGTTGGTCAACAAGTTAATCAAGGCGACGTTATCGCTTATTGCGGCTCAACGGGCAATTCAACGGGACCTCACTGTCATTTTGAAGTTCGTGTTAATGGCGAACCCGTCAGTCCTTGGGATTATCTTTAAATCGTGACGTAAATCATTAAAAATTTTCGGAGGGAGGCGCAGTTAATGAATTTTACGCATTTACACGTTCACACGGAATATAGTTTGCTCGACGGCGCGGCTCGTATCAATGATTTGCTAGACACGGCAAAAAATTTTGGTATGACTTCCCTCGCGATAACGGATCATGGCACAATGTACGGCGTTATTGATTTTTATAAGGCGGCAGTTAAGCGCGGAATTAAACCGATTATTGGTTGTGAAGTTTATGTTGCGCCTCAATCGCGTTTTGACCGTGAAGAAATTGACGGCGTTAAATATTTCCATTTGATTTTGCTTGCCGAGAACAATACGGGCTATAAAAATTTAATTAAATTGGCGTCGCGTGCGGCTACTGAAGGTTTTTATTATCGTCCTCGTGTTGATAAGGAAATTTTGCGCGAATATCACGACGGAATTATTGCGTTAAGTGCGTGCGTTGCCGGAGAAATTCCTCGCGCAATTCTAAACAAAGATTTTTCTCGTGCCAAAGAAATTATCCTCGAATACGCGGAAATTTTCGGACGGGATAATTTTTTTTTAGAGATACAGAATCACGGACTCGACGAAGAGGCTAAAGTTCGTTACGCGCTTAAAAATTTTTCTGCTGAATTAAATATTCCGCTTGTCGCAACCAACGATTCGCATTATGTACGCCGCGCAGATAGTGAATTTCATGAGTTGTTGTTGTGTATGCAGACTGGCAAGACGATTCACGACGAACACCGCATGAAATTTTCTTCCGATGATTATTTTTTGAAGTCGGCGGAAGAAATGCGCGAACTTTTTTTTGATACGCCAGAAGCTTGCGACAACACATTAAAAATTGCTGAACGTTGCAATGTAACGATTGAGTTTGGAAAGTTTCAAATGCCGGAATTCCCATTGCCTGCAGGTAAAACCGACGCCGAATATTTGCGCGAGCTTTGCAATAAAAAAATTCGTAACCGCTATCCAAATATAACGGACGAAATTAAAACGCGCCTCGATTATGAGCTGAAAGTTATTCACAACATGGGCTACGACGGATATTTTTTGATTGTCTACGACTTTATAAACTTTGCGCGGCAAAATAAAATTCCAATAGGTCCTGGACGTGGTTCAGCGGCTGGAAGTCTTGTTGCTTATGTTTTGGAGATAACGGAACTCGACCCGCTCAAATATAATTTGCTGTTTGAACGATTTTTAAATCCGGAGCGTGTCACATTGCCCGATATTGACGTTGATATTTGTTATATTCGGCGCGACGAGGTTATTTCTTACGTAAAGGACAGATACGGCGCGGATAAAGTTTCACAGATTGCGACGTTTGGAACAATGGCGGCTAAGGCGGCAATTCGCGACGTTGCTCGCGTGCTTGAAATGACTTATGTTGAAAGTTCGCGTCTTGTAAAGATGATTCCAAACGTTTTAAACATTTCGATTGACGCGGCGTTAAAAAAATCCAACGAACTGCGCGACGAATACGATAACAATCCCGAATCAAAAAAAATTATCGACTTTGCGCGGAAATTGGAAGGCTTACCACGACATTTATCAGTTCACGCGGCGGGCGTCGTAATATCTAAAGTTCCGCTTGACGAAATTGTTCCGTTGCAAATTTCAAACGGCGCACTCGTCACACAATACGACAAAGACAAAATCGAAGAGCTTGGACTTTTAAAAATGGATTTTTTGGGCTTGCGAACGCTAACAATTATGGCAGAAACTGTTAAAAATATAAAATCCTCGCACGGAGTAGAGTTAGAACTGTCAAAAATTCCATTGCGAGACAAAAAAACGGCGGAAATGCTTTCTTCGGGCAAAACGGGCGCAGTTTTTCAAATGGAATCAGCAGGAATGACGGCAATGGTTAAAGAATTGCGTCCGGAAGGTTTCGAGGACTTAATACCGACCGTTGCGCTTTATCGACCGGGACCTTTAGGGTCTGGAATGGTTGAAGATTTCATAGCGGGCAAGCACGGACGCAAAAAGCCGCAATATTTACACCAAAAACTAGAGCCGATATTAAAAGAGACGTTCGGATTAATTTTATATCAAGAACAGGTAATGCAAATCGTTCAAACTTTAGCAGGATTTACGTTGGGGCAAGCAGATTTATTACGGCGGGCGATGAGCAAGAAAAAAGCAGAAATATTATTGGCGCAGAAGGAAAATTTTTTGCAAGGTTGCGAATTAAACGGCGTAGAAAAATCATTGGCAGAAAAAATTTTTGAATTGCTTAGTCACTTCGCGGATTATGGCTTTAATAAATCGCATTCAGTAGCTTATGGACTTTTGGCTTGGCAAACGGCGTATTTAAAAGCGCATTATCCAGCGGAGTATATGGCGGCGATGATGTCTGGGACGCCGGACGCGGATAAAGTTGCTAGTTACATTGAACTTTCGCGGCGCATGGGAATAAAAGTTCTTGCACCGGATATAAATTTTAGCGATGGACATTTTACGGTTGAGCGCGGCGCAATTCGATTTGGATTGTCGGCAATAAAAACCGTCGGCGATAATGCAGTCACGAACATTTTAAACGAGCGTGTATTCGGGAAATTTAAATCGCTAACAGATTTTTGCGGGCGGCTCGACGTTAAAGCAGTACCTCGACGCAGTTTAGAAAAGTTAATTAAATGCGGCGCGTTCGATAGTTTAGACAGAAGACGGACTGCACTTTTAGTTAGCCTTGATTCGGTGATGATGGCTGGAGTTAAACGACAGCAGGAACGGAAAAGTGGCGCGATAAATCTTTTTGGAGCCGATGAATTGCACGAGACGAACGCCGAATTGCCCGATGTTAAAGAGCGTTCGCCAAAAGAAATTTTAGCGTGGGAAAAAGAGACACTTGGCTTTTATATATCGGGGCATCCGCTGGAAACTTTTCGCGATAAGCTTTCCAAACTCAAAAGTAGCAAAGACCTCGACAAATTTTTAGGAAAGCGCGTTAAAGTCGGCGGGATTATTACGGAAGTTAGGCAAATCACGACTAAAAAAGGCGATTCAATGGCATTTTTTACCTTAGAAGATTTTGACGGCATGATTAAGGTTATACTTTTTCCGAATGTCTTTTATAAAAACTCTAACGTCGCGCAAGTTGAGGAAGTTGTAGTTGTTGAGGGGCGCGTCGACAGTTCTAACGACATGATTAACGTTGTAGCTGATAAAATTACGTCAGCGGAAACTTATATAGCGGATTTTTGGCTTATAATACCTTCCTCACTTGAAAAACCCTCGACTTTTAAAAGTTTGAAAAAAATTTTTGCTGAAAATGCTGGTTGGAGCCAAGTTTTTTTAAATCGCTTAGGCAAATGGAAAAAAATTGCTCCGAAAATTTCAGACAGCTCTATTCTTCGCAACGAACTAAAAAAATTATTGGGGGCGGACAATGTCAGGCTTTATTAAAAGCGATATATAAAAAAAATCCTTTGCAACGAGCTAAAAAATTTATTAGGCGCGGAAAACGTCAAACTTTATTGATAGCGATAAAAAATCCTTCGCAACGAGCTAAAAAATTTATTAGGCGCGGAAAATATCAGACTTTATTGATAGTGATAAAAAAAATTCCACGCAACGAGTAAAAAAAATTCCCTCGCCAATTTGACGGGGGAAAAATTTTTATTACATACGCTTGAAAAAAGGCAACGTGATTTTTATTGCGGTTTAATCCTCTTAACAGCTTCGGAAAGCGGCGGGATAACTTGTTTTTTACGGCTCATGACGCCCGGCAGATAAACATGCGTGCCGCTGGCGTCTTTTTTGAATGCTTCGCCGATTAAAGTTTTCGGGGAGCCGGCGTAAAGCAGATAAGTTGCCTCTTCAAGAATATCCGTCGCCATTAAAAGGTGCATGTCAAAGCCCTCACGTTCGCAATTTTCCTTCATGAACGCAATAATGTCGTTTTCAATGTCGAGAATTTCTTTAGGATCCATAACGGAAATTTGGCTGACGATAATGCGATAATCGCCAATTTTAAATTCTTTGAGGTCGTTTTTAGCGATTTCGGCGGGAGTTTTGTCGCCAATGCCCGCACCCGCTCTCAACATTGCCAAGCCGTATTCTTTAAGATTGACGCCAGCAATTTCGGCAAGACGTTCAGCAGTTTTTCTATCGTAAGGCGTGCAAGTCGGCGATTTAAACAAAACAGTATCAGAAATAATCGCGCTCATCAAAAGTCCGGCGATTGACGGCGGAATTTCAATATCCTGGTGCCAATGCATATTCGCAACAATCGTACACGTACAACCGACGGGTTCTTGATGAATATAAATCGGTTCGGAAGTTTGAACGCCACCAAGCCTATGGTGGTCGATAATCTCAACAATTTTTGCGTCCTCAATGCCTTCGACAGCTTGCCCGCGTTCGTTGTGGTCTACGAGGATAACTTTTTCGCGTTCGGGGAGCATAATTTCATCTGCGCTGACCAAACCAACTAATTTTCCGTTTTCGACGACAGGATAACTACGATAGCGGTGTTCGTCCATGACGCCTTTAATATCGCTGAGCAAATCCATTGGACGGAAGCAAACGGGGTCGGATTTCATGATTCGGCGAATGGGCACGCACTGATTAATCAAGCGTCCGACGGTATAAGTATCGTAAGGCGTCAACAGCACGAAGACGCCGCGTTTTTCCGCCTCTTCCAAAACTTCGGGAGCAATGCGGCTGTTTTGAGTAACGACAAGGCAAGAAATGCCGCATTCGAGGAATTTAAGCAAAGTTTCCGCGCTTCTGTCACCGACGAGGACAATATCTTTTTTGTTGAGGATACTGACTGTAGAGAAAGCACTGCCCGACGCAATGATAATGTTGCCTTCTATAAGTTCGTTTTCGTCGCCGCTGACTAAAACTTTAGCCTCTGTCGCTTGAATAATGTCGCGATAACGAACGCGCAAATCAACGAGACTTTGGAGTCCGAGTTCGAGGAAATATCTTTTAGCTAAGTCGCTAACCGTGACAATACCGACGAGTTCGCCATTAGAATCAGTGACGGGCACGGATTGCAATTCGCTTTTGCGCATGACTTCGCCGAGATGACGGAGCGTATCATGTTGACGGACGACGGTTTTGCATTCGAGCGCAACATCTTTGACACGCGGATATAAATCGGTTAAGAGCAACGGTTGGTCGACTTTAAAATATTCGAGTGCGTATTTAGTTTCGTTATTAACTTTGCCGCAACGAGCAGCCACAGCATTAACGCCCCGTGCTTGTTTGAGGTGCGCGTAGCCAATCGCCGAGCAAATCGAGTCGGTGTCGGGATTTCTGTGCCCGATGACGTAAATAGGTTTGTTGCCGCCTTTCATTAAATAATCCCCCTCCAATTTTCAGAAAGTTGAATCTTCCACTGCGCGAATTATAAACAAAAAACTTTGCGCTGTCTACTAATTGCTGTTGGTAAAAAAATGAATTCATCTTTCTGTTTGTTTTTCCGAGCGGGGCAAATTCTTTATCCACGTATTAAAACAATCAGGTTTAGTAGTAAAACAGAGTGTATAATCCGTATCATTCTTCTGAATCACTTTAGCATATAAATTTTGACCTATATCTATCATCAAATTTTGAAAGTTCTCAAGTTTATTCTCTGTTTGAAGTAAAGCATACTGCTCGTCAGTTGATAGTTTAAAAATCTTTCCTTCATACGATTTATCGGAAACATTTTTACCGACAAGTTCAAAGAATTTAATTTCTGCATTAAAAGTTTGCTCATTCCATTGAATAGATTGCTTTTTATATTCAGTTTGATTTATATTGCCAACGCCTTCAATTTCAAAAATCTTTATATGTTCCTTTGCGCCTTTAGGTAAGATACTCTGTTCACTAACAATTATTAATTCCTCTTCAATCATCGCTTTTGTGTATTGAGAAATATAAATTTGACCACCGGTAGTAAATGTTTCAATTCTACCTGCAAGGTTGACGCTTTCACCCATACAACCGTACTTCATTTTTTGATTGGAACCTATATTTCCAACGACTACCTTACCTGAATTAATTCCAATTCCCATTTCAAGTTGCGGAAATCCGTGTGACTTATTCCATTCGTTGACTTTTTTCATTGCATTTTCCATTTCAACTGCACAAGCTACTGCGTTATAAGCGTGCCTTGCATTATCTTTTGGTGCACCGAAGATGACAAACATTCCATCACCGAGAAATTCAATAACGGTTCCTTCATACTTATCAATGATTGCTATCATTTGCTCGAAGTAATTATTGAGCACAGTAATTAATTCCTCTGCGGAAAGTTTAGTACTCAAGGCTGTAAATCCTCTAAGATCACTCATTAAAATTGTTAATTCTTTTAATTGCCCACCTTGTTTTTCTCCATCGGGGGTTTCAAGGACATATTCGGCAATCTCTTTTGAAGTATATCTTGAAAAAGCCGAATTTACCCTGATTATTTCGGTTAAATCACTTATCACAATTATAAACGTTCCATCATTTTTGTCATTGTAAGTCATGCTAACAAGCAATTTAAACAGTTTACCTTCTTTATTCTCATAATCTACAGTTAAATTTTTAGCTTTTCGTTCAGTCAGGGTATCTATGAACAATGTAACAAAATCATCATTACGTTCATTAAAGGGTATGAACTCCCAAATTTTTTTATTAAAAGTCTCTGACTTAATATTAAACAATTTCTTCGCTGAAGGATTCATATATTGAACAATAGAAAATTTATTGGCTATGCATACTGCCTCTTGCATGTTGTCAAAAATATAATGAAGATTAGCGATTAAATTCTTATTCATAAAATTTCTTTCCTTTAATTCAAGAAGACAATTATATTATTGCTATTGAAAGCTCCAAAATATCTAATTTCTTTGACTTGTTTTGTCAGGAAACTTTCTTCGTAATGGGAAACAGGATTTAGTTTTTGACAATAATCTCTAAGTGTAAGGCAAATTCTATCTTCATATACAAACAATCTATAATCTATGCTGACAGGTTTATTATTTCTTGATTTTCCGTTCTCGATAATATTGCCAGCAATTTCCTCAATTAACATTGCCATTAGTTTAGATTTTTGAGAATCAATTTTATGCTTTAAACAAAAATCGTTTGCTCGTTTACTCTCGCTCTTAACCTCTTCTAAAGTCGACAGCTGCGAATAAATATTATCTTCTTTGGCACCGCCAAAATTTTTAGGCAAGAACATATAATCTTCAGCTGAAGTAGGAAGTCCCTTTTTACGAAGGCAAACAACAGCAAAAATAATCAGCACGAGTATAAATTTACCAACAGCAACTGAAGCCATAATACCCATTGAGCCGAAATAAATTCCAAGAATGTAAGCCGTAGTAATTGGAACGAAAAATCCATCAGCAAAATTCATGAAATTAACCATCTTAAGATTCTTAATTCCTTGAAGATAATTTTGAAAGGCTAATAAGACAGAATCAAACGCTAAACCTAAAGCCATGCATTGAATACTGAAAACCGACAGATAAATAATTTCTGGGTCAGAAGTATAAAATTCTGCCAGATGATTAGCAAAAATAAATACAACGAAACCTGAACCACCGGCAATCAATATTGAAGTTCGGATTGCAAAATTAAGAAGGCGTTTTAAACCGTATAAATCATTGACACTGTAGTAAACACCGGACATAGTAATCATGGTTTTGCCTATACCCTGACCTATACAAAACAGCAATGTGTTGATGTCACTCTGCATGCCTCTGGCAGCAATAGCCGCCGTAGAAAGAGCCACTGCCAAATTGATTCGATTGATAAAAATATCTCTAAGAATTATTGCAAGTCTAAAAAGTAAAGCCGGAGAACCGGCATTTGCAACACCACTCAAATACGATAAATCAAACGATTTTAACGAAAAGGCGAAGTAAGAATTTTTCTTTAGGAAGTGAGTGAACAGATAAAGCAGTTGCAAGATAAACGCTATTGAACTTGCAAACCCCATACCAAATACGCCGCCGTCAAAGACATATACATTTAAAAGGTCGCCGATGATGTCAGTAATGCATAATAAAGTAGCAGAACTTGAAAAAAGCATTTTATTATTGTCCATAACTATCATTGGACCGATAACTTGAATCAAAGTCATTGCAGGGATTCCGAACATATAACCTTGCAGATAACTTAACATATGAGGATAAAGTTCAGGATATTCCTTTAACGACACTCCGCAGATTTCAAAAAGTTTATCCGGCATTAAAAGGCACAAAAAAATAAGAAGAGCGGCAATCATCAGGCTCAAAATTATTGCTAGCGAGAAAACAGAATTTGCCTCTTCTCTATTGCCTTTACCCGTAAATTGTGAACATAAGACCTGGCTACCGGTAGATATAAATACCGGCAACCAAAGTATTACATCAGTAAATGGTGCTAACAACGAAACTGCCGAATATGCCTCTGCTCCTAAGAAACTACTTGTTATGACTCCATCAATAATTCTCGCAACAACACCGGATACTTGAGTGAAGATCATTGCTAATGCTGTTGGTAGAAATATGCTGGAAATTACATCCGGTTTATTTGATATGAGATTCATTCACTCGCCTCATAATTCATCAACATCGCAATATCTTCTATCAAAGGTTGTCCATGATAAATTGGTCTGGTGTATTCTATAATCCAAGAGGCTTGTGGAACTTTTAATTTAATAAACGGCATAAGGTCATCAAAATCAATCGTTCCGTCATTAAGCCGATTATGAAGATCGCGAACACCGTCATTATTGTGCAAGTGAAAGCCTATAATTTGATCTTTTAAATCTTCAATGAGTTTTTTCATGTTCCAAGCGTTCGCATTAGCATGCCCGACATCGATTCGAACATCAAAATTTTTATCTTTGCATAAGTCGGTGAACTCATCTTGATCCAGCAGTTTATTTCCGGCAATATCTGTTCCGGTATTCTCGACAAGTATTCTTACGTTTGAAAACATTTCTCGTATCTCATCTAAATTTTCTAGTGAAGTTTTAAGCATCTGCTTTTTCATATCTGGAGGCACAACACAATTATTAAGGTGATAAACCATATTTTTCGGTCTAAGAATGTCTGCATATTTTTTTGTCAGCTTGATATGATACATCCCTTCTTCATAAGCAGCACTACCTTTCGGCGCAGAGTGTTCAACTCCCCATACCGGTTCATGAAAATCTAGTGGTCCTTCTTCAAATAAGAATATATTTTCTTTCAAGTTGTCTTCAAAATCTTTAAAATCAAACATAGACAGCAACTCAAATCCTAAATCATTGCCATATTTTTCTCTATAGATCTTTGCTGTTTCAAGTTGTGATCTAGGAAGTACACAAGTATTAACAAATATTTTCATTTTTATATCACTCCAAATATTGATATTCCTAAAAATGATAGACAAGTTTATTATGAAAGAAAAAAAAAGGACTGTCAAGCATTAATTTAAATGCCCCTAATTGATTTACGGGTTAGAAACTTTTATAATTGGATTTCAGATAAAATGTTAGGAGATGATACTTTGAAATTTGCAAAGCGCATGAAAAATTTTGGCGAGGGAGTATTCGCGAGATTAGCCGCCATGAGGCAAGAAAAAATTTTGACAGGCGCAGAGGTTATAGATTTATCAATCGGCGCACCAAATATTCCGCCGCCAGCGCATGTCATGAAAGTTTTATCGGAGGAGGCACTCAAGCCGGAAAATTATGTTTATGCGATAACTGACACCCGCGAACTTTTAAACGAGGCAAGCGATTGGTATCGTCGACGCTACAGCGTAGAGATTGACCCTGCGTCGGAAGTCTGCTCATTATGGGGTTCGCAGGAAGGATTATCGCACATTGCCTTGACGTTGATTGACGACGGCGATTTAACTTTAGTGCCTGATCCGTGCTATCCGATATTTGCTGACGGCGCGAAATTAGCCGGCTCAAAAATTTTCTTCATGCCGCAACTTAAGGAGCATGATTATATTATTCAACTCGATAAAATTCCCGCTGATATTGCCGCCCGCGCAAAATTTATGGTTGTCTCCTATCCGAACAATCCGACAACGGCAGTTGCGCCCGCTGATTTTTACGAACGGTTGATTCACTTCGCCAAGCGCAATGATATTGTTGTTTTGCACGATAACGCTTACAGCGAGCTGATTTTTGACGGTTCACGCGGATTTAGTTTCTTGAGTTTTGACGGCGCAAAAGATGTTGGCGTTGAATTTAATTCCCTGTCGAAAACTTATGGCTTTGCGGGGGCGCGAGTTGGTTTTTGCTTAGGCAATAAGGAAGTCGTCAAGCGCATCAAACTTCTTAAGAGCAACATAGATTACGGATTGTTCTTGCCAATTCAAAAGGCGGCAATCGCGGCGTTGCGCAGTCCGCAGGAAGTCATTGATAAAACTCGTGCAACTTATATCGAACGGATTAATGCTTTGATTGACGGCTTAAATGCGGCGGGTTGGCAAATTGATAAACCAAAAGCAACTATGTTTGTTTGGGCACCCGTTCCGGAAAATTTTGGCACATCGGAAGAATTCGTTAAAACTTTGCTGGAAAAGTCAAATGTGCTTTTGACGCCTGGTAGCGCATTTGGTCCGAGCGGCGAGGGCTTTGTAAGAATGGCACTTGTTCAAACCGCCGACACGATGAAAAAAGTTGCCGCGCAGATTAAATCAACGATTAAATTCTAACAAAAAAAATTGCCTCGAAATTCGGGGCGATTTTTTTACGCGCTTTATTTTTTTGTTAATTGTTAATTCTTCCACAAGACAACGCCAGTGCGCGCCGGAATGTACAATTTGAGCCAGTCTTTATCTTGTCTGTCGTAAACGGGGTCGTAATTTGTGTAATGCGGAACTGTGTCGTCCGTCAAACCGAAGCCGCCAAAAGCTTTATCATCCGTGTTGAGCATAACATCATAGTTGCCCTTAGGAACGAGGAAGCCGTAATCAACGAAAGATTTAGTCGGCGAGAAGTTAAATACGAACAGCAACCGACCGCGCATATAAGCCAAAACTTGATCTGCGTCGTCGTGCCAAATTTCGCGAACAGGTAACTTTGCAAAATTCGGTTCAGCTTTAATGACTGCAAGCATTGCTCTATCAAAATCGCCGAGTTCGTGATAGCATAAAGTTTTATCGTCGAGCAAATGCCATTGACGGCGGGCATATTTATGGCTCCAACCGTTGCCTTCACGCGGAAAATCAATCCATTCGGGGTGACCAAACTCGTTGCCCATGAAATTTAAATAGCCGCCGTTCATCGTCGAGGCTGTCACAAGCCGAATCATTTTATGCAAGGCAATTCCGCGATTAGCAACATCGTTTTCATCGCCCTTGCGGAAGTGCCAATACATATCGGCATCAATCAGCCGGAAAATAATCGTCTTGTCGCCAACCAACGCCTGGTCGTGACTTTCGGCGTAGGAAATAGTTTTTTCATCTGCGCGGCGATTAGTCAGCTCCCAGAAAATTGAGGACGGTTTCCAATCCTCGTCGCGTTGCTCTTTAATCATCTTAATCCAATAGTCAGGAATGTTCATTGCTAAGCGGTAGTTAAAACCAAAGCCGCCGTCCTCGAATTTGCTAGCCAATCCGGGCATACCGCTAACGTCTTCTGCAATAGTTACTGCGTCGGGTTTAACCTCGTGAATCATTTTGTTCGCCAACATTAGATAGCAAATTGCGTTGTCGTCTTGGTGCCCGTTGAAATAATCGCCGTAGCCACAGAACGCTTCGCCTAAGCCGTGACTGTAATAAAGCATTGACGTTATGCCGTCGAAGCGGAAGCCGTCAAAATGATATTCTTGCAACCAATATTTGCAGTTGCTAAGCAGGAAATGTAAAACGTCGTCCTTGCCGTAATCAAAGCAGAGACTGTCCCAAGCGGGGTGTTCGTGGCGGTCGCCCTCGTAGAAAAATTGATTCGGGTCGCCCGCCAGATTGCCTAAGCCTTCGACTTCATTTTTAACGGCGTGGCTGTGAACAATATCCATTATGACGCCAATGCCCATTTGGTGAGCCGCGTCAATCATGTCTTTAAGTTCTTCGGGCGTGCCACAACGACTGCTCGGCGCAAAGAAGCTCGACACGTGATAACCGAAGCTACCGTAATAGGGGTGCTCTTGAATCGCCATGACTTGAATCGCGTTGTAGCCAGCCATTTTAACACGCGGCAAAATATTTTCCTTAAACTCAGTGTAAGTGCCGACTTTTTCCGCGTCTTGCGCCATGCCAACATGACATTCGTAAATCAGCAACGGGTCCGTGTCAATCTTAAAGCCTTCGTCGTGCCAAACGTGCGGTTGCGGCGGATTCCAAACCTGCGCGGAAAAAATTTTAGTTTGCTCATCTTGAATGACACGTTGACACCACGCCGGAATACGTTCGCCCTCGCCGCCGTCCCAACAAACACACATTTTATAGAGGTCGCCGTGTTTAAGTTGATTTTCCGAAAGTTTAAGTTCCCAGTTGCCGCCTTCAAGTCGTTTGCAACGATATTCCTCAGTTTTTTGCCAGTTATTGAAGTCACCGATTAAATAAATTGCTGTGGCGTGCGGTGCCCATTCGCGGAAAACCCAACCATAACCAGTCTTGTGCAGTCCAAAGTACAAATGCCCGTCCGCGAAATCTGCGAGCGTGCGCTTGCCGTTTTGTGTAAGTTGGGAAATTTTCCAAAGCGCGTGATCGTGCCGACCGCGAATTGCCTCTTCGTAAGGCTCAAGCCAGCCGTCTTTCGCCACTAATCCGATATGTTCCATAAACTTTCCTCCCTTAATCCGTTTTCAGAATCTTCCGCACCGATTGTAACAAAAGAAACGGCAGGGGACAAGGGATTAGAGAAAATTTTATCAACATGATTTTAAAGTCCAGCGTCTTTTCGGAGAGCGTCGGCTTTGTCGGTTTGTTCCCAGGGGAAGTCGCCGTCTGTCCTGCCGAAATGCCCATAAGCGGAAGTTTGTTTATAAATCGGACGGCGCAAGTTGAGCATTTTAATAATTCCGGCGGGGCGCAAGTCAAAGTTTTCTTTAACGAGTTTTTCGATAAGTTCCTCGTCAACCTTAGCCGTGCCAAAACTTTCAACGCGGACGCTAACAGGATAGGCGACGCCAATAGCATAGGCAAGTTGAATTTCGCATTCGTCAGCTAAACCCGCCGCAACAATATTTTTAGCAACGTAACGAGCCGCATAAGCCGCGCTACGGTCAACTTTTGTGGGGTCTTTGCCGCTGAAAGCTCCGCCGCCATGACGCGCCCAACCGCCATAAGTGTCGACGATAATTTTTCTGCCAGTTAAGCCGCTGTCGCCTTGAGGACCGCCGATAACAAATTTCCCCGTAGGATTGACAAAAAATTTGGTTTCAGCCGTCAAAAGTTCGGCGGGGACAATGGGTTTAACGACGTATTCAATCATATCTTTTTTTATTTGCTCAAGTGTAACGTCGAGATTGTGTTGCGTGGAAATAACAATCGTGTCGACAGCAACGGACTTGCGTCCCTCGTAAGCAATGGTGACTTGGGTTTTTCCGTCGGGGCGCAAATAGTCAACCTCGTGTGTAACTTTACGGACTTCTGTGAGTCGACGGGCTAATTTATGGGCAAGAGAAATCGGGAGCGGCATAAAATCGGGCGTCTCATTTGTCGCGTAACCAAACATCATTCCCTGATCGCCTGCGCCAATTGCGTCTTCAACCGCCATATCGCCTTCGCGAGCCTCGATTGATTTGTTAACGCCTTGAGCAATATCGGGGGATTGTTCGTCAAGCGAAACCAATACGCCAACGGTATCAGCCTCGAAACCATAAGTTGAATTTGTGTAGCCGATTTCGCGAATTGCGCCGCGAATAATTTTAGGAATGTCGACGTAGCAATTTGTGGAAATTTCGCCGACGACGTGGACTTGACCAGTCGTAACGAGCGTTTCACAGGCGACACGCCCCATAGGGTCTTTCTCTATGATTGCGTCCAAAATACTATCTGAAATTCTGTCCGCGACCTTATCGGGATGTCCCTCCGTCACGGATTCCGATGTAAATAACATTCTGCGCATTCTTATACCTCACTTCCAAGAAAATAATGTAATAACTCTTTACAAAGCTATCACGTTTAATCTTAGCTGTCAAGATTTAAAGATTAATGCTTTTTCTAACAGCTAGGGGTTGTTGGTAAACTTAGAACAGGTGTTCATAAACGATTAAGCAAAGTGTGAATATGAGAAATCTTAATCAAGGTCTCGGCAGAAGCAATCGTCAGCTCGTAGTCTTTGCTAAGTCTCCGAGAGTGATTAAGCCAAGAAAAAGTCCGCTCCACTATCCAGCGTTTTGGGCAATGGCATTAACTTAAGCGACGCGATAATTAAAGCCCACAGGATA
>CAMJRX010000050.1 GCA_946408355.1 uncultured Selenomonadales bacterium
GCTTTTATACTCTTTGCTATGATTTTTGATTCTTTAGTGTGAACACGTCCTAGAAGGAACATAGATGAACACTAATGAAATTTTTGAAAACCACCGTGCTGTCGCCATAAAGATTTGTCAATCCATTCGCAAAAACGGCAGGCAGTTGCTAAACGCCCAATTTTTTCTCGAACGTCCGTATTGCGCTGACTCTCACTCTTACAAATTCAGCTCGGCAAACTTTTTGCGTCTGCTTGCCGCAGACAATGATGCTATTTGCAAATGCAACCCACGTTGGTTTTCCGCCGACGAATTAAAAATAATGGTTGGTCTCTACGCCAACATGCTAAACCTGAATTGCTTGAAGTCTGGACTAAATCCTCTGACGGCAAACCAGTATGTTTCCTGCAAGAATTTTATAATGCTTGGAGTATCTTGGATAAAGATTCTTTTAAGCCGAAGAATCAAGAGCTGCTAACCATAATCGAAAATCTTCAAGCTCGTGGGCTTATCGAAAATGGAACCGATATAATTTCTTTTCAGGACTGTATCGACTCGATTAAAAAATTTGCCGAAAGTAACGGCGCAGATGAGTTGACTTCTATTCTTACCGTTCAGACTTGGATTGCGGAAAGCAAATTAAAAACCAAAATGTCGTTGTTCCTTCCCTCTTACCCTGATTCCGTTTTAACCGATATTGAAAAAGTTCCCGACAAATTGTTTGAGTCCATGAATACTGCTCGTGCCATTCTTAAAAGGTTTCTTCATGAAAAAGTAACGCCACTTGCGAAAAATCTCTCTACCGACGACTACTTTCGCGATTTGAAAATTACTTATCACGGTAGCGAAATCTCTTTACAAAATGAAGATGAAACCGTTTATCCGAACGAATCCATTTTAACCGGCGTTTCTGCTTACGAATTTTTACGCCTACTTAAAGCAAAAGCGGAAGATGCACATTTCAAAACTTGGCTGGAGCTTTCTTACAAAGATTATTCTCATGGAAAATTTTTGCTCTCGGACAAAATTCCTAAAGATGAAGCCATATCAAACTTCCTGCGCTCTCGCTTAGATAAAAATCGCCAACACCTTCTACACAATCCTCAAGATTTGAAACAATACATTCCTACAGGGAAAACTATACGCGCCGACGACCTCCTACAGCAGGTAAAACTTGAATCAACTCTTTTTCAAGCCGTCATTGACGACTTTGAACAGGAAGAAAATTCCTATTTGAGCAATCATCCCGAACTTTGCCATTTATCTTGAGGCTCAATAAAAAATTCGGGTGCACATACTCCTTCTTAATGATATAATTACTTTAAAAGTTTTGCTGGAGATGGTTTGAGTAAATGCCCAACAACAAATATCTTGAGACTATAAAAAAATTCCGATTGATTGATGATACTTTTTTCAGCGCGTGTTTCGATAACAATGAAGCTGATGTCGAATACATTTTGCGCATTATTCTCGATAAACCTAATCTCAAAGTTCTTAAAGTCCAGACCCAAAAGAATGTTGAGAATCTATACGGCAGGTCTGTCCGTTTTGATGTTTTTGCTACTGACGACTCTGGTAAACTTTACAACATCGAAGTTCAAAGAGCAGACTCCGGCGCAGTTCCTTCTCGTGCCAGATATAATTCTGTCATGCTCGATTATCACAAATTAAAGAAGAAGGCAAAATTCAATGAACTCCCTGAAACTTTTGTCATCTTTATCACTGAGCATGATGTTTTGAAAGACGGTAAGCAAATTTATCATGTTGAACGCGTCGTTCGCGAGATCAGTAAACTTTTTGAAGACGGCACTCATATTATTTACGTCAATGGTAGTTATAAAGATGACATTGGCAGTGCTTTAGGCGATTTGATTCATGACTTTTTCTGTGACAATCCGGCTGATATGAAACACAAACAGCTTGCTCAACGTGTTTCCTTTCTTAAAGATAACAAACGTGGGGTGAAAAAAATGTGCAAACTTATGGAAGAACTTCAAAACGAGGCTAGAGAAGAAGCTAAGAAAGAAACTTTACTTGATAACATTCGCAATGCCATGGAAAGTTGGGTTTTGACAGCAGAGGTTGCTATGAAAGGACTCAAAATCTCGGAAGAAAAACAAAAAGAATTGTTGCCGTTAATTTGAGCAGGTCACGAACTTTTACAACTCAAAAAGTGTAACCAAAATCGTAAAAAGTGATGACGGCTGGTATTTCGAGAGTTCGCAGGGTTACAGCAATAAAGTCAGTGAACATACGCCTATTGAAGACAGAATTCTCAGGATAGCAGATTATGAGTTCTAAAAATGATTGATAAAATCGCTCTGAATAAAAAAAGCCCTTCGGCAACGTGTCGAAGTTTTTTTTCGTTTGGAACTAAGAATTTTTATTTCTCTTGGTTGTTGTGGTAAAATAAAATTGTAACGAAAGTGGCTAAATGAAAAGAGAAGAAAAATGCCACAAATGTACAACAAAGAATTTCGCGAGAAAATAGTACGCCTTCACATCCAAGAAGGGCGCATCTATAAAAGTCTCGTCGCCGAATACGGGGTCTCCAAAGCAAGTATTTCCAAGTGGCGTCGTAATTTCAGTAATCAATGCCAATTCAATCCCTCAGCTCAAAATGATTTGGACACTATGAAAGAGATTCAGCGCCTGAAAAAGCAACTTCAAGAGCTCGAAAAGGAAAATTCGTTCCTAAAAAAAGCAGCGGCATTCTTTGCAAAGGAAATAAAGTAGAAATCTATCAATTCATCATAGCAAACAAAGGGGCATTTGGATTACGATGGTTACTCGAAAAATGCACTGTCTATCCCAATGCCTTCTACAATTTCTTGAAACAGCATAAGGCAAAACACCGGTTGGAAAAATCACACATACTCGCCCAAATCGAAGAAATTTACCACTCGCACAACGGCGTCGACAGTTACAGAAAAATGAAGATATATCTTCAACGGCGGCACATCAATTTGAGTCTGCCTACCGTCCACAAATACATGAATGGCGAAATGCACCTTCGAGCCTTCGTTCGCCGAAAGAATCCCGCATACCAAAAGTCCTCTCCTCACAAAATTTTCCCCGATTTGTTGCAAAGAGATTTTACGACCGAGGGCAAAAATAAAAAATGAGCTACTGATTTTGCTTATCTTTATTTGGCTGACGGCTCTTTGCACTATAATTGCACGATAATTGATTTGTATGACAGGAGTGTTGTGGCAAGCATAACCGACTGCAAAATGACGACTTCTTTGGCTGTACGTACTTTGAAAAAAGCTATAAGACGTCAAAAATGTAAAGTCAACGGATTGATTTTGCATTCGGATCAAGGCTCGCAATTTACCTCACGGGAATTCACCTCTTTTTGCTCCTCGGTCGGAATAATTCAGAGCATGAGCAAAGCGGGCTGTCCTTACGACAATTCTCCCATGGAACGTTTTTACAATCACGTTCGCCCTCATTCTTTCAACGATTACATGACACCTTTTCAGAAACGTTATTTACAATTTCTCTTGACCAGTACAAAAGTATGGAAAACCAACAAATTACACACAGGGATTATACAACATGGAGAACATCATATTTGTTCATCATTACCTCTAAAATAAGAAAAAAAAACTCAAACGAGGGTTCTTCCCAGTGAGCTTTCTTTATAACGTCGTGGCTCTACGACACTTCCACCCTTAACACGTTTTTGTCATCTGAGTTTATCTTACGGTCAGGACTTGCTCCTCTATTTACTGCGTTATAGCATATAAATTCAATAAAATCAAATGTTTTATCAATTTTTATTGAATAAATGCACCGCTGAAGTCCCGCTCCGGTAGCAAGCCACCTAAGGTAGCTACAATAAATCATTCAACAGCTTGTTTCAACCGCGTAGTGAATTACAAGAAACATCTGTGCGATAAGTCTTTTTACAGAAAATTCTCGATATAACACGCACCTATTGCACGAACGCTTGGCCAAATCGTACAACTGTTATAATCGCTCTCATTCAACATCCGTAGCCGTAAGGACTAAAGACGTTGAGATCCAGACTTAGTTGCTCTCTCCAAGTAAGGGACAAAGTAACTTAAGCTGGAGAAATCCTTATTGATAGAATTTGAGGCGTCATGCAGTCCTGCTATTATCGCTTTCTCCGAATAAGCAAGCAATAACCTTTCCAAGTTTATTTGATGAATTTGAAGATTATTTTTTTTGTCAATATGTAGTTGTATTTGCCGCTGATATTCTTTTCTATCTGCTTTTGGCATTTGCTTTAAGGCGCGTTTTTTTGCATTAGATAGCCTATTTTTTTGTTTGTAAAACAAAGTGCCCGATTTTAAAATAAACTGATTTGATTTACATGAAAGTATAGCTTCATAAAGTTGCTGACTAAGCTGAAATTTTGTTGTATTGTGATTGATACGAACTAAACATTCTGACTGCGGAACACCTTTGGCTTTTGATATATTTGTGTTGGTATAAAGAACATTAAAAAAGCTAGCACCATGAAAGCTAGCACCTTGCAAGTTACAATTATTGAACCATACATTCCTAAAAATTGCCCCCTTGAATCTACTTCCCCGAAAATTAGTTTTGTTAAACTCAATAAACTGAAATGTACAACCATTGAAGCCACAATATTTCATTCTCGCCTTGAAGAAGTTATTCCCATAGAACACGGAGCCTGTAAAGCAAGTGTTGTACGAGTTACTGTAACTAAAATCCTTGTAACTGAAGTTCCTTTTTTTTCTATCCATATTGGTATAGCTAAAAAATTTATTATACTTTTTAACTCTCTTACATTTCCTACCTTTTCTCATGTACTCACCCCGCACAGCAGAGAGGCTACCAAATCAGAATTCCAGAGCTTGGACAAAACCATGGCAGTAAAACCGACAGCTGTTGCCATATCACCAGTAATCCCCATGATAGCACTCACCTCACTATGCTGACAGAATTTTAGCCCTCATTCCGTCCGTAGACCTCATATCAACCCAGCCTCTCGACTGAGCAGGGTAGGGCAAGAAAATGATATAATATAAACTGATTTATGTCAATATCTAATTCATTATTCCCACGGAGATGAATTTTATAAATCTCTTTTGATTTTTCGGCATCATAAGTTCCATGCCACCACTTTCGCTGACGACATGAATAGGAATGAAAACAAGGGCGCTACACTCATTCTCCTGACAAGATTTACTTACCACCTATTTTCATTGATTTAATATTTCCGATAACAGACGATGTAGTTTTTCGCACGTGATATAGTCCAATTCTTTACTCATTTCATGTTCTAATGGATTGCTTATATCATCTATAACAATTGGTATATCATGTAAATAATGTCGCTCAATAATACTATTATTTGCATAGCCTTGTTCGCTATGAAATTCGGAGCTTGATAAATGATTTGGTAAATATGACGGTGGAAAGATCGAAAAAAAGGGCTTGGTAACCGCACACAAAACTATGCGCAAACGGCTAAAAACGTTCAGAAGGCATCCTGTAACTCAAAATAGAACGAAACGGATAGATTTTCACGAGGTTCCATAAAATAAAAGGGGTCCATACTTTTACATGAGGATATCGTTTATTTTTTCGGCTATATCTTGTCAATAAAATAATTATGAAACATATATTTACAAATGTTATAAATTATTTCGAACTTAGTTTCATAGTCTTAAATTTAGAACGTGTGTTCAAAAACGTTTGAGTAAAGTGTGGATATGAGAAATTTTGATTAAAGTTTCAGCAGAATCCACAGTTAGCTCGTAATCTTTGCTGAGTCGGCGAGAGTGATTGAGACAAGCAAACGTTCGTTCTACTATTAAGTAAAAAAAAGCTCCTTACGGAGCAAATAATATTTAAAGAACCGAAAAATTTTCAGCGAATTTTATTTAGAATCCCAGTCGTGAGTTGTGTGATTGGCAGAATATTTCGAGCCGTCAGCGAGTTGATAAGTTACGTCAGCAGTGCCGTCAACAGTCAACGAGCCGCCGTCCGTGAACTTAAATATTACTCCGCCAGTTGTAATGTTAGCGTCGGATATTTGGTCAAGCGTAATGTCTTCTAAGCTGATGATGTCGTCGTCGTGCGCGTTCTGAATATTATCGTTGCCGTTGCCCGCACCGTAGAAGAAAGTATTTTTCCCCGTGCCGCCAATGAGCGTGTCACTCTCGGAACTATAGCCGCCCCATAAACTGTTGTTGCCCGAACCGCCGATTATCACGTTGCTAATTGTGTTGCCCGCCAAAATATCATTGCCATCCGATTGCGAGGCGTCGAGGATTGCAAAGTTGCCGTCGTAAATTGTGCCGTGATAATCAAGCGAATCATCACTAAGCCAAACTTCAACGTCGCCCGCGCCTTTGCCAACGGTCAATGACGCTTTCGAGCCAATTCCGACGTAGTAATTTGTGTAGCCGTCGAATTCAACATTGGTATCAACTTTGGCAATCAAATCGTCGTTGAGGCGGAAACTCTTACCTTGCGCACCTTCAAGCATTAAAAATTCTTTAGAGCCGTCAACCCTAATTCCAACGTCGTCGCCTCTCAAGAATACATCCGTTATCGCGCTGTTATCGTTAAACTTAACTTTATCAGCAGTAGTATCTTGTGCGTTGCTCATGAAGTCAAAGTTTTCGATTGAGTCGCGTCCGTTGCCAGGCGTGTAGAAGAATGTCGCAACGTTTTTATCCGCGTCGGTGTTTCCGAACATTTTATCTTGCCCTGCGCCGCCGTTTATGCTTTGCTCGCCCGTACCAGCCAATATCGTATCGTTTTGTTTCGAACCGATTATCGTCGTGTTGCCCGCGCCGCCTTTTAGCGAGTATACGCCATTAACCCACATTGTCGTTGGTACATAGTCTTTGCTGTCAATGTAGGCGGTATCCATCGTGACGTTGAGGTCTCCTGTTATGCCGCTGAAGTCTACGCCTGCTTTGGGGTTGGCGGCGGTGCCTACGAAGTAAACTTCCTCGCCCTCGTTTACTGCCAAATCGGAGTTTTCGGCTTTATACCAATCACCTGCCGCGATGAAAACGCCCTTATTCAAAACGTTTCTGCGCTCGTGGAAAATGTTTACTTTGGCGGTCGTCTTAATGTCGCTTAGGGTCACGGTGTCGCTGGAGTTGCCGAAAGTTAAGCCGTTATCTAAGAATTCGACGCCTGCCGGGTCGCCAGCAATATAAATCGTGTCCGTGCCGGAGCCAAAGCCCGTATGGAAATTTTCTACCGTCGTGCGCCCGCTTAAGACGATATTTGCGTTGCCTTCTGTCCTTACAACATTGGAACCTGCGCCGCCGTCGACAAAAGAGCCTTCGTTTGCATAAATCGTATCGTTGCCACTGCCGCCCGCGATTGTGCCATTTTGCTTTGCTACCAAAATTAAATTATTAGTCGAGTCGCTCGCGTCAAGCGAATCATGTTGCGACGCATAACCGACTTTTTGCAACTTGCCAACTCTGTCGTAGAAATTAATTAACTCGCTGTTCTTGTCCATAGTAACTTGAGCCGAGCCGAGCCAAAGATTTCCGTTGTTAAAGTTAATCGAACCGTTTGTAACCGCCGTGAAAATGTCGTTGTAAGTCGTGCCGAAGCCCGTACCCGTCGAGTGGTCGTAATTTTCCAAAATCATTTTGCCGTCGAGCGGGAACAGCCACGTATTGCCGCCCGTCAAGCTTACGTTAACATTTTCGCCTTGACTGACAATAGTATCGTCGCCCGCCGTAATGTTGACTGGTGCCGAAGTATTTTCGATAACAGCCAAGCCGCCGCCGCTTAGCGAAATGTTGCGTTCAGAGGTTGCACTCGCCGATACAACAGAATAATTTTTCGGCTTAAAGTGATTGATAATATTAGCCGTCGGTGTCGCGCGCGTGATAAGCGGATTTTGAGCGTTGTAAATGTAAGCGTCGCCGTCAAGCCCGATAATTACGTCGCCCGGATTCGCTTTAAGTGAAGTTTCGTTAGCAAGATAAGTGCCGCCCTCCGAAACTTGCAAACTCGCGCCTTCGTCAAGTCCAACGATTTCTTTATCGCGCAACCAAATACCGTCCGCGTCCGCCGTCAAGGTTAGTTCGTTGCCATTAAGCGTCATTCTCTCCCCGCGCATTTGCAACCAAACTTTTTTAGGTTCGTAAGTGCTAATCGTTCCGCGTTCAATGTCGTGAATGTAAAGCGAATTGTCATAAGCACCAATCGACGAGAACTCGCCGCCTCTGACGTAAATACCAGTGCCGTTGATTGACAATTTGCCACCGGTACCTTTGCTGAACTCAATGTCACCTTCAAGATTATCAACTGTCATAAGTTTGCCGCTATCGTCGAATCCGAACGTAACATTATCATCGCCCGTTACGGTGACTCCAAAGGGAACAGGTTCAGCCGCGATCCAAAATTCGCCTTCCGTGTCCGTGTGAACTTCGCTGACACCGCCCAGACTCGCTAACGTCGCGCCGTCGCTAACGTCTAAAAGTTCCGTGCCGCTTGAGGAACCGACAACTTTAATTGAATCGTCGCCGTAAATCAGAATCGGATTTTTGCTACCGTTGATATAAAATACATCGCCCGCGAAGTTGCCGCTAACCGTGCCTTCCAAATTCTTTACGCCTCTGACGTAAGCATAAGTCGGATAGAAGTCCGCCTCAATCTCGACGTTATTGTCGCCGCTGATGTTGTAAGTCTTCTGGCCGAACGTGAAGTCGCCCTCGGTGTCGGTGTCTATGTAGAAATATTGTCCGCCTTGAGCATATTTGTCGTTATGGTTGCCGTCAATGCTCGTGTCGCCGCCGTTAATCGACGCGCCGTCCGACACACCGCTTACTTTTCTAAAGCCGAACGAATCTGCTTGCAAGATGTAGTTGTCGTCGCCTTCCACGACAACATTTTCCGAATAGGTTTTGCCGATATAACTGCTCGGTACATTATTTTGGGTTGCTTCTTTCAAGGTGATTACATGGCTGAACGTGTAGCCGCCATCCGCGCCCGCTATCGTTATGGCGTCTGGAATGTATTCTGTCAGCTCGAAAACTTGCCCGTCGACTGTGGACGTGCCCTCCTGCATTAAGCCGAAGACCTCGCCGACATTAAAGCCCGTCGCAGAAACGTCCTTACCAACTATGGCTGCGTCGACGCTGACTCCTGCTTGACCATCGCCTTTGAAGGTCTTGCCGTCGAATTCAGCCGCCTCTGCGTCAAATACCAGGACGTCACTGTAAAGCAGAATGTTGGCGTTGTCTTTGGTCGTCGTGAGTTTAATGTCGTTTAGCGTGTATTCGCCCGTGCTCTCGGTGACGATATAAACTTCATTTTCTGCCGTCTCGCCGTCTTCGGTCGCACTGCTCGTAACTTTCGTGCCTGCGTCTATACCTCTAATTGTCTGCAAGCCTTCGGAATCAATCTGTACGTTATAGCTGTCGTCGCCCTTAGCGATAAACTTTTCAACGAAAATTGAGCCATCGGAATGTGTTACGCCCGAAGTAAATCCGTCTTTAACGCTCGCTATGGTTACGCCTCTGGAAACGTTTTCAGTAAGTTCAAAGACTTTGCCGTCAAGAGTGGTTGAGCCTTTTTCTGTCAATACGATTTTGTCGTCAATCATACTGCCCGCGTTGACTACCGTAATTGAATCGTTGCCAACTTTAAAGATAACATTGTTGCTGGATTTTACAGAGGAATAATCGCCCGAAATGGAAAGCTCCGACGTATCGTTGAAACCGTAAATGGTATCGTTGCCGTCGCCTTGAGCGTATTGAATCACATTGTTACTTGCGTCGCTCGTCAAGCTGATTCGGTCGTCGCCCGTGCCGCTAACTATGCTGACATTACTCCTGCCGATTAAAACGTCATCGCCGCCGGGCATTAAGTAAATTACTTTATCTTCAACTTCAATCGTATTGCCGTTAATGTTAATGCTGTCGTTGGTGAGGAAGGCATTTTTTAAGACAACTATATCATTGCCGGCGGAGACGAGAATATTTTTTATGCCATCTAAAGTTTCGTAATCAGCGGAACCAACAGAGAGCGTCGAAGTTTCATTGAACCCGTAAATGGTATCGAGACCGCCCCCAAAGTTGAACAGGACGTTATCGCCGGTGTTTGAAGTATAATTATAACCTGTGCCCGCGCTAATCGTGACATTGGAGCCGCTGTTTGTAATCGTATCATTACCGTAGCTGCCTTCGAGCAAAACATTATCGGCGGTGTTGGAAAGTTTATCGTCGCCGTATTCGCCAAGTATTGTGGCATTTGCGCCGCTGTTTTCGATTGAATCATTGCCCGCGCCGCCGTGAATTGAAACGTCCGCGCCACTTGAGATAACCGAGTCGTCGCCCGCCTTGCCGCTGATTGTGACGCCTTCGCCGCTGTTTTGAATCGTGTCGGCAAGTTCGGTGCCGGTGATTAAAGTATTGTTCGTTGTATTGCTAATGTTGAGGGCTTGTGTTTCTTCGTTAGTTATGTTGATTGTCGATAAACTTGCGCCGCCCACGATTGTAATTGTATTTTCTCCGACATAAACCAGAACATCATCGCCGCTTACGTCTGTGTAATATTCCGTGCCTGCGGTTATGCTAAGCTTAGAAGTTTCATTAAAGCCGTAAATGGTATCGTTGCCGTCGCCAGCCTCGTACTTAATAACGTTACCTTCCAGCGAGGCACCGTGCAGACTGATAATATCATTGTCCGCGCCGCCGTTTAACGTTGAGTAGTTGCCCTCATTAATGATTGTGTCGTAACCTTCGCCGCCCATAATCGACGCCGAATCGCTAAAGATTGGATCAATGTAATCGTCACCATCGCCGCCATTAATGTTGGCATAACCGCCCATCGCCCAAGTAGAAGATTCGCCCTCTAACGTTTCGCCCAAAATCGTATCATTACCCGCGCCGCCGTCAATAGTCGTATGGTTGCCGGTGACAACGATTATTTTATCGTCACCTGCGCCGCCGACGAGTGTCACGTTATAGGCATGTTCATTTCTTATCGTGTCGTTGCCCGCGCCCGCGTTAATCGAGACGTTATCGGCTAACAATATGCCTTGTGGACTGTAATTGCTTATGCTGTCATTGCCCGTGCCCGCATCGATTGTCGAATTCGAGCTTCCGTTGAATATGGTATCCATACCGCCGAGTGCTTGAATCGTAACGTTAGTTCCGTAATTGGAAATGCTATCGTTAATGTTGGTGCCGCTTATCAAGGAATCATTATTAACGTTATTGATTGTGACGCCTGTTTTCAAGATATTCAGATCGTCCAAAGAGCTTGTGCCCTCTAAAACAATGTTATAATCACCGACGGTAACAATAACATCGTCGCCGCTTTGTTGCGTGGAAAAGTCACTGCCCAACGAGAGAATGGAATCTTCTTTGAAACCGGTTATGGTATCGTTGCCACCGCTCCAAATGAATACGACGTTATCGCTGTTGTTGCTGATTACATTATTACCAAGTCCCGCGTCGATTGTAATGTCGTCGCCGTGATTGTAAATGGTATCGTTACCCTCGCCGCCCGCAATTGAAATGGTATCGCCTATGTTGGAAATGTAATCGTCGCCTTCGCCGCTGTCGATTGTGACGTTATCGCCGGTGTTTGAGAGCGTGTCATTATATTTGGTGCCGCGCAGAGAAATATTGTCGGCAATGTTTTCAGTGTCCCAACCTTCGCCGTTTGCTTCGGCAACGAATCTGAACACGGCGTTGCTGTACCCAACGGGGTCATTCAAGCCGGCTCGCGCGTGCCCTGCACCTTTGACGATAAATTTTTCTTTGACTTCTGCGCCCGACTCGTCGTAAAGTTCGTGGAGCATGCTGACCGGAGCAACACCGTCATCATCGCCCGAAATAAACAGCGTCGGCTTTTTTACAGTAGCGATTGAGTCAATCGGGGCGGCGTCGTGCAAGTAATAGCCCGTCAAACTTTCGGCGACAGGGTCTGTAAGCGGTATTATTTCTGACGATATACCCAGTGCTACAAGTTCAGGGTGGCTTGATACTATCGTATCGAAAGTTTTCAGAACATCGCTGTAGCCGCAATCCTCAACTATCGACGTGACGTTTTTAATATCGGAGCGCGCGGCGGCGAGCAGTGCCGTTGCCGCACCCATGCTTACGCCATGCAAAGTAATTTTAGAATCGGGATAACGACTGGCAATTTCCTGCGTCCAAAGAGCAACGTCTTGACTTTCTGCAACGCCCATCGTTAACCATGTACCTTCAGATTTTCCTGCGGCGCGTTGGTCTATCATCAAGACATTGTAATTATTGGCAAGATAGAAAGTCGCGAAAGGATTCATTGACTCGTAATTGCAACCGTAGCCGTGAACCAAAACAACCCATTTGTCATTTGAATTTTCGGGCGTGTAGTGGACGCCGTACAGTTCCAGATTGTCCGCTGACGTGATAGTCCAATCTTCTTTAGTAGAATAATTTGTCGGTTCAGGACCGGTAATTTCTTCCGGACTGAAAACAAACCCTGCTATTACGGGATAACCTGCCGCCGTGCGTTTCAAAATCGCTTCAACCACTTGCACAATCGGACTACTCGACGCAATGTTGGGTAACTCCAAATTCGCCGCGTCTATCAAAGTTATTTTACTGTCGCCGATTGTGACAATTAAATCGTTGCCGCTGACTTGCGTTTTATATGTACTGTTGGGAGAAAGTGTCGCGTCTGAATCAAATCCGTAAATCGTATCGTTGCCGTCGCCTTCCGCATAAGTAACAAGAGCCGCTCCGCCACTTAAAGAAATTAAATCGTCGCCCGTGCCCGCGTCGATTGTAACGTTGTCGCCGCTGTTGGAAATGGAATCGTTGCCGCCCAGCGCGTTTATCGTCACGTTTTCGCCGCTGTTAATTATGTAGTCGGCATCTTCGGTGCCAGTTATCAGCGTGTCATTGTTCACGCCATAAAGAGCTGCACCATTATCAAGCCCCATTATATAATCGCCTCCGTTCGCATTAATCGTTGTATTATTAACGACGTAAGTATCCGTTGCCGCAACTTTTAAGCTTGCGCCGTCGTCGAGTCCGGAAATTTCAAAGCCGTTTTCGTCAGCAACAATGCTAATGTCGGTATCACCGAAAGCTTGCACCGCCGAAGAGCTACCGTTGATTGAAACTTCGTGCGCAGTGAAATCGCCGCTAACTGTGCCGCTTAAGCTATCGAAACCTCTTGCCGCCTCAACGGAAGAATTAAAGATTGTTTTTATTGCAACGATGTCGTCGCCGCTTATTGTATACGTTTTATCGCCAACAGTAAAGACGCCCTCATTATCAGTTACAGCGTCGAAAACAGTTTCCTCCGGTTCGCCGTCAAAAGTTGCGCCGCCTTTAATTGTCACGGGAGCCGATACGCCGATAATCTGTTGCAAGCCGAGCAAGTCCGTTTGAATTCGATAACTGTCGTCGTTAGTGAGGAAAAATTCTTCAGTAAAGATTTTGCCAATGTTATCGGGATTGGGCGTGTCGAACCGTGCTTCGCTCTCTTCGGTATTCGTTCTGGAGAAAATAAATCCGTCCTGCGCGCCCGTAACAGTGATTCCCGTCGGAACATCTTCTGTTAATTCAAAAATTCTCGCATCGGCAGTGACATTGCCCGCCTCCGTCAAAATAAAAGATTTATCCACGCCAAAGCCCGTCGCCTCGACGCCCGCGCCCAATACAACGCCGCCACTTGTAAGGCTGACATTTCCCGCGCCCGCAAAATTCATGCCGTTATATTTTACAGCGTCGTCGCTCGTCTTAAACGTCATGTAATCATCGGTGGCAGTCATAGAAATATTTTTGGCGGTTGTCGTGATTTTCTGCCCGTTGATTGTGTAAGTGCCCGCCTCGCTCGTCGTGAAGTAAAGCGCGGGAACAAAATTTTTAAGGTCGGTTGCAAGGTTGGTACCTTTAGCGATTTGGAATAAACCGTGCCCAATTTGAACGGAGCCGCTGTTAACAGTAAACGTGCTTTCCAAGTCGTCTTTAGACCAAGTGATTTGCATTGCGCCCGTATCCGCCGAATAGACAATGCCATTATCAGCAAAGTCAAGGTGCCCCGTGCCGCCGATTGTCTTCAGCGTAATTAAAATTGGTTCGCCACCAAGCGTAGTCGTTGCCGTTATCGTCGAGTTGTCGTCAAATGAAACTTTACCCGTGTTGTAGTAAATGGTGCCCTTTATGCCGCTTAAGTGACTTTGGTCGCCGGTGTTGGTCGTCAAGTCAATGGAAAGGTTTTCGTCTTCGGAGGTGATTTTAATTCCCTTTTTGTCCAAGCCGATTGAACCTGTCGAGCCTGTGGAAGTCAATTTGAGGACAGTGCCGTCTTCCCAATCGAAAGTTACTTTCGTGCCGTCTTCGAGTGAAATTTTGTTGTTTTCGCCGAAGATAATCGCGCCGTTGACATTTACATTTGCCTTGCGTCCTGTGGTGACGAAATTTAATTCAAGTGCGCCGTCGTTTTCGTTTGGAGCAAATCTCAAGCCGCCGTCAACTATATTCAACTTGCCGCCCGCGTCATCAACAGCAGTAATCGTCATTACGTTATTGCCCTGCGTGAATGTCAGGACCGTGTCTTTAGCCAAAGAAAGTTCTTGCGTAGCGGTGTCAAAGCCAACTTTACCATCAATAGCTACCTTGTTTTCAAAAACCGTTTGTCCGTCTTTGCTAACGGTAAACTTCATCGCGTGTTTAGCTTTATTCGGGAAGTTAACTTCAAATTTGCCGTCGGTGTAGCTGGGAATAAATACAACGGTTGTATCATTCGTTTCAGTCTTGAAAGCGTAAGTAGCATTTTGTCCTTTCAGCGTGAATTGCAAGGAAGTATTCTTGCCGTTGCCGTGTGAACTATTCGCGCCCGTCAAGCCGTAAGTGCCCGTTTCCGGTCTGTAACTGAACACGCCGTTAATTTCCAAATCGCCCGATAAAACCGTTTGTCCGCTTTGAGCAATGGAAACATTCGCAGTTGCATCGTCAAGCGTGAAGTAATAAATATCCTCTTCGATTTTGTAAGGCGCAGAAATATCTTTATCGGCGGTAAATGTAGTAATTCGCTCGCCTTGCGTCAAAGAAATGGTCGTGCCTTTGGTTATGGAAATTTTTCCGTCGTCGAAAGTTATAGATCCGCTACTTATTCCGAAGTTGCCGCTCTCGGCCGTGGTAATCTTAATTTTTCCGCCGTCGACAAGATTGAAACGTAAAGCATTATCTTCTGTTGCTGAAATTGTAATTCCCGCGTTCGCCGCAAATTGAATGGTATCATAATTAGTTGGCATGACTTCGACGTTATCGGAAGAAGTTTTAATGTTTATACCGTTGATTATGTAATCGCCGGCAGTTTCGAGGCGGAATATAAATTCCTCACCTTTGCCGTTGAAAATTGAGCCTTTGGACAAAATCGCGGCGTCGTTATAAATACCAATCAGCGTACCATTTTTCAATTCCCAATTAGTGAGGTCGTCGAGATAATTGATTGTGAGCGTAGCACCTTTGTTAGCAGTGTAAGTAGCGCGGTCGGTGCCGAATTTAACGGACGTTGTGCCACCAGCAGTTGATACTGTTGCGTAGTCGCCCTCTTGATAGATTACGTGAATTTTAGTGCCGTCGCTAGCCGTGACAATGCCGCCGCTGTAAGTGATTGAGCCGGTGATTGACGTGATTTTGACGACTTCTAAATTGCCCGTCTTCAAGGAAACGGTGATCGCGTCGGCTGTTGTAGGCGTGATAGTCAAGCCGGTTTGCGGATTAAAAACCATTGAGCCGCTAGCGTCAGTGTTTGCGGTTATGGTTAAGATATTGCCGTCGTCAAAAACATTTTTAACAACAGTTCCCTTAGTCAACGAAATTGAGCCGTCAAGCTTGTAAGTAACTGAGCCTGTAACGTCGAGGCTTGCACTGCGCGTTTGTCCGTCGCGAGTAACAGAAAGTTTCAAGCCGCCGTCTTTAGAGTTCGGAGCAAAAGTAATTCCGTCGGAACCGAGAGAAATTTTGCCACCCGCGTTGTCGGTTGCCTTGAAGTTAATAATATAATCATCGGAGAATTTAATTTGCAGTTCAGTATCTTTACCAACGGTAATCGAACCGCCTCCGCCCAAAGTGAATGAGCCGCTTAAAACTTTAACGTTGGCACTCAAAGAGTCGTCGTCACTTTTGAACGTAATATTGAGCGAACCGTCATTTTTATCGGGCGTGATTTTGAATTTGCCGGAGCCGTCCGCCTCGACTTTAAAGCTTGCGTTGCCGCCAACAACTTTAAAGTCAAATTGCCGCGAATTATCATCGCCTAAAGAAATTGAAACATTGGTGTCTTTGGTGAAGGAAAATTTTTGCGTGGTTGCGTCGAAAGTAATTGTACCACCGCTTACGTTGAGTTCGCCGTCGAAAATGGTTTTGTTGCCCTTTCTGAGCAAAAGTTTTAAGCCGCCGTCGTTTTCACCCGGCGTGAAGGAAATTCCTTTGTCCGTCAAAGCAATAGCAGTAGTTGCCTTGTCGGTTGTTGTTGCCGTCAAAGTATAGCCGTTGCGTGTAAAGTTAAAGCTCGTATCTTTCTCGAAGGTGACTGCATTGTCATAGCCCAAAGTGATTGAGCCGCTTATGCATTCCAATTCGCCCGAAATAATTTCCGTGTCGCCGCGAGTTAAAGCTACATTAAGTGCGCCGTCATTGGAATTTGGAACGAGGGTAATGCCGTTTGCGCCGAGTTCGATATTCAAACCCGCGTCGTCGTTGACAGCAGTCGCCGTTAAAGTGTAGCCGCCGATATACATAACCTCACTTGAACCTTTAACGAGAGTAAAGCCGCGTTCGGTGAAGTTGTTGATAACCTTGCCGAGCTGTACCAAGTCCAGTTTTCTAGTATCGGTGCCGTTACTCAATACAAAGTGGCTGTTTACTTGTTGAGCGTCGGAAGTCATGGTTGCGCCGCTGAAAGTGTAGGTTGAATCGTACACAAAATGATTTTCGTTGCGCAAAGAGTAATCGCCTTTCGTGTCTATGATAGCGAGGTCGGAACCGGCAGTGATAGAAAGTGTGCTACCGTCGAAAGTGAATTCGCCGCTGATAATCTCAAGCGGAAGAACCATTTTTGCCGAGATAACTTTGCCGTCGCTGGTTGCAGTGAAATTAGTTGCGCTGTTGGTGGCGTTGAAAGTTACAGTTGGGGAATCCGTAGCACTAGTTATAGTCGCCGTGACGGAGCCGCTTGCAAGTCCCGAAACTTTTCCGTCGTCGTCAAGATTTAGAACAGCGTTGCTAGTTGCCTTGTAAGTCACGCCGTCAAATTCGCGAGTTCCACCTGCACTTATTGTTACTTCGGCAAATCTTTGCAAGTCAAAAATAAAACTATCCATATAAAAAGCTCCTTAAACATGGTTGAAACAAGTAAGAATGGTTTTCTTTGTCTAAATTTATAATACCAAAAAATTAGTCAAACATCAACTAAGGATAGTTTGAACTTTTTACCAACCTCTATTAAAAGGTGCGTAGCTTTTAAGTAATACTTTTACAAAATTAACAATACATAAATTTAGGTGATTAATTCCGTGATTTAGTAATTGAATATACACGTCGCTTATTATAAAATTTTAAAAATCTTTTTGCCCGTTGCGGAAATTTTCTGCACGGGTTATTACTTAAGCGTATTATGTTTTAAGAACAGGTGTTCATAAAGGGTAAAAAGTGATATAGTAAGTGTATTATGAG